>CAZXXB010000099.1:10222-12889 GCA_964644185.1 uncultured Myxococcota bacterium
TGGACCCCGATGATCTCTGTGCCGTTTGCCCCACGGGCTACACCCCCTGAACTTCTCGTGCGCAACCCCCTGCGCAGCACCGCCTCGACGTGGGCGCGCGTGCTCGTCGCGATGCTGTGTTTCGTCGTGACTGCGCCAGCGTTTGACGCCGCCACGGCGCGCGCCAACGAGTTCGAGCACCTTGATCTTCCCGCGCCGGTGGTGCTCGACGACGCGCATGATCACCCCGATGAAGAGTTCGCGGGCGAAGACGCTGGTGACGCGGGTACCGCGGCGGGCGTTGGTGCCACCCGTGCCGAAAAGCCTGTCCGCGAGCTTGTTGCGCTGCCGCCACAGTGGGTGAAAGAGTCGGTGGGGCCGATTGAGTTTTACTTCGACCCGGCGCACCGCGCAGCCGTCGCGCCGCTGATGACGCTCGCGAGTGAATCGTGGGCCCGTATCACCGAAGAGGTGGGGCTCGCGGCGGGCGGCGGCACGCGCATTCTCGTCGCGAAAAACCCCGATGAGTACCACGCGCTGCAGCCCGACAAGCGCGTCGCGCGCTGGAGCGCGGGGGTCACTTACTCTTCGCTCAACCTCGTCATCGTGCGGCTCTCTGGTCTCGGCGGCGACGCTCCCGAAAAACAGCTACGCGAGACGCTCGTGCACGAGTTGTCGCACGTCATCGTGCATCGCGCCCTTGCGCCGCGCAGGGCTCCACGCTGGCTGCTCGAAGGGCTCGCGATGCATCACAGCCGTGAGGTTGACTGGCAGCGCACCAGCACGCTCGTGACGGCAGCCGTCACGTCGGGCCTGATACCGATGCGCAACCTTGAGCGCGACTGGCCGCAGGGTACGTTTTCTGCGCGCCTCGCGTATGCGCAGTCGATCGAGTTCGTTCACCTGCTCATCGACCGCGAAGGGCGCGGTGCGCTGGCGAAACTGCTTCAGGAGTTTCGAGCGTCGGGCGATATGGATGCCGCGTTGACGCGCGTGTATGGGCGCGATCTTTTGGGCCTTGAGAAAGATTTCGCGAGCCGTTTTCGCTTTTGGTACGCGATTGTGCCGGCGGTGACGAGTGGTGGTGCGATCTGGGGTTTGACGTCGGTGCTGTTTCTGTTCGCGTGGCGCAAGAAGCGGCGGCAGGCGCTCGACAAGATGGCCGCGATGGAACGTGAAGAGGCCGCCGAGCGACTCGCCGCGACGATGGTGACGCGCGAGGCGTGGGCCGCACGTAAGCGCGCTGCGTTGGCCGGGGCCGCAGCCGCCGCTGATGGCGACGCGCTCGACGGCGATACGTTGCCACCGTCCGGTGGCGACGACGGTACGGCGGAAGATGCTCCAGCGCCGCTTGCGACGACGACGGCCAAGGTTGATCTCTCGGGCACCAATGCTGAGGTGGTGGTGTTGCGCAAGACCGATTTCGAGGCGCTGCTGCGACGGCTTCGGTATGCCGAAGAGCGGCTGGCAGAGGTCGCGCGATTTGACCCCGAGGCAAGTCGTGAAGCGGGTGAGAGCGAGCACTGAGCCGCTCGATCGGGTGTCGTGAGCTAGCTGCGGGCCTTTGCTGCCTGCTTGCGGTCGCGCCGTTCGTCGCGTTTTGCGGCGGCCACGCGTTCTTCAAACGGGGTGTATGGCGAGACGACATTCGTCGAGATGGCGCGGTAGAGTGAAAACCCGCCCCACAGAAACATTCCGAGTGCTGCATATTGCCCGAACGTGAGGCCGAAGTGCGTGCTGTCGGCGGTGCGCAAGAAGTCGAGATAGAAGCGAATCGGTGTGTACATCACCATCAAGAGGCCGAAGTAGAACCCGTCGGGGCGACGTTTGCCTTTTGCGGCGGTGGTAAGGCTGTGCATGACGAGAAACGCGACGATCCAGAACAGAAACTCGTAGAAGCCGAGGTCGTGGCGTGGACCTGCCGGGAAGCCGTGCTTCGCGGGGTAATTGACGGCGAGAAAGAAGTCGCTCGGTAGGCCGGGGTGGTCGTGTGCGGTCGTGCAGCCGAAGCGTCCGAAGATGAACGAGAGCGAGAAGCCGCGTGCGATGACGTCGATCCACGTCATGATCGGCATCTTCTCGCGCCACAAAAAGTAGATGCCGCCAGCGACGCCGCCGAGCATGCCGCCGAAGCTTGAGAGTCCGCTCGTGATGTCGAGCAGCGACAGTGGATTTTCGAGGATCCGCTCTGGAAAGTAGAAGACGACCGAGGCGAGGTGGGCGATGAGAAAGCCGGGAAAGAGCAGCCACGGCGCGAGGTCGAGCATCGAGCGACCGTCGCGAAGTTCGCGCTCAGCAACCCAGTAGCAATAGCCAACGCCCGAAAGCACGGCCATCGACGCCATGATTCCGAAAAAGTGAATCTTGATGAAGCCAAGGTCGATGGGCGAAATTTGAATGTACGGAATCATCTCGTGCGTGTCTCCAATCCCGCGGCCTCTATACCCGCCATGGCGTGACGCGACAACCTTGGGGGCGAGATCGTTCTTGCGCGGTGCGGCATGTCGTGATTCGCTGGAGGCGGTTCGTGAAAAATGTGGAACGTCGGGGGAGACGCAAGGACAGGCAGATCATGCAAATGGGTACACGTGCGTTTGTTGGGTTGGTTCGGCAATGGCTTCTGGCGCTGGGGCTCGTGCTTTCGGGTGCGATGCTTCCGATGCTTTCCGCGTGTGGCGACGACGATGA
>CAZXXB010000100.1:0-1397 GCA_964644185.1 uncultured Myxococcota bacterium
ACGTGGTGCGCGAGAATGGGGCAGGGTGGCGCCCGATGGTTTTCTAAAGTGCCTGCGACGTGGTGCGCGAGAATGGGGCAGGGTGGCGCCCGATGGTTTTCTAAAGTGCCTGCGACGTGGTGCGCGAGAATGGGGCAGGGTGGCGCCCGATGGTTTTCTAAAGTGCCTGGGGCGTGAATCCCAGACGTGATTGAAGAAACGGAGCGGAGAGAACGATGACTGGTGGCAACAACGAGAATCCATTTACGTTTTTGCGGGCGGCGACCCCCTATGTGCGCCAGTTTCGCAACAAGACGTTTGTCATCAAACTCGGTGGCGACCTGCTCGCCGATGTCGATGCGCGGCGGCATCTGTGCGACCAGCTCTCGCTGTTGCATCACTTCAACATCAACCTTGTGATCGTGCATGGCGGCGGTCCGCAGGTCGATGAGTTGAGCGACAAGCTGGGGGTGAAGAGCGAAAAAGTGGCGGGGCGGCGCGTGACGAGTGCCGAGGCGCTGAATGTGGCGAAGATGGTGCTGGCGGGGACGCAGCACACCGACTTGCTGGCCGATTTGCGCATGATGGGGCTGCCGTGCGTGGGGCTTTCGGGCGTTGACGCGGGGCTGATTCGGGCGGTCAAACGTCCACCGACGTCGATTGTGCCGGATGGAGAGACGGAAGCGCGGACAGTTGATTTTGGGCTTGTGGGCGATGTGGTGGGGGTTGATAGCCAGATTGTGACGCATCTTCTCGCGGGCGATTTCGTGCCGGTGATTGCTCCGTTGTCGGCGGATGACGACGGCAACGTTTTTAATACGAATGCGGATACGATTGCGGCGGCGATTGCGGCGTCGTTGAAGGCCGAGAAGCTGTTCTTTTTGATTCGTCCGGCGGGGATTCTTGATGATGTGAAAGACGCGACGAGCATCATCAATCACCTGACGGTGGATGAGTTGCGGGCGATGGAGAGCGATGGCCGGTTGCAGGCGGGGATGCGTCCGAAAGCGAAGGCGATTTTGTCGGCGCTTGAGGGCGGGGTGTTTAGCGCGCATGTGATTAGCGGGTTTCGCGAGGATGCGCTGCTGCGCGAAATCTTCACGAACGAAGGCGCGGGGAGGATGATCGGGTATGAGGATGATGGGGGGGGGGGCACGGGGGCACGGTCAACGATGAGCGAGTCGATGCTGGAAACGCTGAGGGAGTTGGTCGCGATACCGAGCGTGTCGGGTAACGAAGACGCGGCGGCGCGGTATGTCTGCTACGTGGCGGAGCGGATTGGTGCTGTTCCGCGGCGGGTGGGGAACAATGTCGTGTTTTCGATTGGCGGCGCGGGGCCAGCGGGGGCAACGGCAAGCGAACCGAATGGTGATGGGAATGATGCAGCGGTGACGGGCGCAGGGGGCGGGCGGCGGCTA
>CAZXXB010000100.1:1417-12490 GCA_964644185.1 uncultured Myxococcota bacterium
TGATACGGTTCCGCCGTGTGCGGGGTGGACGATTGAGCCGCATGGGCCGGTGCTGCGCGAGGGGCCGTTGATGCCGGGTGGGGCGCTGTTTGGGCTTGGGGCGAATGATGCGAAGGGGTCGGTGGTGGCGATGCTGGGGGCGGCGCGCAATCTGCTGGCGGCGGGGTATGCTCCGAAGGGGGAGATCGTTTTCTGTTTTGTGGCTGAAGAAGAGACGGGTGGCAGTGGGGGGATTCAGTCGGTGTTGCCGGGGCTTGGGGCATTTGATGCGGCGATTGTGGGCGAGCCGACGGGGATGCGTCCATGCACGGCGCAGCGGGGGATGCTTTTGCTGCGGATTGTGGCGAAGGGGACGTCGGGGCATGTGGCGAACGTCGAGATGGTGGCGCGAGATGGCTTGCCCGCGGAGAATGCGATTCACAAGGCGGCGCGCGACATTACGCGGTTGAGTGAGATGCGGTTTGAGCCGCACGCGCTGTTGGGTGAGACGCGGGCGCAGGTGACGAAGGTGGCGGGTGGGTTGCAGGTGAATCAGGTGCCAGATGCGTGCGAGTTCGTGGTCGATTTTCGTACGACTCCGAACCTTGAACATGAGGAGTTGGTGGGGCGTATTCGTGAGGTGCTGGAGAGTGAGGTGATTGTGCGGTCGCAGCGGTATTTGCCGAAGGCGACGGGGCATGACGAGGCGATTGTGCGGGCGGCGGTGGGGGCGACGGGGCGTGAGCCGATTGCGAGCAACACGACGAGTGACTGGGCGTTTCTGGGGGCGATACCGGCGGTGAAGATGGGGCCGGGTGATACGGCGCGGTCGCATCGTGCCGATGAGCATTTGTATGTGGGTGAGCTGAATGAGGCGGTGCGGCTTTACGAGGCGACGATTCGCCGGTACTTCGAGCTTGTGGGGTAGCACGTCTCTCCCGGTGTCCGTTGCGGGTGACGCAGGGAGGGGGAGTACCTCTCCCCCTGGCCCCCTCCCCGCATGACGCAGGGAGGGGGGGTAAGATCGGCAGAGAGAGGGTTGGGGCAAGGGGTGAGTTGAAGGTGGCAGATAAAGTAGTCAAGTATGCTTGACTAGGTGAGTTGCACAGAGGAGTGGGAACGCGATGGCACGGCTCTGGGATAAGGGACTTCCGCTCGATGCGTTGATTCATCGGTTTACGGTGGGTGAAGACCCGCGGACGGATATGCGGCTTGTGCCGCACGATTGTGTTGCGAGCGCGGCGCATGCGCAGATGCTGGCGAAGCAGGGGTTTTTGTCGGCGGGTGATGCGGCGGCACTGACGGGGGTGCTGGGTGAGATTGTGGCGGCGGTTGAGGCGGGTACGTTTGCGATATCGGAAGAGCAGGAAGACGGGCACACGGCGATTGAGGCGCGGTTGACCGAGGTGTTGGGCGAGCCGGGCAAACGCATTCATCTGGCGCGGTCGCGCAACGACCAGGTGCAGACGGCGATGCGGCTTTTTATGCGCGAGGCGGTGATTGATTTTGCCGATGCGACGGCGGCGTGTGGGGTTGCGTTTGTAGCGATTGCAGAGAGTCACGGGTCGCTGGCGATGCCGGGTTACACCCATATGCGGCGGGGGATGCCTTCGACAGTGGGGTTGTGGTTTGCGGCGTTTGGCGAGGCGTTGCTTGAGCAGGCGCTGGCGGCCGAGGCACTGTATGCGCGGGTCGATTGTATGCCGCTTGGGTCGGCGGCGGGGTTTGGGGTTCCGCTTGCGATTGATCGTGAAGATGTGGCGGCGCGACTGGGGTTCGCTCGGGTGCAGCGGAGCGTGGTCGATGTGCAGAACAGTCGTGGGCGGTTTGAGCTTGCGGTGGCGAACTGGGCGAGTGAGCTTTCGCTCGTACTGGAGAAGTTCTTTTGCGATTTGGCGCTGTACTCGACGGAGGAGTTTGGGTTTGTCCGGTTGCCGGATGCGTTCACGACGGGGTCGTCGATCATGCCGCAAAAGCGCAACCCCGATGTGGTCGAGCTTGCGCGGGGGCGGTGTCGTGAGTTGCGGGGGCTGAGGGCGACGGTCGAGGCGCTGGCGGGGTCGCTTCCATCGAATTACCATCGTGATTTTCAGCTGTTGAAGGCTCCGTTCATTGGGCTGTGCGACAAGACGGTCGAGTTGCTGGCGGTGACGACGCATTTGCTGCCGGGGCTGACGTTTGATGCGGGGCGGATGGAGGCGGCGTGCACTGATGAGTTGTATGCGGCGCATGAGGCGTATCGGCTCGTGCAGGGTGGGATGACGTTTCGCGATGCGTATCGCGAGGTGGGTTCGCAGCTGATTGATGGGACGTTTGCGCCCGATCGAGAGGCGCTTTCGGCGACGCATGTGGGGTCGGCGGGTGATTTGGGGCTTTTGGAGACGCGGGCGGGGTTGAGCGAGCGGGGGGCGTGGGCACGCGCGACGCGCGAGCGATTGCGCGAGGCGGCGCGAGACGTTCTGGGTGCGGCTGGTTGAAGCAGGGTGGGGAAAAGAAGAGCGGGTCGAGTATCATATTGTGGTTGCGTTGAGGTTCTAACTTCGGTTAGTCTCGCAAAGTCTAGTGAATTTGCGTGATGCGGGTGGTGGTGAGCGGCGGGGTCTGCGGGCTCGCGGTGTGCGCGCGATTGATGTGTCTGTGTGCGGTGCGCCTTTGACCGGGTGTGATCGCAGAAGATGTTGTGTGCGGCAGGTAGCCGCATGGAGGATGATGATGAAGTCGGTCTATCCGTTCATGTTTTCGTTTGTGTCGTCGTCGCGGTTTGCGCTGGTGACGCGGTCGGTGTTTTTTGCACTGCTCGCGACGTCGGTTGCATGTGACGATGGCCTGACGGTGGATGAAGATGGCGCGCCGGTCGAAGAGAGCGACCCGGTGGATGGAAACGTGGATGGTTCGACTCCGGATGGGGTCGTGGACAACACGCAGGGCGGTGGCAAGAAGCCGGGGTCGGGTATCGACGTGGTCGACCCTGACTTTGGGTCGCCGGGCGATGATAAGCCGAGTGAAGATGACGACGTGCGGGCCGACCTTGCCCCGCTGCTTCCGGATGGTGTCGATCTCGGCGAGGTTGAGCTTGTGCAGGGCGACTACAACCGCAGCCTGCAGCTTGGCAGCGCGATTGTGTTTCGCGTGAAAGACCACCCGGATGGTGAGATTGCTCCGCCGCCGTATGCGTTGCGTTTTGATGGGTTGTTTGCGGGGCGCGGTGGTGCGACGGGTGGCAAGGCGACGTTTTCGGCTGAGACGAACGGGGCCGAGCTTTACTGCTTCGTTGACCCGGTGGGCGGGTTTATCCGCTTTGCGGGTACGGTGTACGGCGGTGAAGACACGGGGACGGGGTATGGGTACGGCGCGGGGCTTTACCGCGTCGATATGACGTACAACTACGCGTTTGGCATCGTTGGCAACGGCTTTGTTGCGACGGATGACGGCGCGAATGGCAACGAGAATCACGGGCGGCTGATTGGTCTCACGAGCCCGCAGACGCAGGGTGCGCGGTTTGAGATGTACGACTTCGGCATGGGTGCCGAGTCGTTTTTGCTGTTGCAGGATGGGCACCGGTTGAACCCCGGCGAAGAAGACACGTGGGTGGGTCGCGGCTGGCTGACGAAGAAGGCCGATCACACGGCGATCAGCGGTACGCACGACTGGCTGTTCGTGGCTGAAAAGGTTGAGACGAGCTGCCCGGCGGGTGGTTTTCTCTACAAGGCGACCGAGCATTTTCAGGGGCATGCGCTGTGGTTTCCGAATTTCAACGGAAACGGCAAGACGGTGATGCTGCGGTTTCGCGACGACGCGCGCTTTGAGTTGAGCACGACGTACTCGGGCAAGATCACGGGCACGGCGTACATTTATGACCTTGGCGGTGGCGCGGGTACGCTGGGTGAAGAGTGGCAGGTCGAGTTGAACCTTGCGTTCAAGGGACAGGGCGCGCCGTTTGGTGGTCCGAAAATTGAGCAGCCGAGCCTTCAGCCGTCGTGGATCACCGACGAGTGGGAGTACTTTGATTTGACGAGCGGCACGATGACGAAGCCGGGTTCGCTCGTGGTGCTCGACCAGATGCCGGCGGATGGTTCGTATCCGTACCAGTTTGGTGATGCGGCGAACGGCAAGAACAAGATTCTCGGCGCGTCGATGTGGTTCTTCTTCGACCGTTACGAAGACGGTGGCGCGACGTGGGATGGGTATGGCGACATCAACGTCGAGTTGATGCCGTTGCCGCCGCCGGGCGACTGCTGCCCAGCGCCCTCGACGTACACGCTGGGTGACGCGAAAGGGTTCAACGTGTTTGCGTGCGGTGATTACGCGGGTGCGGAAGACATTCTCGGCAAGCTCGCGGTGAAGGGCAACGTGGACTTTCTCGGGTTCAGCGTGGGCCAGAACGCGGGTGGCGGTGACGTGATGCTGGTTGGCGGCGACACGAAGCTGCGTAGCGGCACGATTTGGGGCAACCTGCAGTACGGTGGTGCGCTCGACATCGACGAGACGGTTGACCTTGAAGGCGGCGCGACCTCGACGCCGGTGACCGCGCTTGATTTTGCCGCGACGTGCGATGGGCTTGTCGCCGCGTCGGCTGGGCTTGCGGCGCTGCCGGTGAATGGCCTGACGCAGATTACGCCGTGGGGCGCGATCAAGATGACGGGCACGCACCCCGACCTGAACATTTTCGAGTTCAACTCGGCGCAGATGGGTTCGGCGGTGTCGATTGAGCTGCATGCTCCGGCTAGCTCGACGGTGTTGATCAACGTGACCGGCGCGAGCGTGACGTTCAAGAACTTCCAGATGAACTACAGCGGGATTGATCGCAGCCGCGTGATTTACAATGCGCATCAGGCGCTGGATGTGGAAGTGACGAGCATTCAGTTCGAAGGCTCATTGCTTGCACCGAAGGCGCACGTGCACTTCCACGCCGCGAACATCATGGGTTCGCTGTTTGCGAAGTCGGTGGAAGGCAACGGCGAGGCGCACAATTTTCCGTTCGATGGCGAGCTTGAGTTCGCGCCGATTTGCCCGGACCCGGGCCCGGCGACGAACGCGTGCCTTGCGTCGTTCCATGTGGTGAACACGTGGGAAGGCGGCTACCAGGCGACGTTGTTGATCGAGTACGCGGGTGCGCCTGCAAGCTCGTGGAACATCGGCTTTGAGCTTCCGGCTGGGGATACGATCGTGAACGGCTGGTATGCGAACTTTGGCTTCGCGGGACAGAACGTGACGGCGGAGAGCCTCGACTGGAACGGTCTCATTGAGTCGGGTTCGACGATTGCGATTGGCTACATCGGCGCTGGTGCCGGTGACATGCCGAGCGAGTTCAGCCTCAACGGAACGGCATGCACGCTGAAGTGATGTCGTGACGCGATGAGAGCGCGCCCGCGAATGAGCGGGCGATGCAAGCGCCACAGTCAATCGTCTCAACCCCGCAATACCCTCAACCCCGGCCATGCGCCGGGGTTTCTTGTTTTGTGGGGGCGTTGTGTTTTCGTGGCGGATGCGGCTGCGAGGTGCGCCGATTCGTGCGTGCGTGAGAGTTCGCGCGCGAGTCGGCGTGTGTTGAAGGGGGGCGCGGTTACGTGCCTGTGTATTGGGGTGGGCGTTTTTCGAAGAAGGCGGCCATGGCTTCCCAATGGTCGGCACTTGACCACGTTTGGGCGAAGCCTTCGGCTTCGAGTGCGTAGGCGGCGTCGAAGGGCAGGTCGTGGGCTTTGCTTGCGACGTGTTTGAGGGTGCGCACGCCGATGGGGGGCAGACTCGCGACCTGCCTGCCGAGGGCGACGAGGTCGTGGTCGAAGGTTTCGCTCTGGTAGACGCGGAAGACGAGGCCGAGGGTGTGGGCCTCTTCGGCGGTGAGGTCGCGTTCGAGCAGCAGGATGCGGATGGCTTCGCTCTGGCCGAGGGCTTTGACGAGGCGGGTGAGTGAGCCCCACGCGGGGATGACACCGAAATCCATCTGGCGAAACATGAGTCGGGCGTGGCGGGCCATGACGCGGAGATCGCAGGCGAGGACAAGTTCGGTGCCGCCGCCGATGGCGTGTCCGTTGACGCCGGCGATGGTGATGGCGGGGAGGTTGGCGAGTTTTTGCAGGGTAGGGCCGACGGCTTCGGCGAGCTTGCGCGCTCCGTCGAGTGTGCGGACGTTGGCGAGTTCGGTGAGGTCGCCGCCGGCGACGAAGGCTTTTTCGCCGGCACCGCGTAAGAGGACGCAGGTGAGGGTGGGGATGGTGGCAAGCTCGTCGACGACGTGGTCGAGGGCCTGCATGGTGGCGAAGTTGAGGGCGTTGCGTTTGTCTTCGCGGTCGATGGTGATGGTGGCGAGGGTTGAGGCGTTGCCGACGGTTTCGAGTGCGAGACGCACCGTTGCAGGTTCCATGTTCGAGTCTCCTGAGTTACGGTGCGGCGGCCATGCAGCAGCCCCGACACGCGCTTTACATTCACTTCCCATTCTGCGAGCGGCGCTGCAACTATTGCGACTTTGCGACGGAAGCGGTGGCGTACGAGAAGATTCCGCGAGAGGCGTACACCGGTGCGGTGTTGCGCGAGCTTGAGCTGCGGGTGGGGGCACCTCTCCCCCTCGGTGTTGTCACCCCCGCGCAGACGCTGCCCCCTGAGGGGGCACCTCTCCCCCTCACCCCCTCCCCGCATGACGCAGGGTGGGGGGACCGGAGTGGGGGTGTGGTGCCGTTTACGAGTGTGTTTTTTGGGGGTGGGACGCCGTCGCTGTGGGGGGCCGAGTATGTGGCGCGGGTGCTTGACGCGGTGCGGGCGCGGGTGGGGCTTGCGGCAGGGTGTGAGGTGACGCTGGAGGCGAATCCGCGACGGGTGGCGATGGGTTTGCCGCTCGATGCGTATCGTGAGGCTGGGGTGACTCGGCTGAGTATGGGGGTGCAGAGTTTTAGCGATGGGCAGTTGAAGGTGTTGTCGCGCAACCATGATGCGGCGACGGCGCGCGAGGCGATTGCGGCGGTGCGTGGGGCGGGGTTCGAGTCGTTTTCGATTGACCTGATTTTTGCGACTCCGGGCCAGACGCAGGCGATGCTTGAGGATGATGTCGGTGCGGTGCTGGGTGAGAATCCGCCGCATGTGTCGCTGTACCAGTTGACGTATGAGGCGGGTACGGCGCTGACGCACATGCGTGACGCGGGGATGGTGGCGGCGGCGGATGATGAGACAGCGGCGACGATGTATGCGACGATTCACGAGCGGCTGACGGGGGCGGGGTATCGGCACTATGAGGTGTCGAATCTGGCGAAGCCGGGGCATGAGGCGCGGCACAATCTCGCGTATTGGCGCATGACGCCTTACATGGCGCTGGGGGTGGGGGCGCACGGTGATGATGGCGGCGAGCGGTACGCGAACACGAAGGTGACGGGCGAGTATCTGGCGGCGTTGTCGCGGGGTGAGTTGGGTGAGGTGTTTCGCGAGAGGCCGACGGCGGAAGAGCGGTTGACTGAGCGGTTGATGCTGGGGTTGCGGGTCGCGGAGGGGATTTCGCTTGCCGAGTTGCGTACGCGGGCAGAGTTGGTCTCGCGCGAGACGTGGCCTGCGCTACGCGACGAGCTGAATGTGCTCGCGGGCGATGGGCTGCTTGAGATGAGTGGTGAGGTCGATGCGGGTGATGGGCGGGTCGCACCCACCTTTGCGGGGATGAACGTGCTCGATGCAGTGGTGAAGCGGTTGTTTGGGGTTGTGGGTGCCGCGGGTGGTGGGTGACCGGGTTCGCGGGTCAGAGGGTTCGCCTGTGAGAGGCATTGTGGCGGGAAGGGTTCGTTAGCGGGGCATGAGGTTTTCTTTGACGGTGATGCCGAGGCGGTTGCGGACAGCGACGAGCTTTTTGGGGAGCCTTCCGCCGAGGACGAGGAGGGTGCGAATCTGGATGCCGGCGGGGGCCTGAACGGCGAGCACGGCGCGATATTTGACGCATTGGTAGAGGCCACGGTGGATGTCGGCGTCGTCGGAGGTGCGGGGCTTGACCTCGACGGCGACCCAGACACGGCGTCCGCGAAAGAGCACGTCGATGCGGTCGCCGGAGTAGAGGCCGAATTCGATTTCGCTGATGGTCTGCGTGGCGATGCCGATGCGGGCGGGGTTGCGGGCGACGAGGTGTTTGAGTTCGCGGTGGAGGCGTGATTCTCCGCGGCGGAGTTTGGCTTGTTCGGGGTGGTGGAGGGCTTGCTCGATGTCGTCGTCGAGGGTGGGGTCTGAGGTGGTGTGGGGGTCGAGCGAGTCAGATGAGGGGGGGGGGGGGTGGGGCGAGTAGGGGGGGGGGGGGAGATGGGGGGGGGGTTGGAGGTTGAAAGCGCGGAGGACGCGGGGCCAGTCGGGGTAGTCGCTTACTTCTGCGATGAAGCGTTGGACTTCGTCGCGGCGTTCGAACGGGGTGACGGTGGCCCAATCCTGGGCGACGGGTGCGATGGTGGCGAATCCGACGCCGGGTATGTGGCGGCGCTTGTTGATGACGAGTGACTGGATGGGTGGGATGTGTTGGTGCCAGCGCAGCGCGAGGGCGTTGAGGGCTTTGCCGATGGTACCGAGCACCTCGGTGAGGTTGCGCGGGTTTTTCATGTCGAGTTCGCGCGCGAGGTCGCTGTAAAAGAGGGGCTGTCTCGCGCGCGCCTGTCGCACGAGGATGGGTAGCGCGCGACGGGCGAGCTGCTCGTAGGATTTCGTGCCGCGTTTGAGGCTGTCGATGGGGTTGGGTTTGTCGGCCATGCCTCGTGACTCTCGGCGCGAAGAGGACGACGTTTCGCGAAGGGCTGGGTTGTGCTGGGTTGTGCTGGGTGCCGCGGGTTAGTATCCGCCGCCGGATTCGAGCTTGCGGAGGTTTTTGTTGGTGCGTTGGTCGGTGGGGTGGAGGCGTTTGCTCTGGGTGAGCAGGGCGCGGGCTTCGTCGATGCGTCCGAGATCGATGAGGGCTTCTGCGAGGTTGTTGTGGGCGAAGGTCGAGTGGGGTGAGAGGGCGACGGAGTGTTTGAGGAAGGGGGCGGCTTCGTCGGAGCGTCCGAGTTTGCGGAGTGAGGCGCCGAGGTTGTTGTAGACGCCGGTGTATTCTCCGCCCGATTCGGCGGCGTGTAGGAGGGCGTCGAGGGCGTCTTCGTAGGCGCGGCCGTCGACGGTGCGGTCGCCTTTTTTCATGAGGATCGAGCCGAGTGAGTACCATGCGGTGGCGTAGTCGGTTTTTTTGGCGGTGACGTCGCGTAGTGCGGTGATGGCTGCGTCGATGTCGGGTGGGTCTTTTTGCGTGAGGGTGACGGCGGCCTGCCATGCGGCTTTGAGTTCGGGCGAGACGCCGGCGTGCTGGTCGTCGGGGGTGCCGGTGACGAGTGGGGCGAGGGTGCCCTCGTTGCGGGCGTCGCGGGTGGGTGGCTCAAGCTTGGCAAGCTCTTTGGCGAGGTCGAGGTTTTTTGAAGAGAGCTTGTCGGCGAGGGCGGCGATGCGCTCGCGGTGCTTGAGGGTCGCGGTGATGCGTGCGACATCGCCGCTCACGTCGTCGCTGGGCTTGCAGGCGGTGAGTGAGCTGACGGCGAGAGAGAGGCAGAGCGTGACCGCTGTGGTGCAGGTTGCCCGGGTGCAGGTTGCCAGGGTGGATGATTGATTTGCCGTCACGCGCATTTTGCCTCCGCGTTGCTCAACGTTTGCTCAACGATTATAACGCCGCTCGCCATGCAGATTGAAACCGACATTCTCGTCGTAGGTACCGGTCTTGCCGGGTTGACCTATGCCATACGCAGTGTTGAACGCGCACGCGAGCTGGGCCTTGAACTTCCGCGCGTTACCGTACTCGCAAAGTTGGCGCCAGACCAGACCAACACGGCGTGGGCGCAGGGTGGGGTGGCGTCGGTGACGTCGCCGGAAGATTCGTTTGAGTCGCATGAGCGGGATACGTTTGTGGCGGGTGGGGGGCTGTGCTGGGATGCGGCGGGGCGGGCGGGCGTGGAGGATGGTCCGGCGCGGATGGAGGAGTTGGAGAGTTACGGGGTGCGGTTCACGCGGCGGACCGATACGGGTGAGTGGCAGCCGACGCCGGAAGATACGGTGGAGTACGACCTGACGCGAGAGGGTGGGCATTCGAAGCGGCGGATTTTGCATGTGGATGACATGACGGGGTGGGCGTTGCAGCGGGCGTTGCTTGAGCGGGCGAAGGCTGAGCCTGCGATTACGATACTCGACCATCACCACGCGATTGACCTTGTGACGACGTGGAAGCTCGGGATGTACGGGCCGAACACGGTGGTGGGGGCTTATGCGCTCGATGTGGCGCGCAACGCGGTGGTGGCGATTCGGGCGCGGGTGACGTGTCTTGCGACGGGTGGCGCGGGCAAGGTGTATCTTTACACGTCGAACCCTGACGTGGCGTGTGGCGAGGGGATTGCGATGGCGTACCGGGCGGGTGCGTCGGTCGCGAATATGGAGTTTTATCAGTTTCATCCGACGTGCCTTTTTCATCCGCAGGCGAAGTCGTTTTTGATCAGTGAGGCGTTGCGCGGTGAGGGTGGGGTATTGAAGCGGCTCGACGGGACGGCATTCATGGCGGGGTATCACGAGCGCAAAGACCTTGCGCCGCGTGACATCGTGGCGCGGGCGATTGATGCCGAGATGAAGCGGACGGGTGACCCGCATGTGGTGCTCGATATGCGGCACATCGATGCAGAGTTTTTGCGGCGGCGGTTTCCGAATATTCATCGGGAGTGCCTGAAGTGGGGGATTGATATGACTGAGCGTCCGATACCGGTTGTTCCGGCGGCGCATTATTGCTGTGGCGGGGTGCTGACCGATTTGCACGGCGAGAGCGATGTGACGAACCTGTTTGTGTGCGGAGAGGCGTCGTCAACGGGGTTGCATGGGGCGAATCGGCTGGCGAGCAATTCGCTGCTTGAATGCGTGGTGTTTGGTTCGCGGGTGGCGGATAGGACGATTGAGCGGTTGCATGAGGTGGCGGCGCTGCCAGAGTTTCCGCGGTGGGATAGTGGGAACGCGACCGAGCCGGATGAGCTGGTGGTGTTGACGCAGAGTTGGGATGAGTTGCGGCGGCTGATGTGGAACTACGTGGGGATTGTGCGGAGCGACAAGCGGCTTGAGCGGGCGCGGCACCGGATTGAGTTG
>CAZXXB010000101.1:0-972 GCA_964644185.1 uncultured Myxococcota bacterium
CGCGCAATCCGCCCCCTCAAACCCCGCGTTGCACGTACATGCCCCCGTGAGGCCGTTGCACGTCCCGTTACCCGAGCAGTTGTTCGGGCAGCTCGCCTCACACACCGCGACGAGGTCGCTCAACCCATACTTCGCGCCAGCTCTCGCCGTGCAGCCAAGCCCACTACGGCACGGCTGCGACTTCGTGTCGCAAAACCCTTGCCCCGCCTCACACGGAAACACCGTCGAGCAGAAAAGCGACGTACCATTTCTCACGCTGGCCGGACGCGTACACGACCCGCACGTCCCACCACAGTCAACGCCCGTCTCTCCATCGCCCGCATCCATCGTCCCATTCTTGCAGTGCGCCGACGCACATATGTTGACCCCGCCCTTCAACCCATAGCGCGGCCCAGCACCCGTGACGCACACAAGCCCCGTGTTGCACTCACCATCGCGCGAGCAGTTGCCCTCACCCGAAGCACACTTGTTCGCCGGGTTGCGGCAATAATCCGACTGACCGTTCGCTGCCCCCGCCGTCCCCTTACCCCCACCCGAATCACCCGTGGTCCCCTGCGCGTCGGCGCGCTCACCCGTCCCCCCGAGCACCACCCCCAACAAGAGCGCACACACGACCGCTGCGGGGCCTCGACCAAAACGTACCATGACGCCATCCTCTCGTGGGGGGGGGGATTCCCAAACACATTTCGTAATGGTGCCAGCGTCGCCCACGCCCACACCGCATGTCAATCTGCATCACCGACACTGTTTCGCGATTCTTCGTCGGCACAAATTACTTGCAACAGCGCGCACCCCCTCGCGCCGGAACCAACCGCCCCACTCTGCACTTTTCGATTGCCCCGCTACCCCACCTTGCCGCATAGTCGCCCTATGCGCGCCATCGCTACAATGCTCATTGTCGTTGCGTTTTCTGCCTGCTTCAGCTCGGCTTGTGCCAGTGGCGGTCACGAGTCCGAAGGCCCCAGCGTACCC
>CAZXXB010000101.1:982-1574 GCA_964644185.1 uncultured Myxococcota bacterium
TCGTGCCTATCGCGGCAGTGACGAACGACACGGTTACCGTCCGCATTCAAGGTCAGCAGAACCTCGACGCGACCACGGTGTTGACGGTAATCGCCTACTGGACCGTCGGCATCACGTGCCCGAATATGTCTGAGTTTGGTTGCCTTGCTTCATTCTCCTCAATCGCAACCGTCGAGCGAACATTCCGTGTCACTCAGGACGATTTTTCGGAAACGCTGGAATTCGACATTCCACCTCTTACCTACTCAATCGACGAGCGATATTCGATTCGTTACGAGCCAGTGCAAGTACCAGTTTTGGAAATCGTCGTTGACGCACGGCTCGGTAGAACCGACGATAACGGTGTAGTGCCAATTGCGAGAGGCTATTCATCTAACGGGGGCGAATTGGCAGAAATAGGCTACGAAGCTGACTCTTTTAAGTCCGACAACAATGATGGAACTGCCTACACACGGGCAAATGACGACTTCTTAGAGAATATGCTTGATGAGATCTGTTACGCAATGACGCAGACACCGCCAGAAATGGCCTGTTCCATCGTGCCGCCTTCATATTACCAGCCAACCCTCGACTGAATTCCCCAACCCCACAT
>CAZXXB010000101.1:1617-11940 GCA_964644185.1 uncultured Myxococcota bacterium
AGGGGGGGAGGGGGTGGTCGAACGAAGTGAGACCGGGGGTGAGGGTCCGAAAGGGCAGGGCGGGGGTGATGGTCTTCCGGTCTCCCCTCTCTACGTCATGCGGAGAGGGGATTAGGGGGAGAGGTGCCCCCCCCCACGCCGCCCCCACTTGCCCCCCACTCCAGAAGTGGGGAAAATGCACCTAACCCCTTGAATCACAAAGCAAATCCGCCCAACCCTAAAGTTGTGCGCGGAGACATGCCACTTAACCCATTGATTTCATTGCACAATCCGCCGCGATGTAGCCCAGAGTTCTTCTCTGCCCAGACCTCCACCACCCGCCACTTTTCCACCGCCGCTTGACACTCTGCGGCACCCACCTTAGCTTCTCGCACAGCGGAATCGTGGCGCCCGCCCGAACTTCGCAACCCCGCGAGGAGACTACGAAAATGCCGATTTACGAGTTTGTCTGCAAAGCCTGCGGCAACCAGTTTGAAGAGATTCTTCCCTTTTCCGACAAACCCAGAGCCCCATGCCCGGCTTGCGGCTCGAAAGAAGTCGATAAACAAGTCTCCGCCTCAGCTTTCCACCTCAAAGGCGGCGGCTGGTATGTCACCGATTACAAGAAATCGAGCGGCGGTTCGTCGGCAAAATCCTCAAGTGAATCAGATACTTCCGCTGCCACCTGCGGCACCTGCGGCGGCGCCCCCGGTAGCTGTTCGACCGACGCCTAGCCCGCTCGCCGCCGTGTGAGTCGCCCCACGCATGACCCAAACAGGCGCATCCCACGAATCTCGTTATGCGCCTGAAAATGAGCGCCAGCGGCGCGCGGCTGACCTTCGCTCGCGCCGCCTCATCAACGCCTTGGGCCTTGTAAGTACTGGGTCTTTTGCCTACGCCCTCTCCCTCACCTTCGGCGCAACCCTCTTCAGCGCCGCACCCACAGGCGACATCGAGTGGCTCACAGGCGGCAAAGCCAGCGCCGCCATCACCGAAGGCGAAGAGTACTACCGCGCCGAAGTCGACGCCAAACCCATTGGATTTGCTCGGGTTTCTCGCGTCCGCGTCGGCGAAGAATTTCTCATCACCCAAAAAATGCGCATCTCCGTCAACGTCCAGGGCACCACCCGCGACGTCGACACCGAAAGCTCCGTCCTCAGCGACACCGCCGGAACCATGCGCCGATTTCAATTTCGCCTTGATACTCCGGGCTCTTCCATGAGCATCGTCGGCGAAACCACCAAAGGCGGCATCGACGTCCTCATCCGCAACGGCACCGACGAACGCGCCTCCCGCTACGAAATCAAAGACCCCCCGGTGATGGACCTGAACCTCACCCGAATCGTCGCCGCAAACGGCCTAACTGCCGGTAAAACATACAAAATACCGGTCTTCGACCCGCAGACCATGCAAAACACCCCGACCGAAATTCACGTCGTCGGGCAAGAAGACATCACCATCGACGGAAAAACCGAGCGCGCATGGCGCCTCAACCGCGAAAGCGCCATGGGCACCTACGCCATGTGGATACGCGACAACGGCGAAGGCGTCATGGCCGAAGGCCCCCTCGGCATCAAACTCGTCCGCACCACAAAACAGCTCGCCCTCGGCGCCGCCGACGAAGCCGCACGCGGCAACGGCCCCGACCTCATCGCCAAAGCCGCCGTCAAACCCGACAAACCCATCGAAAACCCCGAAGCCGCCCGCAAACTCGTCGTCCGCCTCAAAGGCCTCACCGCCCAAGCCTGGGATATCGACCTCGGACGCCAAACGTGGGACGCGAACACCGACCTCGTCACCGTAACCCGTGAAAATCTCACGACAATTGGCGATGGCGTCGAAATCGGAAAATACGGCGCCGAGCTCGACCGCGAGGTCTCAGGCAACCTCGGCGGCAGCAACCAGCTCGAAGTCTGGCACCCAAAAATCCAGTTGCAGGCCAAAAACCTCGCGCACGGCATCACCCACGTCGTCCCCGCCGCCCGCAAAATCGCCCAGTGGGTCTTCAACGAAATCGCCAAAGAAAACGTCGTCGGCGTCCCCACGGCGCTACAAGTGCTCGAAACCAGACGCGGCGACTGCAACGAACACACCGCCCTCGCCACCGCCCTCTTACGCGCCGCCGGCATCCCCGCCCGCATGGTCGCCGGCGTCATCTACTTCACCCCCCTCCAATCGTTCGCCTACCACGCATGGGTCGAAGTCTGGACAGGCAGCGGATGGCTCGCCATCGACCCCACCCTCGACCAGTTTCCAGCCGACGCCACCCATATCCGCCTCATCACCGGCGACCTTCGCCAACAGGCCCTCATTACCGGATTGATTGGCAAATTGGCGATTGACGTGGTTGAAGTGAGCGACGCAGACTGACCCAGACTGTAACGCAGAAACCCAACGACGAGGTCACCTTGACTGCCCCAACACAACCCATCGCCCAATCAAGCCGCGACGGCGAAGGGCCGATGGTCGAGATTCGCCAGCTCGTCAAACGCTACGGAGACTTCACCGCCGTCGACCACGTCGATCTGCGCGTCGAACGTGGCGAAATCTTTGGCTTTCTTGGACCAAACGGCGCCGGAAAAACCACCACGATGAAGGTCCTCGCGGGCCTCATCAAACCCAACTCCGGCGAAGCCTTCGTCGATGGACTCAACGTCTTCACCGACACCCTCGAAGTCAAACGCCGCATCGGCTACATTCCCGACCGCCCCTTCATCTACGACAAACTTTCCGGACGCGAATTCCTCAACTTTATCGCGGGCCTCTACGACCTCGACCCCAGCGAAACCGCGACCCGCATCGACGTCTTGCTCGAACTTTTCGAACTCACCCGCTTCGGCGACAACCTCGTCGAGAGCTACTCGCACGGCATGAAACAGCGCCTCACGATGGCCGCCGCATTTCTCCACCGCCCAAAACTCGTCGTCGTCGATGAACCCATGGTCGGGCTCGACCCCAAAGGCGCCCGCCTCTTGAAAGACATCTTCAAAACCGTCTGCAAAGAGCAGGGCGCGACCATCTTCATGTCAACCCACTCGCTCACCGACGCCGAAGAACTCTGCGACCGCATCGGCATGATCGTCCGCGGAAAAATCCGCGCCCTCGGCAAACCCGACGACCTCAAACGCGAAGCCGGAAACCTCGGCCTCGAAGACATCTTCCTCTCGCTCACCGGCGGACTCGAACACGGCGACGTGTTGCAAGCCCTCTGATTTTCATTGGTTTTTCCAGCAGTGTCTCGCGCTGAGACGCTTCAGCATCGACGGGAGGGCAGGTGAGGTGAACTCGACATCTTCACAATCAGGTCGCGCCCAATCAGGTCGCGAGCAGTCAGGCACCGCGCAACCCGACCCAGCGCAATCTGAACTCTCGCAACGGGTCCGCCGCAGAGCCACCTTCACCTTCATGGAAGGTCTGCTCACCTCGCTCTCGTTCGGCGCCTCAGTCTTGCCCGTCTACGACCTCGAACGTCTCGGCGTCACCCGCGTGCGTGATCTGCCCTACCGACCCACCGACCGCGAAGAGCACTGCCTCGACATCTACCGCCCAGTCGGTACCACCGACCGCGACCGCCTCCCCGTCGTCCTCTACATCCACGGCGGAGGCTTCCACATCCTCTCCAAAGAGACCCACTGGGTCTTCGGCGCCGCCTTCGCCCGCATGGGCTACGTCGTCTTCAACATCAACTACCGCCTCGCCGGCACCGCCCCCTTCCCAGCCGCCATCGAAGACTGCGCACACGCCCTCGCCTGGGTTCACGACAACGCCCACCTCTACGGCGGCGACCCCTCGCGCATCGTCATCGCCGGCGAATCCGCCGGTGGAAACCTCACCACCGCCCTCGGCATCGTCTGCGCCTACGAGCGTGACGAACCCTTCGCCCGCGAAGTGTTTCAACGCGGCATCGCCCCCAAAGCCATTGCCCCCGCATGTGGATTTCTCAACGTCACCGACGCGCGCCGCTACTTTCGCCACCCCAAACTTCAGCACGGCGTCATCAACGCCGTACTCACCCGCCACGTCGGCGATATGGAGCGCGGATACCGCACCCGCTCGGGCGTGACCGACCCCCGCGCGCTCGAACTCTGCGACACCCTCACGGTCTTCGAGCGCGGTGACAAACCTCACCGACCGCTACCGCCCTTTTTCATCCCATGTGGTGGCGCCGACCCGCTCGTCGTTGACTCGCGCCGCCTCGCGAGGGCGCTCACGCAACTGGGTGTCGATCACGAACAACCCGAATACAAAGGCGAGGGACACGCATTCCACGCGATGACATTCCGCACGGTCGCAAAGCAATGCTGGCGCGACCACGAACGCTTCCTCCGCACGCGGGTCTAGCCCCCCCCCACTCTCACCCCGCCAGCCGCGCCTTCACCACCGCAACCGCCTCTTCCGCGCGAATCCGTTCCTGCTTCATCGTGTCGCGGTCGCGAATCGTCACCGTACCATCTTCGAGGCTCTGCCCATCGACCGTGATGCAATACGGCGTGCCAATCTCATCGTGCCGCCGATACCGCTTACCAATCGCGTGCTGCTCGTCATACCGCACGTTGATGCCCGCCAACCGAAACGCCTCGACAATCTCACGCGCCTTCTCCGGCATCCCGTCTTTCTTCACGAGCGGAAGCACCGCTGCCTTGTACGGCGCCAATCGCGGATGCAGCCGCAGCACAACCCGCGTCGCATCTTCACCCTTCGCATCGGGCACCTGCTCTTCAGCATACGCATCGCACAGATACACCAGCACCCCGCGCGTCGCCCCCGCCGCCGGCTCAATCACATACGGCGTGTAACGCCACCCCGCCTTGCCCGTCTCCGGGTCGTTCTTCTGCTGGTCGAAATACGTGATCTTCTTTCCGCTGTGCTCGCTGTGCTTCTTGAGATCGTAGTCGGTACGCGACGCCACCCCCTCAAGCTCTCCCCACCCCCACGGATAAAGGTACTCGACGTCAAAGCACGCGTCAGCGTAGTGCGCCAACTCATCCGCCTCATGCGGACGCAAGCGAAACGCCGCCTTGTCATTCGCGTACCGCTGCCAGAACGCAATGCGAATGTCCTTCCAGTAATTGAGCCACTCACGCTGCGTCCCCGGCTCGCAAAACCACTCCATCTCCATCTGCTCGAACTCGCACGAGCGGAAAATAAAGTGCTCGGTCGTGATCTCGTTGCGAAAGCTCTTGCCCATCTGCGCGATGCCAAACGGCACCTTCATCGACATCGACTCCTGCACGTTCTGAAACTGCACGAACATCGCCTGCGCCGTCTCAGGCCGCAGATAAACCGCCGCCGCCTTCGTCAACTCGTCGAGCTTCGCGCGCGCCTCTGCGAGCGTCACACCCGGGTTCTCAACAAAGAACTTCGCCGCCTCGTTGAGCGGATCGACCGGCCCAATGCTCGACCGAAACATCAGGTTGAACTGTCGCTCATCCGACAAAAACGGCGACCCGATAAGCGGGCTCACATAGCCCGGAAAATCGAACGTCGCCGTCGGCTCATTCGCCCCCTCGGCAAAAAACGCAACCTTCTTCTCGGCGATAACCCGCAGCCCATGCAGCTCTTTGCCCTCACGCTTCAACTCGATGTTGAACCGCGCCTTGATCTGCTCGTGGTAGTTCTTCGCCTGCTCTTTGTCGGCGCACGTAATCACCACCGCATCGCCCACGCCGGGTCGCGGAGCCTTGTCGGCCCGAAACCGCTCTTTCGAGACAAGGCAGTCAACCAGCGGGTCGCTAAACCCCGCAAGGTGGCCCGACGCCTTCCACACATCGGGGTGCATCATGATCGACGCGTCGAGCCCCACCACGTCTTCGCGCTCGACGACCATCGTGCGCCACCACTCGTTCATGATGTTGCGCTTCAACTCGACGCCGAGCGGACCGTAATCGTACGCGCTCTTCAAACCGCCGTAGATTTCCGACGATTGAAAAACGAAGCCGCGCCGCTTGCACAGCGACACGATCTTTTTCATCAATTCTTCACCCTCGCGGGCGTTTGGGGCTGCTGCGTTGTTGTCTGTCATGGTGCCGGGTGATTAGCACGGCACCGCGCGAAATCGAAAGAGGCATAGCCCCCCACATCACAACCACATCGCCCGCCACATCACAGCACCCTCACACGCTACTCACGCCGCCGTCAGGTGTGAGATGCCCGCCTGTGCCTCGACCGCGCCTCCCAGCTTCACCTCGTGCTCGACCTTTGTCACCGTGCTCACGTACCACCACTCGGCCCGCAACTTCTCACGCGTCAAACTCACGAACACATACCCCTTGTCGCCCTCATTCGCGTACTTCACATGCGGATTCTTCTTCACCCGCTCTTTGCCCACCGCCTCCGCAATCATCCCAAACGCCCCATCCTGCGCAATCGCGGGCGCCACAAGCTCGACAGCCAGCGCCCCCGCCCCCGTCGCCGCATCATATTTCTCGGCATCATACGGCTCTGCCGCGACGTCGAGCGCCCACGACGAATGCACGTCGCCAGTCAAAACCACCGCGTTCGTCACCGCGCTCGACTTCAGCACGCCAAACAACCGCTCCCGCGCCGGAACATACTCATCCCACTTGTCGCTCTCCCAACCCGTCTCGCTCGGGTCATCAAGCGGCGACACCGGAACCTGCTGCCCCATGACTTTCCACGTTGCCGTTGCGCCCCTCAACCGCTCAAACAACCACGCCTCCTGATCAGCCCCGAGTATCTGCCGCTCCGGGTCATTTCGATCGCCGCCCTGCGCCTCTTGCGCGTCGCGACCCCACACCCGCGTGTCGAGCATCGACAGACTCACGAGGTCACCAAAGTCGAACCCGCGCCAAATCTTCAAGTCTTCCTGTTCGCGAATCGGAAGGTGCTCGACATACGCCCGATACGCCGCCAGCTTGCGAGCACCCCAGTCACCCTCCGTCTCGGGTTGATGGTTCGACGCCCCATCTTTCCACGCGTTGTTCGTGCTCTCGTGATCATCCCACACCGCAATCAGCGGAAACCTTCCCCGCACCGCCTGCAAATCGGGCTCACGGTGGTACATGCGATACCGCACCCGATAGTCGTCGAGCGAAACGATCTCCCTCTCCGGCTCCATCTTCCGCAGCGGACCACCCTCCGTCTCGTAGATGTAGTCGCCAAGGTGCAGCACGACGTCGATGTCGTCTCGCGCCGCGAGATGCGCGTAGGCGTGAAAATAGCCCTTGCCGTAGTTCGAGCAACTCGCCACGGCAAAGTTCATCTTGTCGACCGAACCCGTCGGTGCCGTGCGCGTCGTGCCCACCTGCGACTGCCGCCCCTCCGCGAAAAACCGATAAAAATACTTCGTGCCGGGTTTGAGCCCCGTCGGGTCAACCTTCACCGTGTAATCGCGCGCGGCGCTCGTCGTAAATGTCCCCACCGCCTTGCGCCGCGTGAACCCCTCGTCGGTCGCGATCTCAAACCACACATCAATGTCGCGCGCCGCATCGGGCGTCAGGCACGTCCACAAAATCACCCGATCTGACAGC
Source organism: uncultured Myxococcota bacterium (assembly GCA_964644185.1). GTDB lineage: Bacteria > Myxococcota > JAJVIH01 > JAJVIH01 > CAZXXB01 > CAZXXB01. The sequence continues at coordinate 9,087 of CAZXXB010000101.1, forward strand.
GGGTCACCGCTTGCCACCCCATGTGAAAACAGCGTCGCCACGCCGGGCTCACCCTCCCACTCGTATTGCTCAAACGTATCTGGAACATCTTCGTCTGGTCCCCCGGTCTCACCCGTATCGCCCGTCTCACCCGTGTCACCCGTATCGCCCGTATCACCCGTGTCGCCCGTATCACCCGTATCGCCCGTATCGCCCGTATCACCCGTATCACCCGTGTCGCCGGTCGTACCGGTATCGTCTGTATCGCCCGTGTCGCCGGTCGTGCCCGTCTCATCCGAATCATCATCATCATCATCGTCGCACGCAGCAGCGGGCAAAACGGCAACAGCAGACAACAGCTTCAAAAACAGACGACGGCGCATGTGAACCTCGCGTGAATTGGGGGGCAATCTCTCGACGTGGGCCAACTTTGCGCGAACCCCACGGGGCCCGGGTGACAGCCGCGCCACAAGCGCGTCGCATTTACGCGGCACCCCTGTGCATCTTCCATTGCCCCTGCAAGCCTGTTAGCTATCGCCGCTCGCACGCTCACGGAGACTTCCGAACGGCGGAAGCCCCGATCTTTGAGAGTGACGTTGAGGTCACGATGCAGTCCGTTTTGCGTCTCGCTGTCGCTGTTGTGGTGTCGTTTGTTGCCCTGCCCATCATGGCTCAGGAAGACGTCGAAGCGCCTGCCCCTGCCGAACCTTCCCCCACCAACGCGGCCCTCACCGATGCTGAACCCGTAGAGCCTGCCCCCGTCGAGCCTGCCCCCGTCGAGCCTGCACCCGCAGAACCTGAAGCAGTCGCTGAACCTGCACCCGCAGAACCCGCGCCCACAGAACCCGCGCCCGCAGAGCCCGCGCCCACAGAATCCGCGCCCACAGAGCCCGCGCCCCCATCCGAAGACATCGAGTTCGTCTTCGACGACGGCGCCGACGCCCCCACAACCGACGCCCCGGCTACCGCCACCAACCTCGCCACCGCCGCCGCTTCCGGCACACCCAAACTCAACTACTTCACCCTCGACTACCTCTCGCGCTTCTACTCCGACACATGGTGGACCAATAGCGACGAGTACGTCATCGACTGGCAAAACTTTCTTACCCTCGGCGTCGATATCGACCCCGGCTTCTGGAAAGGCCGCATCCACCTCGACGCCCGCTTTCGCCACCGCGCCATCGCCCGCGCCGAAATGAACCAGTGCTTCTTCCTCGCCGACTCCGGACAAGACTGCCGCGCCGAATACGACATCACCCCCATGGAAATGTACGTCGACGCCTACGTCGGCCCCGTCGATATCCGCGTCGGCAACCAGCTCTTCGCCTGGAACTTCACCGAATTCATCAGCCCAAGCCGCTTCATCAACCCCTTCGACCTGCGCAACTCCATCATCCCCGACCCCAAATTCTCACAGCTTCCCGTCCTCGCCGCCTCCGCCACCATCTACCCCGTCAAAGAACTCGAAATCACCGCCGTCCTCATCCCCTTCTTCACCGAACCCCAGGCCTTCATCTACGGCGACGACAACGCCATCATCCAGGCCGGATTCCCCTTCCCGTTGCCGTTGACGGGGCCCGAAATCGCCTCGCTTCTCGACCCCAGCATCGTCGACCGCGTCCAGAGCAACCTCGCCGTCACCCGCGCGCCCGACCAGAACCTGCGCAACATGAGCGGCGCCCTCCGCATGAAATACAACTACGGCGACGGCGACGCCCAGCTCGTCTACGGCTACTACTTCTCGCAAACCCCGTTCGTGAAATACGACCCCGACCTCGCCATCGTCTCCACCGCCATCAGCGACGCCCGCGCACAGGCCGGCCCCAACCTCACCCCGCAAACCCTCAACGCCCTCCTCCAAAACAACGGAAACTTCCTCCGCGCCTCGCAACGCCTCACCGAAAAAGTCTTCGATGGTCAAAACATCGTCGAAAGCTACTACCAGCGCCAGCACTACCTCTCAGGCGCATGGCGCCACTCGGTCGAAGGCTTCACCCTCAAAACCGAGGTCGGCTTTCAACCCAACGCCCCCATCACCGGCCCCGACGGCCAGAGCGACACCACACCCACCATCACCGGCGTCTTCGGCCTCGACTACGAGTACGCCCCCTACATCGTCGCCATCATGGAAGTCTACGGCGTCTACGCCCCCAGCAACGACATCCAGCCCGCGTTTCTCTTCAAAAAGCTCGACGGCGCACCGGGTTGGATACTCCCCGGCGTACTGCTCGGTGCCCGCTCTTCAGTGCTCGACGAAACCCTCAACTTCGAGGTCATCGGCATCTCGCAGTTCCTCCTCGGAGACCTCATCCTGCAAGCCAAAGCCGTCTACAAAGTCACCGACCAGCACCAGGTCGGCCTCGGCACCAACCTCTTCTTCGGCCCCGACCCCCTCGCGGGCGAACTCACCCCGGGCGGATACTTCAGCCGCAACAGCCAGGTCTTCCTCCAGTACAACTTCCTCTACTGACCCACTGCGCCGCTACTGACCCACTGCGCCGCTACTGACCCACTGCGCCTCTGCTGACCCACTGCGCCTCTGCTGACCCACTGCGCCTCTGCTGACGCGCGCAGACCTTACAGCATGGCGCACAGCAACCGACCAATCGCCGTCGCGTCGCCCCACAGCGCCGGTTGCGCCCACGCCTCTACCTCCACGTTGCGCGTCGTCGTCGGCGAGTGGTCGCGATCGGGCCGCGTGAACCGCAAATAAAGCGCCCCCTTCGCACCCGCGTCTTCATCGGGCATCACCACCATCTGGTGCCCCAACAGCGACACATTAAACCCATCGCCGGCCCGCACCACGCCCGACACCCGATGCGGGTCGCGGCTCGTCGCCGCCTGCACCCGATAACGTACCCGCAGCGCCGTCCCG
>CAZXXB010000101.1:11950-12207 GCA_964644185.1 uncultured Myxococcota bacterium
AATCCCCTTTTGCGGCCCATCGTTCCGCAAACTCCAGTCGCGCGGCACACGCACCACAAACGGCGCAGTCGTCGCCTCACCATCGAGCGTCACGCTGCGCGTCACCGTACCAAAATGCACCCGACACGCCGCATCGAGCGACCGCGCCGACAGACAATCGTTCGTGTCGCACAACGGCTCAAGTGCCGTATGCGCCGCCGTACCAAACAACTCGACCACATCACCGTCACGCAAAAGCACCGGCGGAAGTGCAGGGT
>CAZXXB010000102.1:0-247 GCA_964644185.1 uncultured Myxococcota bacterium
AAAGCTGCTCTCTGCCGGCGTGTGCCCATAGTCGCCCCACTGCCCCGTCAACACCGCCAGCAACTCAGGGTCTTTCACAAACCCGCCGATCACCTCGCGCGTCGTGCGCCCCGCAAACTCGAGATACGGCGCCCGCATCCGCTCACCCATCACCCGCTCGACGATGCCCGGCAACGCCCCCGCCATAAAATACCCACGCGCCGCGCGCGTACACGCGAACAGGCTCGCCACATAGCGGTCGATACCC
>CAZXXB010000102.1:269-1655 GCA_964644185.1 uncultured Myxococcota bacterium
TCAGCTTCGCCCGAAAATTCTCATGCCCCGTCACGAGGTCGTAGCTCTTCTCGCCTCCATCGGGCTGACCAATGTAGATGCGGTCATACACGTCGGGCATCGGCGCCCACGTCAACTCGCCGTCGCTCAGGTAATCGAAAAGTGCCCGCACGTCAGAGACCTTGCTCGACTTTCCGTCGCCGATCTCGCCGATATAATGCAGCCCCACATCCCACTCGTAATCGCCGTGACGAAACACGTGGGTAAACCCGCCAGCGGTGTAGTGCCGTTCGAGCACGAGCACGCGCTTTCGCGCCTGCCGCGCCAGCAACCCCGCGGTCGCAAGCCCACCGATGCCGCTACCGATCACGATCACATCGAACGGACCCTCGATGCGTTTCTGTTTGTACGACTTCCAGTCGCGACGGCTCATGCGGCGTGGCTCCCGACGCGGGGTTCAGTGCGCTTCCCGCGGAGGTGTTGTTGCGAGACGCGCAAGACTACCCCGCCCCGCCCACTTTGTCGCGTTTTGGGGGTTCGCCCCGCCTGGTTGAAGATTACCCTCGTCAATGATTCCCTGATCATTCCCTCGCCCCACCCGGCACCACCAACCCTCCCACGACTGCCACCGCATTCTCGCCACCACACTGCGCCCCGCTATCTGCCCGACGCCATTGCGTGCCCCCCCCAACCTGCGTCGCTAGCCATCCCACGAGTCCCACGAGTCACAAGAGTCACACGAGTCCCACGAGTCACATCACTCTCCGCCTCCATCTCGACGAGCCACGCGCACCTTCCGCATCCGCTCACGAATTCCTCCTTCTTCGATGAAGTCGCGTTCAAGCCTGGCAATCTGCCGACGCAGCAGGTACGTCGTCTGGTGCAAAAGGCAGATTCCAATGTTCGCCACGACCGCCGCGTCACGCGTCGCGCAGATTTCCCGGAACACCTCGGATGTTGCGCCCGATGCCTGTGCCAGTCTTCTCACGTAGCGCGCTTCTCGACTATCTTTGCTCCAGCACGTAAGCCCACGAACACGCAAGAAGTCGAGATAGTCCTCCAGCGCCTCCTCAAAACTTGCCCGCGCCACGTTTGTGAGCCTGAGCTCTGTCTCCTTCGACGTCCGCGAAGCCTTGCTGCCCTCGACGATGTTCTGCTTTCCCGACCGCGCTGCCTGCAACATCTGATCGCGGGTGCGGTCTCCAGCTTTGATGAACCGTTCGCAGAACCAGAACGTCACGTCATAGACCATGAGCGCGCGCTGATAGCTCAACAGCGTCCGGTAGGCACCGCCACGCGGAAGTAGTCCAGGTTCAAGATCACGCTCTGTCATGCGCTCGCTTCTACCGCGCTGGGCGAAAAACGAAAACGCCGTCCCCCCCCCCCCCCCCCCCCCCCCCCCCCCCC
>CAZXXB010000102.1:1665-2463 GCA_964644185.1 uncultured Myxococcota bacterium
GCACCCGACACCCCGGCCGGACCACTCCCGCCCCGCCAACCCCCCCTCTGCCCTCGCGACACCGCCTGTGATAACTTCGCCCCATGTCGAACGAAGTTCAAACCACAGCACCAGCAAACACACCACGCGCACCTGAACCCAAACGCGTGCCACTCTTACCCCTGCGAGACATCGTCATCTCGCCCAGACTCTCCGTCCCCCTCCTCGTCGGACGTGACCGAAGCGTCGCCGCCATCAACGCCGCCCGCTCCGGCAACAACGAAATCCTCCTCGCCACACAACTCAGCGCCGCCGTCCTCGAACCCGCGCAAGACGACCTCAACCTCATCGGAACCCTCGGACGCATCACCCAGCTTCTCAAACTCCCTCAAAACAAACTCCGCGTCGTCGTCGAAGGCGTCGTCCGCGCACGAATCACCGGCTTTCGCGCCAACGACCCCTGCTTCATCGTCGATGTCGAAACCCTCCCCGACATCACACCCCTCGCCAGCGAAGACATCGCCACCGCCCGCGCACTCGTCACCTCGGTCGAAGAATACCTGAGCCTCAGCCCCAACCCCTCCACCGAACTACAGCAGCGCCTCAGCGACACCCCAGACGCCCTCGCCTACGCCGACCTCGTCCTCGGCCACCTCCCCCTCAAACTCACCGACAAACAACGCATCCTCGCCACCCTCATCCCCGGCGAACGCCTCACCGATCTCCTCGCCGTCGTGCAGAGCGAAATCGAAATCCTCAAACTCGAAAAACGAATCCGCACGCGCGTCAAAAAACAGGTCGAGAAAAACCAGAAAGAGT
>CAZXXB010000102.1:2473-8745 GCA_964644185.1 uncultured Myxococcota bacterium
CTAACTCAACGAACGCATGCAGGCGATTCAAAAAGAGCTCGGCGAACAAGACGAATTCAAAGCCGAACTCGCCGAACTGCAAGAGCGCATCGAAGCCAAAGCCCTGAGCGACGAGGCCCGAAACAAACTCGACCGCGAAATGCGCAAGCTCAAAATGATGAGCCCCATGAGCGCCGAAGCCACCGTCCTGCGCAACTACCTCGACTGGGTCCTCTCACTCCCATGGGGCGACGCAAGCGACGAAAAACGCGACATCCCCGCCGCCCGCGAAGTGCTCGAAACAGACCACCACGGACTCGAAAAAATCAAAGACCGCATCCTCGAATACCTCGCCGTCTGCAACCTCACCGAATCCGTCCGCGGACCCATCCTCTGCTTCGTCGGCCCACCCGGCGTCGGCAAAACCTCACTCGCTCGCTCCATCGCCCGCGCCACCGGACGCAAATTCGTCCGCGTCAGCCTCGGCGGCGTCCACGACGAAGCCGAAATTCGCGGACACCGCCGCACCTACATCGGCGCGCTGCCCGGAAAAATCATCCAGTCACTCAAAAAAGTCGGCACCTCAAACCCCGTCTTCCTCCTCGACGAAATCGACAAACTCTCGCGCGACTACCGCGGAGACCCCGCCTCAGCCCTCCTCGAAGTCCTCGACCCAGAGCAAAACAACGCCTTCAGCGACCACTACATCGACCTCGACTACGACCTCTCGCGCGTCATGTTCATCGCCACCGCAAACTCCCTCGCCGGCATCCCACTGCCACTGCGCGACCGCCTCGAAATCATTCAGCTCGGCGGCTACACCGACCACGAAAAACTCGCCATCGCCGAACGCTACCTCGTCCCCAAACAACGCGACGCGAACGGACTCGCAGCCGTACCCGTCACCCTCACCCACGACGCCATCCAGACCATCATCCGCCGCTACACCCGCGAAGCCGGCGTCCGCTCACTCGAACGCGAAATCGGCACCGTCTTTCGCAAACTCGCCCGCGACCTGCTCGAAACCGGCGACCGCTCTGAACGCATCATCGACAGCGAAGCCGTCATGCGCCTGCTCGGCGTACCCAGGTTCAAACCCGACGCCCGCCGCGAACACCACGAAGTCGGCATGGCCACCGGCCTCGCATGGACAGAAGTCGGCGGCGAAACCCTCCAGATCGAAATCAACCTCATGCCCGGCAAAGGCAAACTCACCATCACCGGAAAACTCGGCGACGTCATGCAAGAGTCCGCTCAGGCCGCTCTCAGCTACGTCCGCTCACGCGCACACGTCCTCGGTCTCTCCCCCAACTTCTACAACAACATCGACATCCACATTCACGTCCCCGAAGGCGCCATCCCCAAAGACGGCCCCTCCGCCGGCATCACCATGGCCACCGCACTCGTCTCCTCACTCACCGGCATCCCCGTCCGCGCCGACATCGCCATGACCGGTGAAATCACACTGCGCGGACGCGTGCTACCCATCGGTGGACTCAAAGAAAAAACCCTCGCCGCCTACCGCCTCGGCATCCACGACATCATCGCCCCCGAAGACAACCGCAAAGACCTGGAAGACATCCCCCCCGCCATCCGCGACGTCGTCACCTTCCACTTCGTCGCCCACATGGATGACGTGCTCAAGCTCGCCCTCACCGACGAACCGGCCCGCGAAGCCTTCCCCAACGTCAACGAACTCCTGCGCCCACCACCCACCGTCACCGCCGATGGAACCCCCGCCCTCACCGGCCCCCACGGCACCGCCGGCGAGGTCTAACCACCCCCACGTCCACCACCGCAAACCTCCCGCTCACCCCCGCTCACGCACCGTCACATTCGCGCTTGCACGTCACCCGATTGTCGCATACCCTCACCAACTCGCGCTTCTTTGTCGCGCCGCACCGGGGCACGCCGACAAAGAGAACCGGAGCTTCCGTGACGCCCAACCGCGACGACAAACCCCACTCCGCGCCACCCGCGCCCACGACCGGCTCAACACCGGCACAGAGCGACGCACCCGCAACCGCCCTCCTCGACGACCTCGTCCGCCGCCTCCAGGCCGGCGACGACACCGCCTTCGACCCCTTCTACCGAGAATCCTTCCCCTCCGTGTACCGCATCTGCTTTCGCATCTCCGGCGGTGCCCACGACGTCGAAGACATCGTGCAGGAAGTCTACGAGCTACTCTACCGCAACATCCGAAAATTCGAGTGGCGCTCCCAGTTCACCACATGGATGTACCGCATCTGCGCCAACGCCGTCGCCGGACGCCGCCGCTGGTCCAAAGTCTCGCGCCTCATCGGTCTCGGTGAAACCCCCGACGAACTCCTCCCCGCCGTCGAACCCCGCGCCGACAAAGACCTCGAATCCCAGCAAATGAACCGCGCCGTCTGGCGCGCACTCGAACCCATCGGCGAAAAAAAACGCATCGTCTTCGTTCTCTACGAGATGGAAGAAGTCCCCGCCGAAGAAATCGCCGAAATCCTCGGCATCCCACTCAACACCGTCTACTCGCGACTGCGCCACGCCCGCGCCGAGTTCAAAACCCGCTTCGAAAAACAGACCGCCCGCGAAAACGCCGGCTGGCTCGATGGACGTCTCAAATCCGGCGCATGATGCCCACGCTCACCAGCACCACCCCGCACCAGCACCACCCCGCACCAAAATCTTTCGATTGCCATTTCGCCCCCGTTTCGATGTTGTTTCCTCAACAACGTCTCTCTGTTTGACAACTCGCAACCCCAATTGCATCTCACCCGTGGGTAAATCGCGTAGCCATTGAACACATTTGTTCACGTTACACAGCCCACCACGTGACGCAGCGCAATGAGCACGACAGCATTCACCGCTCTTTTACGATCCGTTTCTTTATGACGAAGCCGACTCACAGCACCCCGCAAGACCAGCGGACCACACACGGCGAAGACCCCAACGTCGGTCAGCCCAACGTCGGTCAGCCCGGCAGCAGCGACCCGCGTCGTGATGAGCCGCTTTCTGGCCCATCGCTGCCCCCCCTCGCCCGCGCCGCCCTGCGCGACGCCGCCAACTCGGCAAACCCTGCCCCCTTCGCCCTTGAGCGCGTCCGCGCCCGTCTCGCCTCCCGGGGCATACCCGCCACCCTGCGGCACACCCTCCACTCGCGCCGCGCATTCGCCCTCTCAGCCACCGCCCTCGCCGTCTCGCTGATGGGCGTCTCGGCCCTCGTCGCCGCCCTCATGCGCGACGGTGCCGACCCAGTCTTGGCTAGCCCCCCGGTCGCCGCGTCGGCCTCGACGGGTTTCAACACCCGTCAGGCCACGCAGTTACTGGTTAACCCCGCAAACCCCAACACCGACCCCGCCAGCGCGCGCAACATCCTCGTTGACGTCAGCGTGCTCGCACCCCCCGTCGACGTCGCCCAGCTCCCCGTCAGCGCCACCGCCACCCTCCCCCGCATCGTCACCGGCCCCACAGGCTCGGCCCTCGCCCGCCTCTCAGGCCACGGAAAACTCCTCATCGAGCAAGCCTCACAGCTTCGCGTCGTCGAAGCCCTCAACGACAGCGTCCTCCTCGACCTCGAATCCGGCGCCGTCGCCGTGCAGGCCGACCACCGCGACGACCGCCGCGCCTTCCGCGTCAAAACCGGCGCAGTCGATGTGCTCGTCGTCGGAACCGTCTTCCGCGTCGCACGCGACCCCGCCAAAACCGTCACCGTCTCGACCCACGAGGGCAAGGTCAAAGTCGTCCGCGGCTCACGCGTCGACTACGTCTCGGCTGGCGAAACCCTCATCTACCGCGACAACGACCGCACCCCATCACGCGTAAGCGTCACCCCCGTCATCGCCCACGCCACCCTGCGCACGCTCGGTGTCGCCTTCGATGATGCCGCCCCCGATGCGACGCACGGCGCGACCCTCTACGGCGCAAACACCACCCCGACCCAGAACACCGGCGCACCCCGCACCCCAAAAACCCCATCGACCCGCACCTCTTCGGCCCTCGGCCGCGTCACCGACCCCGCCGAGGCCGCCCTCTTTCGCACCGCCATCAACACCCACGACAACCAGCGCGATCTGGCTCGCGCCCGCGCCCTCTACGACGAACACCGCCGCCTCTACCCCAAAAGCGCTCTGCGCGAAGAGGTCGAGTACCACCTGCTCGAAATCACCGCCGAGACCCGCACCACCGCCACCCACGGCGACCCCTCGACACGCGTCAGCGCCGATGCCTTCGACGCCGATCTCGCCCACTTCGTCGCCGCCTACCCCGCAAGCCACCGCCTCGCTCGCGTGCTCATCATGCGCGCACACCTCGCCCGCGACACCCGCCACGACTACCCCGCCGCCGTCGCCCTCTACGACGCCGCGCTCGCTCGCCTCTCTTCACGCGAACGCAACCTGCGCGAGGCCGCCCTCCTCTACCGCGCCTATTCACTCCACGAGATGGGCAGCTTCGACGCCGCCATTGCCGGATACCGCCAGCTACTCGACATCGACAACGCCTCTGCTTTCGCCGATGCTGCACGTGACGCCCTCGCCGCCATCGGCGATCGCTGATCGCCTGACTCGCTGATTGCCTGGCTCGCCGATGCACCGCTCGCTCAATGCCCTGCCGGTCACGGGTACGCCCGGCCGCAAGTAGGTCAGGTCGCCATCATGTCGCTCGCAACCCCACAGCTGCCCGCCCCCACGCCGCACGCCCGCAAGCCAGTCCCCGCGCGCCGCGACATCATTGCCCTCGCACTCGTCGCACTTGCGACCCTCCCGGCCTGCTATCAAGAAGTCGTCCTCGACCCCGACAACCTCTTCGCCCCCAGCGACACGTCACAAGACGCCGCAGACGATACCGCCAGCGATACCGCCCCCGCCGTGTTTGATGACGACGACGACGGTCTGCCCGACGACGACGACGACGACGATGCCGCATCCAGCGACGACGACGATGATGACGATGCCGCGCCCGACGACGACGACACGTCCGACGACACGTCCGGCGACACGAGCGATGCTGGCGACACTGCCATCGTCATCGGCGACGACGACGACTCCACCGACTCAGGCGACACCAGCGACACCAGCGACGACACCGGCAACGCCTGCCCCGAAACCTGGAACCTCCTCTGCGCCAAAGGCATCCAGCTCACCTGCACAATCCCTGCACGATACGACCCTCCCCCCTTCAACGGACTCCTCGACGGCCTCTACGACTGGCTCAACACCGCCCCCGATACCTGCTTCGCCTCAGGCACACCCGACTGGCTCGCCTGCGAACCCCTCTTCATCCCCCCAGCCCTGCTACCCAACAACGCATGGCGCGACCGCTTCCCATGGCACGGTGGAGACTGCCGCGCCGGCCTCCTGCCCGACGGAACCGCTCGCGGCGACGCCCTCCAATGCGCCCTCTCCGACGAGTGGAACGTCACCACCACACCCCCACTGCCAACCCTCATCTGCCAAAACGTCTCCGGAATCTTTTAAACTTATTGACTTTGAGCCGCGTTCGGTTTGACAAAGCGGCACCGTTCGCTCGTCGTACATAACGCGACCACAATGGTGACGCGGGCAACTCAATCCAGTAACGCGCGACGCGGCACTCTTTACGCCGCCGACCGCAAGAACGCTGCGCACGCGCCACCGCGTGCTCGAAGAGACACGAGGAGACATGGCATGGGTTCGATTCGCAACGAAATGATTCGCAACGCAATCATTCGCAAACTGGGGCTGCTCGCCGCTCTCGGCGTGCTCACCTTCGCCCTCGGCACCTCCAGCGGCTGCGGAGACGATGACGACGACGACACCACCACAACCGACGACGACGACGCCAGCGCCGTTGACGACGACGATGACGACGACGACGACAATGACGACGATAGCGACGACGACGACACCCCCCCCGGCAACGGCGAAGCCTGCAAAAGCGACCGCGATTGCGAAGACGAGAGCTTCCCCTTCTGCTTCGAACTCTTCTGCGTCCAGTGCATCGAAGACAGCGACTGCGACAGCGGCGAAGCCTGCAACAACGGCATCTGCGGCGCCGAAGCCACCCCCTGCGTAAAAAACAGCGACTGCGACCTCGGCAACATCTGCGGTGCCGAAGAAAAAGTCTGCGTCATCGGCTGCAACCGTGACGCCGACTGCGACGAAGGCAACAAGTGCGGCGCCGACATCGGCGACAACGGACTCTGCATCGACGAAAACGCCGCCGAGTGCGAATCGGCCCGCGACTGCGACGACGGCGAGCTCTGCGAGGGCGGCTTCTGCATCGACCCCTCGGTGCTTCCCGACGACGACGCCGCTGCCGACGACGCCGCCGCC
>CAZXXB010000102.1:8830-12157 GCA_964644185.1 uncultured Myxococcota bacterium
CGCCACCGACGACGACGACGCCACCACCGACGATGACGACGACGCCACCACCGACGACGACGACGACGCCACCACCGACGACGACGACGACGACAGCACCGGCGGCCTCTCGTGCACCACCTCGCAAGACTGCCCCAGCATCGCCCTGAAGTGCATCAGCGGCACCTGCGTCGAGCAAACCGCCGCCTCATGCGGCGAGGGTGAAACCTGCTCGCAACTTCAGCAGGGCATCCGCGGCTGCCTCAGCGGCAACCAGCCTCCCGCCGGTGCCGCCGAGTGCGACGACCGCGACGACTGCCCCGGCAACGCCGTCTGCACCCGCCCCGCCAACCGCTGCGTCGTCCTCTGCGAAATCGACGTCGAAATCCCCGAGTGCCGCGACGCCGAAGACTGCGCCGAAGGCGAAAAATGCGACGACGGTGAGTGCGTGCCCGCCGGCACCACCGAATGCCCCACCGGAACGTCGTGCTTCCCCATCGGCTTTAGCGGCGAATCCGCCTGCGTCATTCCACCCTCAGGCTTCGGGCTGCCGACACCGCCACCCAATGCCGTCGACTGCAACGACCAAAACCCCTGCGCCGGAAACTTCCAGTGCTTCAGCAACAAGTGCGTCGAGACCTGCGAGACCACACCCTGCAACGATCAGAACCCATGCCCGCAAGGTGAGAGCTGCATCCCCGTCCTCAACATCTGCGTCCCTGGCGGAATGCCGTAAGCATCGCACCAACCGGCGCCACACCCGCCACACCCGTCACGCAGCGTGACGGCCCACGCCACCCACACAAAAAGCGCCTCCCCCAAAAGGGCAGGCGCTTTTTCTCTTTCCCTCACATCGACTAACGCCCTCACACCGACTAACGCCCTCACACCGACTAACGCCCTCACACCGACTAACGCCCTCACACCGACTACCGACCCAGCTTCACGATCCGCTCAAACTCCGCCTTCGCAAGCGGCATCACCGACAACCGCGACTGCCGAATCATCATCACCCCGCTCAACGCCGGGTCACCCTTCACCTGCGCCAGCGTCACAGGCTGCGCAAACGCCTTCTCTGCAACCACGTCGGCGCACACCCAGCGCGGATCATCCGCCGTCGGGTCGGCATACGGCTCGCTCACCACCTTCATCACCCCCACGCACGCCCGGTCATCATTCGAGTGATACATCACCACCAGATCACCCGGCTTCCACTGCGCCAAAAAATTCCGCGCCTGATAGTTCCGCACCCCATCCCACCGCGTCCCCCCGTCCGCCACAAGCTGACTCCACGCATACTTCGCGGGCTCCTGCTTCGCGAGCCAGTACTGCCGCGCCGCCGCCTTCGCACCCGCCTTCGCACCCTTCTTCTCCACGCTCGTCTTTGCACCCGCCATCGCTCACGCCCCCGCCATCGCCGTCAAATCCGCCAACACCTTCTCCGCGTGACCCTTCGCCTTCACGTTCGCATACGCCTTCACCACCTTCCCCTTCCCATCCACCACAAACGTGCTCCGCAAAATCCCCGTCACAATCTTCCCGTACATGTTCTTCTCCCCATACGCCCCAATCGCCGCCAAAAACTCACCCCCCTCATCCGTCAACAGCGGAAACGTCAGCGCGTACTTCTCGATGAACTTGCAGTGCGACGCCGCCCCATCCTTCGACAGCCCCGCCACCCGATACCCAAGCGCCCCAAACGCCCCCACCTTGTCCCGAAAATCCTGCGCCTCCACCGTGCACCCCGGCGTGTCATCTTTCGGATACACATACAGCACGAGCCCCTTCTCACCCACCAGATCGCCAAGCTTCTTCTTCGTCCCCGTCTCATCGGGCAGCGCCATCGCCGGAAACGTATCGCCCGCCTTCAACACCACCTTCGCGGTCTCACTCTTCGTCGCCTCACTCTTCGTCGCCTCACTCTTCGTCGTCTTGCTCGCTGCCATCTTGCTTACTCCATGGGGGGTTACGGAAAGAGGTCGAATCATGCCCTCTCTCAGCGCGCGATGCCACCCCGCCGCACCGCCGTCTCAACCACCACACCACCCACCGCCAGACCCACGACACCGCTCAAAAACCCCGCCACCACATACCCCACCCGCTCCGTCCCCAAAATCGAATACCCAATCAGCCCCGACAGCGACTCCAGCTTCGCCCCCGCGTGCCACTCCTCATACGTCCCCGAAAACAGCATCGCCTTCGCAAACGCCGTCAAATACAACGCCTGCAACCCCGCAATGATCATCATGTGACTGCGCAACGCACCCTCGCGATGCTGCTCCACCAGCACCCGCCCCGACATCGCCCCCGCCCCCGCCGCCACCACCGGAGCCACCACCAGCACCGCCACCACCGGCACCTTCAACAACACCGGATCAACCGCAAAATTCGTCGCCCACTGTGGCGCCAACAGCAACGCAAACAACGTCTGCGGAACAACACACAGCAACGCAAACCACAATGACACCGACAGCGCCAACCGCGACGCCACACCCATCCGCCCCCCATCTCCCCCCACCGCCGCATCACCCGCGCGCGGCTGCAACTCACGCACGGCGTACGAAAACGTCACCCCCGCGAGGTAGCAAAGCGTCGCCTGATACAAAACCGGAATCGCGTCACCACAACTTGCACGGCGTGTTCGCCCGCGGCTTCAAAATCACGTCGTTGATCGCCCGCTCGTAAAAATTGCTCCCCGCCAACAGGTTCGGGTCAATCCGGCTCTGATACAGCTTCTGCCCCTCGTCAAACTCGCCCGACAGCGCATCAAACAGATTGTCATCGCGCAGCCCGGTCTCAATCTTGTCGCGGTTGTAAATCGCAATGTCCGACGCAATCGCCCGTGCAAGGCGAAACGCCGCATTTGGATCATTGATGAGTGGCATGTCGGCTCCCTCTGCGTGACTCAACTACTCGCGTGACTTAACTGCTTGCGTGACTCAACTTCGTGGACTCCAATTTTCATACGCCCGCCCCCCGATGTCAAAGGTTCCACACCCAAACCCACCGCCAACCCTCCTCGCGATTTCTCGTTCGCCACCCACGCTCCTCGCCCCGCGCCGAATGTACGGGCGACAAATCTTTCACCCTCCTGCTGGTCTCACTCCTCCCACTCCTCCCACTCCTCCCACTGGTCCCACTGGTCCCACTGGTCCCACTGGTCTCACCGGTCCCACGCCTCCCTTCCTCGCCTACCTTCGCCGCCGCACCCCACGATCTGAATGTAGGGGCGCGATTCATCGCGCCCTCTTGCGCCCCCCACCGGTCCCACTCGTCCCATCGGATTCACCCACCCGCCCACCTCGCCCCACATCCTCCCCGCATCACCCTCTCCCTCCGGGGGAGGGT
>CAZXXB010000103.1:0-12147 GCA_964644185.1 uncultured Myxococcota bacterium
CCTTCCGACGAAGTTTACGGTGACGGCCGATGACCGCAACAACGACAAGCCGGTGGCTGATGCGGGCGATGCGGCGACGGTGGATGAGAATGTGGTGGCGCAGCTTGACGGCACGGGTTCGTTTGACCCCGATGGCGACGCGCTGACGTACTTTATGTGGCGCGTGCAGGATGAATACGCGTCGGTTGTGACGCTCGATGACCCGGCCACGGCGACGCCGAAGTTTACGACGCCGCGCGTGCCGCAGGGTAGCTCGACGGCGATCAATTTTTATCTGACGGTGGGCACGGGCTCGCCGCGTGATCTCGTGAAGAGTGACGAGGTGGTGGTGACGGTGACGGTGCAAGACACTGTCAACTCGGCGCCTGTGGTGACGGTGGCTGATTATGATGGAACTGAAGCTGACAGGGTGCAGCTACAAGTCGTGAGCGTGACCGATGCCGATGGTGATGCGACGACGGTGACGTTCACGCAGACGGGCGGCGCGCCGGTCACAATCAAGGACAACGAGGGCGCGTACTACTTCTTCGACGCGCCGCGGGTGCCGAACGGTGGCAGCATCGACTTTACGTTTTTCGCGACCGGGTCGGATGGGATCGCGCAGAGCGACAGTCGTCCGTTCGTGGTGTCGGTGCGCGACGAGTTCAATGACGCGCCGATTGCCGACGCAGGTGAAGATCAGTTCTCGATTGCGCCGAGCGGCAGCAAGCTGACGACGGTTTCGCTTGATGGTTCGCGGTCGAGCGATGCGGATGGTGATGTTCCGCTGACGTACAACTGGAGCCTCGAAACGAGTGGAACGATCTACACGGCGAGTGGCGAGACAACGACGATTGATCTGCCGAAGGGCCTGCACGTGGTCGAGCTTGAGGTGTGCGACAGCGCGCTCGAGTGCGGCATTGATGACGTGACGATCGAGGTGCTCAATGCCGAGCCGCTCGTGAGTCTCGGTGGCAATCGCGCGGTGCCCTCATCGGGTGCGGCGACGACGAATGTGCTCGTGACCGCGACGGCTTCGGACGCTGACGAAGACACGTTGAGCTACACGTGGACGGTGGACGACGTCGTGGTTGATGGGGCGGTGAACGACGCTGAGACGTTTGCGCTGGGTAAGGGCAACCACACGGTGACGGTTGAGGTGTTTGATGGTGAGACGACCGTGAGTGACACGATCACGGTGACGGTGGGCAATGCGAAGCCCGAGGCGGTGGCGACGACGCTGGGTGGGGCGACGAGCGTGAGCGAGAACGCGCCGTTTGGGCTTGACGGCACTGCATCGAGCGATGTGGACGGTGACGATCTTTCGTACACGTGGGTGCAGACGGAAGGGCCCGCGGTGGTGCTTGATCTGACGAATCCGGCGTTGCCGACGTTTACGACGCCGCCTGTGAGCGACGCGACGACGCTGAAGTTTACACTGACTGTGAATGACGGCACGGAAGATTCGTCGGCGTCGTTGGTGAGCTTTGTGGTGAACGATGTGCTGGCGCCTGTCGCGCGCATCAATGCGCCGAGCGTGGTGGGTGGCGGCGACGAGGTTGAGCTTGATGGTTCGGGTTCATCGACGCCGGTGGGCGCGATCTCGTCGTTTTCGTGGCGGCAGACGAACGGGCCCACGGTGGCGTTGTCGAGCACGAGCGATGCCACGGTGTCGTTTACGGCACCTCGCAAGCCGTATGGGTCGTCGCTGGCGCTCGGGTTTGAACTTGTGGTGGGCGATGAGCGTCCGGCGACGAGCGCGCCTGCGACGGTGACGGTGACGGTGGATGATCGCAACAACGTGGCGCCGGTTGCCGATGCGGGCGATGATCAGACGGTTGATGAAGACACGCTGGTGACGCTTGACGGGAGCGGGTCGTTTGACGCCGACGGCGACGCGATTGTGCGCGGTGAGTGGAAGGTGCTGGCGGGTGACGTGGTGCTCGATGACCCGGCGACGGCGACGCCGCGCTTTACGGCCCCGCGCGTGGCGCAGGGGCAGACGACGACGGTGCGCGTGAGCCTCACGGTGTTTACGAGCGATGGGGCTGGCGGCGAAGTGGCGAGCGTGCCGGATGAAGTTGAAGTGACGGTGCGCGACGCGAAGAACTCGGCGCCGACGATTGTGGGCGGGGCGTTTTCGGGTGACGAGGCGACGTTCATCGCGTTGCCGACGCTTACGACGGCGGATGCCGATGGTGACGCGGTGACGACCGACGTGAAGCAGACGGGTGGCCCGACGGTGGCGCTGGTCGACGAGCTTGGCGTGACGGGGTTCTTTGGGCCGCGCGTGCCGCAGGGCAAGTCGGTCGCGATCGAGTTTACCTACACGCCGAGCGACGGGCTCGATACGGGTACACCGGCGACGGCGACGGTGACGGTGGTTGACGCTACGAACGACGCGCCCATCGCCGTTGCGGGCGATGACCAACTGATGGTGCCGTCGAGCGGTCTTGCGACGACGACGGTGTCGCTCGATGGGTCGCTGTCGAGTGACGCGGATGGGGATTCTCCGCTTGATTACACGTGGAGCGCGACGGTCGGGGGCGCGCCGGTCAACGCGTCGGGCGAGACGACGACGATTGCGTTGCCGAAGGGCGTGCATGTGGTGACGTTGAATGTGTCGGATGGTCTCGCTTCGGGCAGCGATGCGTTGACGGTCGAGATTCTGAACGCGGCACCAACCGTGAGCCTGCCGGATGATTTTTCGGTTCCGTCGTCGGGCAACGCGACGACCGATGTGCTGGTGACGGCGACGGCGCTCGACAGCGACGGCGATTCGCTCGCGTTGACGTGGTTTGTTGATGGCAAAGAGGTGCCGGGTGCGGCGACGGGTAGCGAGACGTTTGCGCTCGCAAAGGGTGCGCACGTGGTGACCGTTGAGGCGTTTGACGGGACCGATGTCGTGTCTGACAGCGTGACGGTGACGGTGGGCAATGCACGTCCGGTTGCGGTGGCGAAGACGCTGGGTGATGTGACGGCGGTTGCCGAGGTGACGGCGTTTGGCCTCGATGGCAGCGCGTCGAGTGACGTGGATGGCGACGAGATCACCGACTATCAGTGGGTGCAGACGGCGGGGCCGACGATTGCGGCGGTTGATTTCACCGACCCGGCGAGGCCGACGTTTACGACGCCAGCGGTCGCGACGAACACGCTGTTTACGTTTGACCTCGTGGTGAGCGATGGCACCGACTCGTCGGTTGCGGCGAGCGTGTCGTTTACGGTGACCGATCGTCCGTTGCCGGTCGCGGCGATTGATGGGCCGTCGCTCGTGGGTGGCACTGAGCTTGTGACGCTCGATGGGTCTGGCTCAACGGCGTCGCTTGGCAGCATCAACACCTGGTTGTGGAAGCAGACGAGTGGGCCCGCGGTAACGCTCACCGGTAATGGGACGTCGTCGGTGTCGTTCAACGCGCCACGCGTGCCCTATGGCGCGCCGGTTGCACTGACGTTTACGCTTGAGGTGACCGACGACAACGGCACGAGCGCCCCCGCGACGAAGACGGTGAACGTCGATGCGCGCAACAACGTGGTGCCCGTGGCTGATGCAGGCGATGACCAGACGCTGGGTGATGGTCCGGCGGTGTTTGTGAAGCTCGATGGGCGTGGCTCGTTTGATGCGGATGGCGACGCGATTGTGTCGTACGCGTGGGTGCAGACGGGTGGCGTGGCGGTTGATCTCGATGACCCGGCGACGGCGACGCCGACGTTTGCGGCTCCGCTTGTGAAGCAGGGTGCGAGCGAAGAGTTGACGTTTGAGCTTGTCGTGAGCACGGCGGGGCCGACGACGGGGTCGTTTGATGTGAGCGTGGCTGACAGCGTGAGGGTGACGATCAACGACTTTGCGAACGAGAAGCCGGTGGCGGTGATCGACGACCAGACGGTTGATGAAGGGTCGTTCGTCGAGTTTGACCCGACGCTGTCGTTTGACCCGGATGGTGACGAGTTGACGTACCAGTTCACGCAGACGGGTGGTGTGGCGGTGACGCTCGAGACCAACATCGAGGGGGTTGTGTCGTTTACGGCTCCGCGTGTGCCGCAAGGGGCGACGGTTGAGTTGACGTTTGAGCTTGTCGCCGATGACGGGCTCGCGATTGATACGAAGTCGTTTACGGTGACGGTGACCGACACGGTGAACGAGGTTGTGGCGGAGGCGGGGGCTGACCAGCTTGCGGTGCCTTCGGCTGGAGCGACGACGAACATCACGGTCGATGGGTCGGCATCAAGCGACCCCGATGGCGATGCGATCGTGAGCTACGAGTGGGAGGCGGTGCGTGGTGGTACGACGGTGAGCGGGTCGGGCGCGCTGACGACGCTTGCGCTGTCGAAGGGGACGTGGACGGTGACGCTGACGGTGAGCGACGGCGATGTGACCGATACCGATACGCTGACGGTCGAGGTGCTCAACGCGAAGCCGTTGATCAGCGCGGGTGAAGACCGCGAAGTGGCTTCGCAGGGCGCGACGACCGATGTGGCGATGCTCGGTAGCGCGACCGACCCCGATGGCGACACGCTTTCGATTCGCTGGTTGAACGGGGCCGATGTCGTGCCGGGTGCGAACAGCGCGACGAGCACGATTACGCTCGCGAAGGGTGCGACGACGCTGACGCTCGAAGTGGACGATGGTTCGGGGGCGTTGACCGACACGGTGGTGATCACGGTGGGCAATGCGGCTCCGACGGCGGTTGCGACGCTCGAGGGCGGCGGTACGACGTTCAACGAGCGGACAACCGTGACGCTCAAGGGTGATGCGTCGTCGGATGTCGATGGCGACACGATCGTTGGCTACGAGTGGACGCAGACGGCTGGACCGGCGTTGCCCGAGTTTGCGACGACGGTGACGGTTGCGAATCCGACGTTTACCGCGCCGAGCGTGACGAGCGATACGCAGTTCGCGTTTTCGTTGCGGGTGAGCGATGGGACGACGTTTAGCGAGCCTGCGACGCTGACGCTGACGAACAAAGACGATGTGGCGGCTGTTCCGGTCGCGGTGCCGACGGGTCCGTCGCGGCTTGGTGGTGCCGAAACGATTGCGCTCGATGGCACGGGTTCGAGCGACCCCGATGGCCTGCCGCTGACGTACACGTGGTCGCAGACGGGTGGCCCCGCGGCGACGCTGACGGGCACGCTCGATGGGGCGACGACGACGTATCTTGCGCCGCGCGTGCCGTATGAGACGGTGGCGTCGCTGACGTTTGGGCTCACGGTGACGAACGGGTTCAAGACGAGCGAACCCGCGACGGTCATGGTTGAGGTCGATGATCGCAACAACGTGAGGCCGGTGGCGGATGCGGGTGCCGACCAGGTGGTGGGCGAGGGGACGCTGGTGCGTCTCGATGGGCGCAACTCGTCGGATGCGGATGGTGACGCGCTCATCGCGGGTGCGTGGACGCAGACGGCGGGGCCGGCGGTGACGCTGGCGAGCCCGAATGGTCCGCAGCCGACGTTTACGTCGCCGCGCGTGAAGCGCGGGGAGTCGGTGGAGTTGCGGTTTAGCTACGTGGTGCAGACGCGCGGACGTGTGACGGGTACGCGCGACACGAGCGACCCCGACGAGGTGGTGGTGACGGTCAATGACTCGCTCAATGCGGCACCCGTGGCGCGCGCGGGCAGCGATTTTTCGGCGGCGGAAGCGTCGGTTGTGGCGCTTGATGGGTCGGCGTCGAGTGATCTTGACGGCGATGCGCTGACGTTTGCGTGGCGCGTGATTTCTCCGGCGACGATTGAGCTTGATGACCCGGCGACGTCAACGCTGACGTTTACCGCTCCGCGTGTGAAGCAGGGTGAAAGCGTGACGGTTGAGTTGGGTCTCACGGTGAATGACGGCACGGTGTCGAGCATTGAAGATGTGATCGTCGTGACGATTGATGACGACTTCAATGATGCGCCGGTGGCGTTGGGTAGTGGTCCGGCGACGGTGGGTGAGGGTGACGTGGTCGCGCTCGATGGCACGGGGTCGAGTGATGCGGATGGCGATGCGCTGACGTATGCGTGGACGCAGAGCGATGGTCCGGCGGTGACGCTCACGGGGGCGACGACGGCGACGCCGACGTTTAGCGCGCCGTTTTTGTCGGCCAACACGCCGCTCACGTTTGAGCTTGTCGTGAGCGACGGGCTCGTCGAGAGCGAGCCGTCGGTCGTGACGGTGACGGTGATTGATACGTCGAACCTCGCACCGACCGCAGAGGCGGGTGATGATCAAGAGGCCGATGAAGGGGCGGTCGTGACGCTGGATGGTTCGGCGTCGTCGGATATTGATGGCGACCCGATCACGGGCTTTACGTGGGTGCAGGTTGGTGGGCCGACGGTGGCGCTGACGGGGGCCGATACAGCGAGCCCGACGTTCACGAGTCCGCGAGTTGCGCAGGGTGGTTCGGCGACGCTCGTGTTTGAGCTTGTCGTGAGCGACGGGCGTCTTTCGAGCGAGGCCGACACGGTGACGGTGACCGTCAACGACACGCTCAACACGGTGGTTGCCGTGGCGGGTGATGATCAGCTCGACATCGCCTCGACCGGTACGGTGACGGCGGTGAGCGTTGATGGGTCGGCGTCGAGTGACCCCGATGGCGACGAGATTGTGAGCTATGCGTGGGCCGCAAAGCAGGGGACGACGACGGTGAACGCGAGCGGTGCCGAGGCGACGCTGAACCTGCCGAAGGGGACGTGGAACGTGACGCTGACCGTGAGCGATGGTGCGGCGCAAGACAGCGATACGCTCGTGGTGACGATTCTCAACGCGGCCCCGGTGGTTGATGCGGGTGACGATCAAGTGGTGGCGTCGTCGGGTCTTCAAACGACGAACGTGCAGCTTTCGGGCAGCGCGAGCGACCTCAACGGCGACACGCTCACGGTGCGCTGGTTCGATGGAGAAGAGTTGATCGCGGGGGCTTCGGCGCTCGACAGCACGGTGGCGCTCGGCAAGGGCGTGCACGTGTTGACGCTCGAGGTTGACGACGGCGACACGACGGCGAGCGACACGGTGCAGGTGACGGTGGGCAACGCGCCGCCCGTTGCTGGCGTGACGCTGTTTGATAACCGTGGGCCGGTCACGACGGGGTTCATCAACGAGAACATCGAGGCGCGGCTGTCGGGTGAGACGTCGAGCGACCCCGATGGCGAGCAGCTTACCTACCTGTGGCGCCAGACGGCGGGACGGACGTTGACACTGAGCGCGACCGACACGCGCGATGTGACGTTTGCGACGCCGCGCGTGACGGCTCCGGAAGAGTTTGCGTTCGAGTTGACGGTGAGCGATGGCGTCGCGAGCGATACGGCGACGTTTGAGTTCACGGTGGATAACAACAACGTGCCGCCGCCGGTTGCCGATGCGGGCAACGACCAGACGGTGGATGAGGGCGTGACGGTGACGCTCGATGGTAGCGGTTCGTTTGACCCCGACGCGCAGGAACGCGGCACGCTTGGGCTTGCGGCGATTGAATGGCGCCAGGTTGATATCGCGGCGAATGTGCCCGAGGTCGAGTTGAGCGACGCGAGTGTGGCGAGCCCGACGTTTGCGGCGCCTGATTTGCTGGGGCGTCCGAGTGTTGAGTTGATCTTCGAGATCACGGTGCGCAACAACGGGCGTGAAGATTCGGCGCGGACGACGGTGACGGTGCTGAATAGCGGCAACCAGAAGCCGACGGCGGTGGCGCAGGGGCCGGAAAAGACGAACCTGAGGCAGTTTCAGCTCGATGGCACCGAGTCTGCGGACCCGGATGGCGATGAGATTGTCTATCAGTGGGATCTATTGGCCGATGGCGAGGGCACGTGCCGTTTTGCGACGGGGCTTGAGCGGACGAAGCCGGAGCCGATCGTGATTGCCAATCGGGTCGAGGGTGAGCCCGTCGATTGCACGTTTGCGTTGATCGTCAACGACGGCAGCGTGAACAGCGACGAGGCGACGGTGACGGTGCAGATCGTTGAGGATGATCCGCTGCCGAAGCCGGGTGTGGGTGCGGGTGGTGACGCCGAGAAAGACGAGGGCGATGCGACGGGTCGGACGTTTGTCGCGGGTCCGGGTGATGAGGTTGAGCTTGATGGCAGCGATAACCCGGCGACGCTGACGTATCAGTGGGCGCAGGTCGAGCTTGAAGAGGGCGAAGACCCGGTCGAGTTGCGCGACGCGACGCTGCCGATTGCGCGCTTCACGGTGCCCGACGATGCCGAAAATGGCGACCTCTTCAAGTTTGCGCTGACGGTGACCGATGGGACGAACTCGCAGACGTCGGATGTGATTACGATTCGCGTCGAGGTCGAAGACGACACGGGTGACACCGACACGGGTGCGACCGACGACGACGATGATGCGACGGACGACGACGATGACGATGATGATGATGACGATGCGCCGCCCGTGGCGTGTGAGGGTGATTTCCGTGGTTTGCGTGTCGTGGTGAGCGGGCCGTTGATGGCGACCGCGACGGCGGAGGTTGCGCTGAGCGAGAATTCTGATCTTTCGGACGTGACGTTTGAAGCGATCAAGACGGGGCCGAGCCGTCGGTTCGTGGCGCAGATTGTGAATGGGTCCGGGCAGCCGCTTTACGTTGGCGAGACGACGGTGGATATTCCGTTTGATTTCGAGGGGGTGTTCGACGTGCCGCTGACGCTGAGCGTGACCGATGTGTGCCTTGACTCGCTTGACGACGACGCCGCGGGCGATGATACGGCGGGCAATGATGAAGAGGCGACGCAGGCGACACTGACGAAGACGGTGGCGTTCACGGTCAACGTGGGTGTGGCGGGCAATGGCTCAGGTGGCGATGTGGGTGCGGGTTGCGCGGCGACGAAGTCGCACGACAGCCGTGCTGGCGCGCTCATGACGTTGCTTGCGGGTGCGGCGATGGTGCTCGTCGCGCGTCGTCGTCGCAGGTCGTCGTAAGCCGTCGTAAGTCGGCGCGCGTCGGCGGGGGTCGGCGCGCGTCATCGCAAGAGAAAGCATGGGTGGGGCATGACAACGCAATCGAATGGGTCGAACGGGGCATCGACGGCGGCCGCAACGCTGGTGTCGAAGCTGCGCCAGCGGGTGCGTGCAACGCCTGCCGCGACGGCGTTTCGCACGAAGGTGGGGGGCACGTGGGTCGCGACGCCGTGGGGTGATGTCGCGGCGATGAGCGACCGTGTGGCGGCGGGGCTCATGAGCCTCGGCATCACGCGGGGCGACCGGGTCGCGATCATCAGCCAGACACGTCCGGAGTGGTTGCTTGCCGATTTTGGTATCGTGTGCGCGGGTGGCGCGACGGTCACGGTGTATCCATCGAACCTGCCGCATGAGTGCGCGTACATTCTGTCGCATTCGGAGTGTCGGGCGGCGATTGTCGAAGATGTGAAGCAGCTTCGTAAGTTGCGCGAGGTGGCGGGTGAGTTGCCGCAGCTTGCGTTTGTCGTGTGCATCGATGGGGGCGATGGCGAGGCGAAGGTGGGTGGGGCAGATGTGTTTTCGTGGCAGGGGTTGCTGGCACGTGGTGATGGGTTTGTGAAGGCGAACCCGTCGGCGTTGAAGGCGCGGGGCGACGAGGTGACGGGCGATGATACGGCGTGTCTGATTTATACGTCGGGGACGACGGGGAATCCGAAGGGCGTGATCATACCGCATGCGGCGTTTGCGCTGGGTATGGAGAGCGTCGCGAAGTCGCTTCCGGCGTATGATGAGGGGCACGAGACGCTGTTGTTTTTGCCGCTCGCGCACAGCTTTGCGAAGTTGATTGCGGCGGCATCGCTCGAGATTGCGTTTGTGATCTGGTTTGCCGAGAGCCTTGATAAGTTGCGGGATAATCTTGCGGAGGCGAGGCCGACGTTTCTCGCGGCTGTTCCGCGGGTGTTTGAGAAGATTCATCAGGGGATACAGAACAAGGTGCATGACATGCCGCCGCGGCGGCAGAAGATATTTCGGTGGGCGGTGGCGCAGGGTGTGGCGGCGACTTCGTATCGCGAGCGGGGTGCGGCGGTGCCGGCGTTGCTGGGGTTGAAGTTGAAGGTGGCCGACCGGCTGGTGTTTGCGAAGTTGCGTGCGGTGACGGGTGGGCGCGTGCGGGGGATGGTGTCGGGTGGCGCGCCGTTGTCGCCAGAGATTTGCCGGTTTTTTCACGCGGTGGGGCTGCCGATTTATGAGGGGTATGGGTTGACCGAGACGAACTCGGTGACGTCGGTGAATCGCGAGGGGCGGTTTCGCATTGGCACGGTGGGGCTCGCGCATCACGGGGTTGAGATCAAGATTGCCGACGATGGCGAGATATTGCAGCGGGGTCCGACGATTATGCGGGGGTATTATAAGAACCCCGAGGCGACGGCGGAGGCGATTGACGGTGAGGGGTGGTTTCACACGGGTGACATTGGCGAGATGGATGCCGATGGGTTCATCAAGATAACCGACCGGAAGAAGGATATTTTGAAGACTTCGGGCGGCAAGATGGTGTCGCCGCAGAACATCGAGAACGAGCTGAAGCTGTCGCCGTATATTTCGCAGGCGGTGGTGCATGGCGACAAGCGCAAGTACCTGACGCTGCTTGTGACGCTCGACAAAGAGGCGATTGAGGGGTGGGCGGCGCGCAATGGGGTGACGGGGCTGTCGTGGGCGGCGCTGTGCGGCGATGCGCGGGTGAAGGCGCTGGTGCAGGGTGAGGTTGATAAGTTGAATGCGCACCGTGCGAAGTTTGAGACGGTGAAGCACTTTGCGATTGTGCCGGATGAGTTTTCGCAAGAGACGGGCGAGCTGACTCCATCGCTGAAGGTGAAGCGCAAGTTCGTGAATGAGAAGTACAAGGCGATTTTCGACTCGTTTTACGAGGGCGACACGGCAGAGCTTTAGACGGGGCGCTGGGGTTGGGTGACGCAAGGCGAGGCTGTGTGGGCGTGGGCAAACGCGGGTGACGGTGGGTGAGGTGTGCGAGGTGTCACAGACGCACGCGTTCGCATGTTGGTATGTGTGAATGCATCAACATGGCGGCGCAGCCCGGTTGCCGCGGAAAGGTTTTTGGCATGATGCAGACCATGACGAAGCAGAAGACGGCGAAGCAGATGATCACGAAGCAGATGATGACGCGGGCGATGTTTGGCGGGGTTGTTCGCGCTCGGTGCCGCGTTGCCTGCGTTGGCGCAAGAGGCGGTGGGGCTGGTGGATGCGACGGTGGGTGAGCCGCAGTTGATTCGTGGGGCGGCGAAGCGGCTGCTGGTTCCGGGTGAGGTGCTGCGCGTGGCGGATACGATTGAGACGCCCGACAGCGCGAAGGTGCGGGTGCATATGCTCGACGGTTCGACGCTGGCGATTGGTGGCGGCACAAAGATTGATGTGCGCTCACTGAAGCTCGAAGGGGGCAAGCGGACGGCGTTTTTGAACGTGTTGCAGGGCAAGTTCTGGATGGACGTGCGCAAGTGGGTGGGTGGCGGCGAGTCGTTCGTCGAGGTGCAGACTCCGACCGCGGTGGCGGGGGTGCGGGGTACGACGCTGTGGGGCGACACGAAGGTCGACGCGATTTGCTCGCTTGAGGGGACGGTGGAGGTGCGCAATCGGGTGAAGCCAGAGTTGAAGGCGGCGGTGCTGACGGCGGGCAATTGCGCGGCGGAGTTGGGGCAGGGCAGGCTCACACCGCTCGCACCGAGCGCCGAGGCGGTGCAGGGCTATTTGAATGAGGTGCTGATCAAGTAGCGCCGAGGCGATTATCTCAAATCGAGGGGGGCAGGGGTGGCAGGGGGTCGCTGCCGGGGACGCGGGTCTTGCCGTCGCTCTCGTCGCCCCAACACAGCACGTCGTTGTCGCTCGTCACGCCACAGGTGTATCCGCGACCTGCCGAGACGGTCTTGAAGCGCTCGGAAGGTGCGTCGAGAGCGCCCGATGTGTTGTCTCCCCAGCAGGTGATTGCGCCGTCTTCGTTGAGGGTGCAGACGTGGCGCGCACCGGCGTCGAGGGCGACGTAGCTGCCCGCGGGGGTTTGAAGCTGCCCGGCGTCGTTGGCGCCCCAGCAGGTGGTGATGCCACGGGTGTCGAGGGCGCAGGTGAAGTTTTCTCCGGCGGAGAGTGCGGTGAAGGCACCTTCGGGCGGGGTGGCGCGTCCATCGGCGTTGCTGCCCCAGCAGGCGATGGTGTTGTCGCCTACACGGATGGCGCAGGTGTGGAGGGGGCCGGCGGCGATTTCGCGGAAGGCACCGGCGGGTGGGGTTGAGTCATTGGCGCGG
>CAZXXB010000104.1:0-1201 GCA_964644185.1 uncultured Myxococcota bacterium
CCACGACGCAACGAGCGCCAGACGCACCAGCGACTCACGTCGCAACGACAACGAAAGAAAGTGAGAGATCATTGCACCTGTTTGTCTCGACCGCGATTCGGAATCAAGCCACATGCTCGCGCCGCAATCGCGTCAGCCTGGTGACGCGGTTCCTGCAATCTGCGTCACCGCTTCTGCCACGACGGCATTCAGCTTTTCGCGGCTCCACCCCGCCCGGGCCGAGCTGGCGATACCCTGCATCAGCACGAGCAACAACTTCGCCGTCGCCGCCGGGTCGCGATCTGGTGAAATCTCGCCCTGAGCCTGCCCACGTCGAATCAACGCCTCAAAGTTCTTTTCGCTGCGACGCACAACCTCGTGGTACGCGCTGCGCGCGAACGAATCACGCTCTTCCGAGGCCGTCGCGGCGAGCTGAAGAAAACATCCCTTCGGACCACTTCGCGGACAGGCGTGCGAGAGCTGCGCTTCGAGCATCTTCGTCAACGCGACCCGTACCGACGGCTCGCTCTCAAGCGCACGCGCGTGCGCATCACCCTTCGCGAGATAATGTTTGAGCGCGCGTTGATAGACCTGCGCCTTGTCGCCAAATGCCCCATAAAGGCTCGCGCGACCGAGACCCGTCGCATCGACCAAGTCCTGTATCGAGGTCGCGTCGAATCCACGCGTCCAGAAAAGCTCGAGCATCGTGTCGAGCACATCGTCTTCGTTGAACTCGCGAGGGCGTGCCATCACTCGTCTCTACGTGGCTTCGCGCGCGGAGAAAAGAGCACAAACGTCTCGCCCCATGTCCCGCCACGCAATTGAGGTACGCCGCGAGCTACTCTGCGCCGCGCCCGCGTGCGCACTTGAGGCGATGGTATTTGCACTCGACATTGGCGCGATTGCACAGCGACGCGAACTCGGGTTCACCGGGGTACGCGCTCGCGATCGCACACAGCCGAGAGTGACCGCCGCACACCTTCGCCGCGTCAACACAGTCGCGTTCGGCACCCTCGCCAGAGATCACGCCCGCCGCGCGGACATTGCTCATCTGCTCGTAAATCGACCGCGCTTCGAGCAGGTCTTTGGGCTTGCTGCGCATCGCGCACCCCGCACCCGCCACCAGCATCACCCCGACGCCACAACCCACGAGAGGCAACAACCCCACGCACCACGACCACTTCGCGCCCCACCGCATCACGCCGCCGTCTGAACTCCAGTC
>CAZXXB010000104.1:1211-6904 GCA_964644185.1 uncultured Myxococcota bacterium
ATCACGCCGCTCATGCGTTGCCCCCCCGCGTCGCGTTGACGGCGTCGAGCACCGCGGCGGCCCCCATCTCGACCAGCGTCTCAGCAAGCCGCACGCCCAGCGCTTCGGCCTCGGCAACGCCACCCGCAAGCGACGCACGATACACCGCCGAACCATCGATCGCCGCCACGAGCCCATCGAGCCGCAACGTTGCGTCGATCAATTCGGCGTGCGCCGCAATCACCCTCAAGCCGCGCCAACAGCGCGCGCTCTGCCCGCACGCACGCATCGGTCGCGGCGTCGTGAAACACCGCCACGAGCGAGCGCGTCGCCGCATCATCTGCACGAGCCTGCACCGCAAGCGCACCCTGCCCCACCGCCGAGAGCATCACCTCGCGCGAGATCACTTCGCTCACGCGATGCTGAAGCCCCAACCTCTCAAGCCCAGCGCGCGCCAGAATCATCCCCTGCCATTCTCGGTGCTCTTCATCGAGCTTCTTGAGGCGCGTGCCGACCGTGCCTCGCACGTCGGCCACCTGCAAATGTGGATACTTCGCCAAGAGCTGCGCGCGTCGCCGCAACGAACCAGTCGCAACGGTCGCCCCGCGCGGAAGCTCATCAAGCCGCGTCACCGCACCCTCGCGCGCGGGCGCGACAAACGCGTCATCACAAACCCCACGCGGCGGCACGCTCGCGATCGCGAGCCGCGCATCGCTTGCCGTCGGCAGGTCTTTGTAGCTGTGCACAGCAAGGTCAACGCGCCCTTCGAGCAACGCCACTTCAAGCTCGGTCGTAAACAGCCCCTTGCCCCCGAGCTCTGAAAGCGCGCGGTCGAGCCGCTGATCGCCTTCGGTCGTGATGCGGATAAACTCAACCTCGATGTCGGCATGATGCGCGCGCAAAAGCGACGCGACGTGCTCAGTCTGCCACAGCGCCAACGGCGATTTGCGTGTACCGATTCGAAGCTTTGGCATGAGGGCTCGCGTAGTTTCCGTCATGCGGCTTTCGCGGGGGCAAGCACTTCGACGTCGTCAGGCGTTGCCGATGTCATCATGGGACCGCCCTCCTCCTCTGGAAGCTCCAACCGAACACGAACGATTTGCCTTCCACCCACACCAATGTGGCCTTGCGACTCGACCACGGTACCCACGAGACCCGAGAGTCCGTTCACACGAACCCGGTCGCCCACCCGCAAGTCTAATTTTTGGTTCCGCTTTGATTGCGCCATCATTGCACCTGTCTCACGTTCTACCACGGGGCCGTTCCCGTCAAGCTACGAATGCGCGCCGAAACAACGTCGTCGAAAGACCGCGCGAGCTCGCGGCAAGTGCTGCGCCAGCCGCGTACGGTTTTCAGTTGAAGCTGACCATGCTTCTGAACCCAGTCGCGTCTCTCATCCTTCTCGAAATCCTGGTGGACAATCGCGCTGCGCCACGCAAGCATCTCACCGTTCAGCTTTTCGAGTCGCCTCGCATTGCGCGTGTCGTGGTGCTTCACGACATCAATGAACGCAAACCCAAATCTTCCGAAGTCACCACCCAGATTCGAAGGGCTTGGATTACCACGGTCGAGCTTCAAGCCTTCCACAAGGTTTCTGCGCAGTACTGCCCCCGCGCTGACTCCCGATCCAACCGCAACATGCGCGACCAACGCATCAACCGCTTCACCGTGCAGGTCGCGGCAGAATCCCTGGAACTCTGCCGCCAGCAACACGACATACGCGTGGTTGATTTGCTGTAGCGCGTACCGCCGCCCCGGACCCAGACCACCAATCGTCGCGTGAGCCGCTTCGACCTCGTTGAGGCGGCTGTCTCTCGCACTGCTCCAGACGTGGAACGATCTCGATGTCATGCGCTTCCCCAGCCCTACTCGTCGTCGCTCGCCTCTCCCGATGTCGCGACGAGATCACTCGTCGCCCGTTGCAACAACTGCAGCGCCTTGTCTTTGCCCAGCGTCGCAAGCAACTCATCCGCCGTCGGTGGCACGGCCTCACCCCGCAACGCCACGTAAAGTACCTTGCGCAACTCATCACCCGTCATGCGCGCCGCCGTCGCCGCCTTCTCAACGAGCGCCGTCGCCTCAGCAACCTTGATGCTCTTCTCAGCCCCAATCGCCGCCGTCACTGCCTCAAGGCGCGGACGCAAATCCTCCACCGCCGCCGCGCGCTTCTTACGCGTGTCAGCCCCCGGCATCAGCAACCCCGCGCGACGCTGCGCCTCAACCTCAAGCTGATTCACCGCATCACGCAGCCTGTGCCGCACAATGTCGCGCCCCACGTGATACAGGCACTGGTCAAGCGGCGGACTCGCGGGGCTACCCGTCACCGCCACCCGCACCGACATGAACACGTCTTTCGTCTTCTCGCCGCTCTCTTCGCAATAGCCGCGCAACGCCGCAAGACTCGTCTCGGGCTGCCAGTCGTAGAGCTTGTCGAAGCGCTCCGCCACGGCCCGTAACATCGCCGCCGTTTCAATCAGGCTCTTCCTGCCCGGAACAAGCTCATCGAGGCGATACGTCAGGTTGCCATTGAAGAAAAACGCCACGTAGTCGTGAAAGTCGTCGAACTTCTCGACCCGCTCTTGCGCGAGTGGAGCAATCGCGCGCAGCCGCTCTTCGCTGTACACGCGATCGCGCAAATGCCTCACCCACGCATCAACCGTCTGCTTCTCACGCAGGTACTTGCCGTTCATCCACGCAAGTTTCGTGAGGTCAAAAATCGGCCCGCCGAGACTCACACGCGACAGGTCAAACTGCGCGAACATCTCTTCGAGCGAAAAGATCTCCGGACCAGGCTGCTCTTTGCCCGCCTCATCAACCACGGGCGGCATCGTCCAACCCATCAACGCAAGATAGTTACGCAGCGCCTCGGGCAGATACCCCGCCTTGCGATAGTAGTTGATCGAGACCGGATTCTTCCGCTTCGACAACTTCGATCGATCCGGGTTGCGCAACAGCGGAAGATGACAAAACCGCGGCGCCTCCCACCCAAACTGCTCGTACAAAATCACGTGCTTCGGCGTCGAGATCAGCCACTCTTCTCCACGTATCACGTGGCTGATGCCCATCAGGTGATCATCGACCACGTTCGCAAGATGATACGTCGGAAACCCATCCGCCTTCAGCAGCACCTGATCATCAATGCCGTCGTTCTCAACCTTGATGATGCCGCGCAAGAGATCGAACACACGCGTCTCACCGTCGAGCGGCGCCTTCATGCGAATCACCGCCGACTCACCCGCCGCGATGCGCGCCTTCGCCTCATCGATCGACAGGTTGCGACAGTGCCGGTCATACCCCTGCCGCTGCCCCGTCTTGCGCTGATGCTCGCGCAGGTTGTCGAGCCGCTCTTTGCTGCAAAAACAGTAGTACGCGTGCCCGCGCTCGACCAGCTCTTCAGCATACTGCCGATGCAGCGCAGCGCGCTCGCTCTGCCGATACGGACCACACGGCCCGCCCACGTCTGGCCCCTCATCCCACTCGATGCCAAGCCACCGCAGCGCATCAAAAATCGCTGCTTCACTCTCGCGCGTCGACCGCACCTGGTCAGTGTCTTCAATGCGCAAGATGAACTTGCCGCCGTGCCGCCGCGCGAACGCAAGATTGAACAACCCGATGTACCCCGTACCCACGTGTGGGTCGCCCGTCGGCGATGGAGCAATACGCACGCGCACCTCGCGCGATGGGTCAACAAAAGCATCCAGCGCGGGCGTCGCGCTCGCGGTCGTCGTGGTCACGAGGGCACCTCATTCGTCGCGTTCAATCGCGAACTTTGTCGATCTTGCGGCGGGCTCTCCCCGCGCTCTCTTCACACCGGCACGCCGACGCAACGGTACGTGAACCCAAGCTCGTGCATCCGCGACGGCTTGTACAAATTGCGACCGTCAAAGATTACCGGCTTCGCCAGGCGACGCTTGATCTCATCGAAATCGGGCGTGCGAAACTGGTTCCACTCGGTGCTGATGACGAGCGCGTGCGCACCATCGAGCGCATCATAGGCACGATCCAGCAGCTTGATCTTGTCGCCGTACATCTTCGCGACGTTTTCCATCGCGACCGGGTCGTGCCCCGCCACCGTCGCGCCGCGCTTCACCAGCTCTTCAAGAATCGTCAGCGCCGGAGCCTCGCGAATATCGTCGGTCATCGGCTTGAACGAGAGCCCCCACAACGCAAAGTGCTTGCCCGTCAAATCGTCACCAAAAATCTCGGTGATCTTGCCCATCATCAACGCGCGCATCGACTGGTTCACCTCATCGACGGCCTTCAATATCTCCATCGGCACGCCCCAGTCTTCGCCCGTGTGAATCAGCGCCTTCACATCTTTCGGAAAGCACGACCCACCGTACCCCACACCCGGAAACAGAAACTGATACCCGATGCGCTGGTCGGCACCCATGCCGCGACGAACGTCGCTCACGTTCGCACCCACCTTCTCGCACAGCTTCGCCACCTCGTTGATAAACGAGATGCGCGTCGCCAAAAGCGCGTTCGAAGCGTACTTCGTCATCTCCGAACTGCGCACATCCATGAACACCACCGGGTTGTTGGTGCGCACGAATGGCTCATACAGCTCTTCCATCAACGCCCGCGCACGGTCGCTCGAACAGCCCACGATCACGCGGTCGGGCTTCATAAAGTCGCCCACCGCCGCGCCCTCTTTCAAAAACTCCGGATTCGACACCACATCAAACGGATGATCGGTGAACTTCGCCACCGTCTCACGCACCACATCCGACGTACCCACCGGCACCGTCGACTTCGTGCAAATCACCTTGTAGCCGTTCATCGCGCGACCGATCGCCTCGGCGGCGCTGCGCACCTGCGACAAATCAGCCCGCCCATCCGGACCCGGCGGCGTCCCCACGCAAATGAAAATCACCTCGCACTTGCGCACGCCCTCAGCCACGTCGGTCGTGAACGTCAACCGTCCTGCCGCCACGTTTTCGCGAATCAGCTCTTCGAGTCCCGGCTCAAAAAACGGCACCTTGCCCGCTCGCAGCGTGTCGATCTTCTCCTGATTCACGTCGAGGCAAACGACATCGTTGCCCGTCTCCGCAAAACACGCACCCGAGACCAGACCCACGTAACCGGTGCCAATCAATGCAAGCTTCATTACGCTCTCCTGCCCGCGCAGCGCGCAGGCCATCGTCAAACCATCACCCGGCAAAGGCGGACGTGAAAAATCACGCCTTTACCCAGTGCGTCAAGGCTTGCACCCGTGCCACCCGTTCAGATGCGCGCTCGTCACGACAGCGACCACGAATCGTCAAATCGCGCCAACCTCGCCGCTCTTCACCGCGCGAGCGACGCAGAAAGCGCGTCGGCGCTCAACTTCGCCTGCACATTGCGCCCCACGAGCCGCTGCGCCCGCCGCACGTCATCGAGTGCATTCAGCAGCCCCTCGGTCGCCTCGCCCGCCGCCACCGCGTCATACAGCCGCGCCTGCATCGCCACCCGCACCAACGCCAGATTTTCTTCCCACGCTCCCTTTTCACTCGCCAGCTCGCCAAGCGCCGCCACCGTCGCAAACTCGCCCTGCTCCATCGCCGAGCGCAGCGCTGCCAACCGCTCGCGCAGCCCCGCCACACTCTCATGCCGCAACAGCTCAAGCGCCCGCCCCGCCGACCCGCCCGACAACAACGCGAGAAACTCGGCCTCTTCGCCGCTCAACCGCTCGTCACCCTCGCGCTCGCGCGCCACCACCTCGGCCAACTCTT
>CAZXXB010000104.1:6921-12132 GCA_964644185.1 uncultured Myxococcota bacterium
AATCACGCGACACCGCGACACAATCGTCGGCAACAACCGTCGCGTCGACGGCGACAGCAAAATCAGGTGCGTCGACGCTGGCGGTTCTTCCAGCGTCTTCAATAACGCATTCTGTGCCGCCGCATTCATCCGATGCGCGTCATCGAGAATCACGAACTTGCGCTCCGCCTCGAATGGACGCACCCCCACAAACCCGATCACCTCTTCGCGAATCGCATCGACGCTGATGATCCGCTGACCCGTCGCCGCCGGGTGCACGACCCGCACATCGGGGTGGTGCCCGTGCAGCACCTTGCGACACGCGGCACACGTGCCGCACCCAAACGACCCCGCCGTGCACAACAACCCCTGGGCAAGCGCACTCGCCACCCGCTGCTTGCCGCTCCCCTCAGGGCCCGTCAACAACAGCGCGTGAGGCACTACGCCGCGCGTCACCGCGTCGCTCAATACCTGCAACGCCCGCGCGTGACCCACAATCGGGTCAAACGCAGACAGTCGCATCGCCGTCGCATCGCTCTGCATTGGCTCTTCGCCCCACGTGTCGCTCAATCACCCAACAACCACGCACACCCCCGTGCGCGCCCGAAATCACTTCACAACACGCAACCACGATGGACGTTCGCGGGGCGCACGCCGCCCCTCTTCGCGCTCTTCGTCCCCCTCAACCACACCCGCCGCACCCGCGACACCGACAACCTTCTTTGTAACCACCGTAGCCGACTCGTCAGACTTCGCCCCGTCAATCGCCCGCAACACAGGCGCAGCCGCCGGCTCAGAAGCCTCCGCCGTCAATGCCACAGCCGCCGACTCATCGTCGTTCGGCCCACGCTCTTCCATCGCGCTCACGAAACTACGCACCACCACCGGAGGCGCATCCTCAGGCCAGAAAAAGCTCTCGCCCGTCGCGTGCAACGTCATCCCAAAGATCGCCCGATACGGAACCACCACGTAAAACAGCGACCCGCCAAACGACAACGTCGCCGACACCGTCTCTTCGCCCACATCGAAATCATCGATGTGAAACCGATACGACAGATTGAGATTCACGAACGGATCACTCGCAAGGCTCTTCGGCAACTTCACCCCCGCCACTTGCGGATCAAGGTGAATCATCGTCATCCCGTCTTCGAGCAGTCGCAACAGCGTCGTGCGCTTCGTGTTCTCGTTCGATTCTGAAAGCGAAACATCGGCAGGCATTGCAAACCTCGTCGTCCCATCACGGTGCGCGTCTTCAACTCACTCAATCGCGGGCGCTGCGCTCGTCACGACGACCGCGCACCCGCGCCTCAGCACCCAATGCGGCGCCGTGATACCCGCGCCTCGCCCCGCGTGCAAGCCGTCGCATTCAACACCTCACCGCGCTATACTCCCCACCATGTCGTTGAGTGCTTCCATTCGCCGCGCAGCCCACCTCGTCAAGCGCACGTTCAACCCGCCGCGCGCACGCTTCATCTACAGCCGCCGCTACGAAATCAACATCACCGGAGTGCCGCTCGACCCACTGCGCGGCGCACGCGTGCTCGCCTACCTCGCCCTTGAAGGACTCATCGATCGCGCCAACGTCGTCGAACCCGAAACCGCAAGCATCACCGCGCTTCTGCGCGTCCACACCCCCGAATACATCGAGAGCCTTCGCCAGCAGGGCGCACTCACGCGCATTCTCGGCATCCACGTCGGCGACGCCGAGACCGACCACGTCATCGATCTTCAGCGCCTCATGGTCGGCGGCACCATCGAAGCCCTGCGCGCCGCGGCGTTTGGGCACCGCATGGGCGTCAACCTCGGCGGCGGCTTTCACCACGCCCACGCGCACGAGGGGCGCGGCTTCTGTGTCTTCAACGACATCGCCGTCGCGATTCACGACTTGCGCGCCC
Organism: uncultured Myxococcota bacterium; assembly: GCA_964644185.1. Taxonomy (GTDB): domain Bacteria; phylum Myxococcota; class JAJVIH01; order JAJVIH01; family CAZXXB01; genus CAZXXB01. Next base: position 8,796 of record CAZXXB010000104.1, read on the forward strand.
ACGGCTATCGCGGACGCATCCTCGTCGTCGATCTCGATCTTCACGACGGCGATGGCACCCGCGCCATCTTCGCCCGCGACGAATCGGTCTACACCTTCTCGATTCACAACCAGACCTGGTTCGACGACCCCGCAACACAATCATCGTGCATCGAGCTCGGCCACGGCGTTGACGACGCCATCTACCTCACCGCCATCGAACGCCACCTGCCCCGCGTCATCGACGAATTCGACCCCGCCCTCGTCGTCTACCTCGCTGGCAACGACCCCGCCCGCGACGACTGGATAGGCGACTGGAAGATCAGCCCCGAAGGCATGCTCAAACGCGATCAGCTCGTCACCAACCTCGTCCGCACCCGTGGCGAGAAGACCGCCTTCGCCGTGCTGCTCGCCGGCGGCTACAGCCCCAACGCATGGCGCCACTCGTCACGTTTTCTCGGTTGGGCGCTTACAGGTCGCGTCATCGAGCCGCCCCGCAACGAACTGCTCACGATGGCCCTCTACCGCATCACCTCGAGCGTGCTCGACCCACGCGAACTCACGAGCGAACTCGACAAAGCCGACCAGAGCGACTGGGCCATTACCGAAGAAGACATCACCGGCGTCGGCGTAGGTGGCGTCAAAGAAACCCGCCTGCTCGGCTACTACACCCGCATCGGCGTCGAGCTTGCCCTCGAACGCTACGGCTTCTTCAACCAGCTTCGCGCACTCGGCTTCGCTGAACCCTGCGTCGATCTCGACCTCGAAGACCGCGAGGCGCAAACCATCCGCATCTTCGGCGACCGCAACCGCAAAGAACTCGTCTGCGAGCTGCGCGTCCGCCGCGACAAGCGCCTCGCACCCGGCTTCGAGTGCCTCTTCGTCGAGTGGCTCCTCCTGCAAAACCCTCGCCTCTCATTCGACGAAAAGCGCCCCCGACTACCCGGACAAATGCACCCCGGTCTCGGCATGCTCGACGAAGTCTGCGGCCTGCTCGTCATGGTCTGCGAGCGCCTCCACCTCGACGGCATCCTCTTCGTCCCAGCCCACTACAACCTTGCCGCCGTCTCACACCACATTCTCGGATTCCTCCACCCGCGTGACGAAGCCCGCTTCCTCGCCTTTCGCGAGGCGACGCAAAATCTCTCCCTCGTTGAAGCAAGCTGGGCCATCGAAGATGGACGCATTCACGACACCACGACCGGAGAACCCGCCCGCTGGGCACCCGCGCCGATGGTCTTGCCCGTCAGCACCCCGATGATCGCAAAACACGGCCCGCGTGCACTGCGCGACGAGGCCGCAAAACTCGCTACCGACTTTCGGTTCGAGCTTCTGCCGCCGGTGAAAGCCGAAACAGCCGAAGTGGGTCCGGCACCATAAACAACGCCGGAAACGCCACATGCGGAGCCTCAGATAGCCACCGTCGCGCACCCTCGCCCCCGTCGAGAAAGCTCGCGTGCGACACCGCCTCCGCAAACCCCAGTCCCGGCATGTCACTCGCCAGCAACGCCAGCGCAAGAGCCCGCGCCTCATGCTGCCGCCGCGCCAGCTCATCACCGCGACGCCACGCCACGTGCGCCAGCAGCGCATGCAACCGCTGCCGCGGGTAGACGCTCGGCACCTTCATCGGCGCGAGCCGCGACAACAACCTGTCGAGCCCTTCCTCATCGCCAGCCCGCATCAGCGACGCCGCCATGTGTAACTCGCAAATCATCACCCCACGCGCGAACCGTGCCGACCTGAATGACGCCGCCGCGTGCGACAACCGCCGCACCGCCTCTCGATAATCCCCCTCCGATGCGCAACGCAGCCCCTGCAAATACGCCGCGGTGCCCGCCCCCATCGGCTGTGCCCGCGCCTCACGACTCGCCGCGCTCGACACCGTCGTCTGCTCACCGCACGCAAGCGCCGTCTCGTCGGCCTGTGCCATCAGCGTCGCCCGCGCCAGCGACAAACTCTCTGACGACGCCAGCAACGCCGCCTGACGCTGCAACGAAAGCGCCGCCTGCACATCGCCATCGTGCAACAACCGATCGGCCCACAACACCCGCAGCATCACCCGCGCCGGAGACAACCCGCCCTTCAACATCCCGTCGAGCGCCTCAAACACCTCGGCACCCACCTGCCGCTCGCCCTCTTGCCACAGCCGCACCGCGAGCCGCAGCACACCCCGCACCGACTCGTTGTCGCGCCCCGCCCCCACGCGGATAAACTCACGAATGTTCTCACGCTGCGCATCGCCCTTCGCCTTCGCCTCACGCGCCATCACATCAAGCCGATGCGCCGAAAACGTCTCGCCCGCCGCACGCGCCACATCCGCCGCGCGACGCCACGCCGTCTCTGCCGCCTCATACGACTCCTGCCGTTCACGCGCCGCACCCTGCCGCTCCAGCAGCCGACAAAACGTCGCCACGTCCTCAACCATCCGCGCTGCCGCGACCCCGTGACATGCCACATCTGATGCCGTCACCGAGTGAAACGTCGTCTGCCGCAACAGCCGCTCGGCAAGCCCCGCCGCAACCTCAACCTCACCCGTCCGCAACGCCGCCCGCAGCCCAAACCACAACAATCGCGGACGCTCAACCTCGGCGAATGCCCGTACATGCGGTGCCCGCGGCACCAACACCCGCAACACCCGCCGCACCGCCTCTGACATCACCACGCGCCCATCACCCGCGGGTTCGAGCGGTAGCACCTTCAGCACCCGCGTCAGAGGCGCACGCACCTGCTCGCCAGCTTCGTCATCGAGACACGCAAGCCGCAGCGCCTCATCAACCGACATCCCCGACCGTGGCCCGTGCGCAAGCACCGCAATCGCACTCGCCGCCTCAGCCACGTCACGCGACAACACCCGCTCAACGAGATGCGCCGCAAGCCCCGCATCATCGAGCCCGCGCTCTGCCGCCACCAGAAGCCGCCTCAACGGCGTCTTCGGATACTCGCGAACGAGGCTCGCCGCCACCTGCAGCGACAGCGGCATCTCACCCGCCCGCCGCAACAGCTCGAAGCGATCAAAAAACCCCATCGGCGCCGGACCACTCGCCGCCCGCACCAGCCCCGCCGCCTCGGCAAACGTGTACGGCGCAACCGCGATGCGCATCACGCTCGCCGGCAATTGATGCGGCGGCTCTTCACCAAGCACAAACACCGCCGCCGCCTCAAAACACGCCTGCAACGCCGCACCCAGCCTCGGCCCCGGCATCCCATCAAAAACGATCAACGTCCCTTTCGCGAGGCACGCATCCGATATCACCGCCGCCCGGTCGAACAGATCATGATCCTGCCGTTCATCCACTCCAAGAAGCGCCGCCGTCTCATCGAGCACCAAAAGGTCATCCTGCCCATCCGGACGCACGACA
>CAZXXB010000105.1:0-3680 GCA_964644185.1 uncultured Myxococcota bacterium
GAGGCTGAAGGTGTTGGCCGCGTCGCTCTCTTCTTTTGAAGCGACGACGCCGAGTTGATCACCGAGGCCGTAGAAAAAGAACTCGACATCATCGCGTGGCGTCGCCTTCCAGAGCAGCTTCAACTGATAATCGTAGTAGCGCGGCAAGACGGTGAAATCGAGGGCCGCATCGGCCGGCAGCGCCGCCGGAATCACGAGATCGTACCAGCTTCGATGAAACGCGCCGGCAATCGAGACCGTGTCGGTGATGGGGCCTTCGAGCAAGAACCCACCCTCGTAGATATTGAGTTCAGCCTTGCCGTGAAAGCGGTCGGTCTTCGGGTCACGCGTCTCGACATCGACCACACCGCCGCTTGAATCGCCGTATCGCGGACCAAAGTTGCCGGGCAGGTAGTTGAGGTTGAGCACGAGGTCGCTGTTGATGACCGACCGCAATCCACCAAAGTGAAAAAGGCGCGAAATCTTGATGTTGTCGACGAAGACCGCAGAAGCAGCCGGGTCGTTGCCACGCAAAATCAACAAACCGCCGAGTCCGCCCGGGGTGCGTCCCGCGCCGGGTAAGAGTTCGATGACCTTCAGCGTATCGCCCTGGGTACCCGGAATCTTTCGCAGCACTTCGACCGAGATCGTCCGCCGTGTCACTTCGGTTTGAGGGCGTTCGGCGCGCACGGTCAGCTCATAGTTGGTGTAGGCTACGCGGGTGAGAAAGACCTTGAGTTCGGTCACCTCTCCTTCGAGTACGTCGACCTCAAGCTCAGCGGGCACGTGATCAACCGAGGCAAATCGCAGATTGACGCGCCCCGCGGGCACGCCGCGAAACTCGAAGTCGCCCTCGTCGGAAGCGTAGACGGTCTCTCCGGTATCAACGCGCAACACTTCGACCGCAACGATCTTTGCCTGCGTCCCTTTTTCGACGATGCGCCCGCGTACATTCACGGGCATCTGCGCCTGTGGCGTTTCGCTCACCGGCACCTCGACATCTGGCGGTGCAGATTGCGAAGTCGGTGTCGGAGGTGTCGGTGCGATGCGAAACTTGTACGAGTAGGTAATCTGCACAGCGACGGGCGTCTCACCCGCCTGTGCCGGCGAGAACTTGAACTGCTTTGCCGCCGCGAGGGCCGCTTCATCAAAACCGTTGCCCACCGGGGTCTGCACGCTCACGTTCTCGACGTTGCCTTGCTCGTCAACAAGTATCAGCATCACGACATCAGCTTCGAGCCCCGTCGCCTCAGCCTCGGGCGGGTACGTCGCTTGCACGAATGTCACAAGCTCGGGCAGCTTCGTGAGCACATCGCCGTCACCCGCCTCGCGCTTCGTCAGGTCTTCGTTCGCTTTGCGCTGCGCTTCTTCTTCGCGCTTTTTTCGCTCTTCGGCTTCGCGCCCCGTCTCGCGTTCGCGACGAATGTAGCCCTGCGCCAACGATACCTGCGGCCCCAGCAGCGCGAGCATCGCGGCAAGCGCGACAGAAACGACCGCATGGCGCGTGACACTGCGATTCATTCGCCGCTCTCCGCAGTGTCAGACGTGTCGCCGTCGCCCGTGTCACCGTCGTCGACCGGGCGAATCGGCGGCGCAAGGCCATCCCACACCTTCTCGCAACCTGGAAACGCACCACGCGCGGCGTTGCGACATGTTGCCGTCTCAATGCTCGTGAGGCACGCCATCGCCTCGGTTCCGTCGTAGATGTTCTGCGCGGCCCCGTCGGCCTTGCATAATTTCGCTTCTTCGCCCGCGCACGCCGCTTCGTTCGCATAGCGCGGGGTCAAACCGCCCAATTCGGTATCGAGGCAGACAGGGTTAAAGAGCAGCTTGCAAACGCCTTGCGCGGCTTCATCGCAGAACGCGTCAAGCGTAGGCGGCTCTTCGCCGCACGCACCGACCGAAGCAATCGCGCAAGCGAACACGGCTACAGCCGTGACTCGGCGAGACATATTGAATTCGCTTTGCGCCATCGGTGTTTGCGGTCTCGGCAGCTTGGCAAAGGCGTTGCGCCCGTTCGTCTCCCCACCCGGAGTTGTGATAACGGGCACGTTGAGGCGCGTCAACCACCCCGCAGCGTAGTTCGCGCAAAGGTGTGATGGCGGCGCCGCGACGGCACGATGCACGCGAACTACGAGACGACCGTACCCGCCCTGACCGGCACGCAAGATGCGCGTGTCGTGAAAAGCCTCGCCCGATACCTTCGTGAGGCCCAGCTCGCGTTCGCGCTCGTTCTGGTCGGCGGACTGGTGTGGATAGCCTTTGGGCTCTGGCTGACACGTGAGGGCAAGCAGGCGCTCGTGATTGGGCACGGGCTGCGCGCGACGCTCTACGCGCTCGCTTTGTGCCTGGTGCCGGTGTCGTTTGCGGTGCGAAGGTTTGTCGCCCGTGCCGACGTACTCGCGCAATACCTCGTTTATCGTCCGCACGAGACGGGGCTTCCGCTCAGTCATGCGGCAACCCTCGCCACACTCACATTGCAAACGCCGCTCTTGTTCGCCCTCGCGCTCAAGCTCGCCGGGTATTCGCTCGGAGACTACCTCACACTCTGCATCGCGGCCCTGCTGGCGGTACCGCTGCACTGGCCCCGCGAGCACCGCTGGAACGCGCTCGTTGACTCGGCGATCATGCCCGCCTATCGGCTGCGCGCGACCGATCGTTTGCTCATCGAAGCCACAGACTCACGCGTTTCAACCGAGGTGACCCCATGATTCGCGCCGAAGACCGTGCGATTCTTTCGGTCGATCAAATGCGCGCCTACGACCGCGCAGCCATCGACGAATTCGGCATACCGGGCGACGTGTTGATGGAGTCCGCGGGGAGAGCCGTCGCAGAAGTCACGCTCGCCGCCATCGCAAGTCAGCGCGCCTCGCCCGGGCCAGTCGTCGTGCTGTGCGGGGGAGGGAACAACGCTGGTGATGGGTTTGTCTGCGCGCGCACCTTGCACAATCGCGGCGTGCAAACTCTCTGCGTTTTGACCGTCCACGAATCGCGACTCAACGGCGAGGCCTCTCGCCATTTCGAAATCATGGAACGCACAGGGGTCGCCATGCTGCGCTACGCTGGTGACGAGCGTGATGCGTGCGACGCGGCGGTCGATGCTGCGAGTGTTATCATCGACGCGCTACTTGGCACGGGACTACGAGGCGCCGCTCGTTCGCCCATCGACGAACTTATTGAGCGAGTCAACGCGGCGCGCGCTTACGTCGTCGCCGTCGATGTGCCTAGCGGCGTCAACGGCAACACCGGCGGCATCGAAGGTGATGCAATCGAAGCCGATGAAACCGTGACCTTTGCCTACATCAAACCCGCCCACGTACAATACCCGGCGCGCGGTAAGTGCGGGGTCGTGCACGTCGCCGACATCGGGCTGCCACGCGCGCTTGAGCAGCGTATTCCACCACTTGCGTACGTGGCGACCGATGACTCTGTACGCGCACACTTGCCGCGACGAAATAGCGACGGTCACAAGGGCACGTTCGGCCACGTGATGGTCATCGGTGGAAGCGCAGGCATGAGCGGTGCCCCTGCACTTTCGGCGCTCGCGGCGTTGCGCAGCGGCGCCGGGCTCGCAACGGTCTACGCACCGCGCGATACCTGCCGCGAAGTCGTCGCCGCGCATCCAGAATTGATGCTCATCGAGCACGACGCGACACCCACCGCTGACACAGCAACCACGCTTGTCGACTCGCTCAACGCAG
>CAZXXB010000105.1:3690-10159 GCA_964644185.1 uncultured Myxococcota bacterium
TGTCGTGATCGGGCCGGGGCTGGGTACAACCACAGCGTCGAGAGCGACCCTGCGTGCCTTTCTTTCAGCGCACGATGCGCCTCTTTGCATCGACGCCGATGGACTCAACCTCCTCGCCGAGCGTGACGACGAGAGAGACACTTTGCTGGCTCACGCCACATCTCGGCACGAGCGCCCGGTCGTACTTACCCCTCACCCGGGCGAGATGGCGCGACTCATCGGCACATCGACCGGCGAGGTACAAAAAAACCGCATCGCAGCCGCCAGCGCATTCGCCGCGCAACATCGCGTCACCGTAATTCTCAAAGGTGCGGGCACGATTGTCGCTCACCACGACGGTCGTATCGCCGTCGTCATCACCGGCAACTCTGGCATGGGCACTGCCGGTAGCGGCGATGTTCTCGCCGGAATCGTCGGGGCTCTGCTCGCGGGAGGGGCCGACGCGTTTGCAGCAGCAGTCGCAGCCGCGCACGTGCATGGGGTAGCGGGTGATGCGGTTGCCGCCCGACTGGGGCAGCGTTCGCTCACGGCGACAGATATCGTCGAGGCGCTTGCTTCGGCATTCGTCGCGCTCGAACAACCTCCAGCGCCGCAACGGCGAGGCGAGCAATCGTGATCTCAACGACTGCCAATCCGGTGTCAGTGCCGGTTACGTCGTTCGCGGCGACAACCAGCATGAGCGACGAGACCGAGGCACTTGGCGCGTCGTTTGGGCGCAACTTGCGCGTCGGTGACCTCGTGCTGCTCTATGGCGATCTGGGTGCCGGAAAAACGTGTTTTACGCGGGGAATCGCTCGGGGGATGGGTATCGCGTCGAGAGAGGGGGTATCGAGCCCGACGTTCACCCTCGCCCATCAACATTTCGGCATAACCCCTCTTTTTCATTGCGATTTTTACCGCCTTCTCGAAACCGGGGCAGGGGCGAAGCATACCGCCGACCCATTCGCGGAAGGCATCGATCTCGACGGCGCGCTGGCTGAAGGCGTTGTCGTCGTTGAATGGCCCGAACCTGTGCAAGCGGCGCTCGACGCAACGCGGGCTCAGAGACGGTTCGATGTACGGCTCGAGTGGGTTGCCGACGATGTGCGACGCATCACGTGGGTATCTCGCGACCACGAGGGCGATTCCGAGAACGTCGCGGGGTGAGGCTCGCGTCGTGGCGCGTGCCGTAGGGCGCAACTCGGCAACGCGCCTTCCGGCGATGGGCCACGCAAGAAAAAAGGTCAGAAAAGTCGAAATGCCGCGCCGCGACAAGGCAAACCCACTATTGACACTCGTTTTGACCGCGTGCTAGTTGCTCTCCGCTCTAGCGTTGCCTGAGTCGGTTCACCGAGGCAGTCATGCTGGTGGCGCGTTGCAGAACGGGTCACCATCACCTCGCAAATCGGTCTCCCGAACAGGCGGTCGTGCAAAGCAACGTCGGCGTTCACGCGAACACGAGTTGCCTCGCGGAAGGCGTGTCACGCGGGGTACCGCGACAAACCATCGCGGCGTTGCTAAAGCGGTTGCCCGCAAGACTTCACAAAGCGAAGGCCCGGTGCGGGTTTTCGGCGCGTGAAAAGAAAGCGAAAAAGTTCGCTTTTGGGTGACGCGAGAGTAGTACGGGGCTCAAGGCGGGTGCAGACCACCGACTGAATCGGTTGTTGGCAGTCGTCACGTCAGAAACGGAAGCAGCGCACAGGCGCAGTCTTAAAGGCTTTACGGAGGTTCGGCAGCGATGATTACGGCGATTCGTGAACTCTACCAGCTCGGCACGGTCGAATTTTACATTCAGATGGTCGTCGCCGTTTTCGCGCTGGCCCTCATGGGTGAGCGTGGCTTCTCGCTTTACGTGAAGTACCACGTCGACGCGAAGAAGTTCTTCAACGAAATCCAGAAGCGCGTGCTCGCCGGCAAAGTCGACGAAGCGATTCGCTACTGCGATGACAAGCCCCTGTCGAACGTCGTGAAGGCCGGCCTTCTGAAGGCTGAGTTTCGCGTCATCGACATCGAGCAGGCCATGGACGAAGCGAGCCTCGATGCGATTCCGCAGATCGAAAAGCGCTTGCCATACCTCGCGATGCTCTCGAACGCCGCGGTTCTCATCGGACTTCTCGGCACCATCGAAGGCATGATCATCTCGTTCCGCGCCGTCGCCGGCGTTGAACCCGCGAAGAAGGCGTCGCTGCTGTCGCAAGGCATCTCGACCGCGATGAACGCTACCGCGCTGGGTCTCACCATCGCGATTCCGTGCGTCGTGGCTCACAGCTTTTTCTCGGCGAAGAGCATCGCGCTCGTCGATGACATCAAGGTCACGAGCGCTGCGGTGGTCAACCTGTTCCGCATCAAGAAGGCGGAGCAGTCGGGCGAAGTCTGATTCGCAACGAGTGACATGGCGTGCCGTCTTCACATCCCGTGAAGGCCCTGTGAAGGCGGCTTGACCCCAATCGTCAACCCAAGGAGCGCAAGATGGCGGGCGGTGGAGATACCGGCGACCCGAAAAAGGGTTCAATCTACGTCAACGTCATCCCGATGATTGACCTGCTTCTGATGCTGCTCATCTTCCTCTTGACGAACTTCGCGTCGTCAGTGTTCGAAGATGCTGCGGCGATCAACGCGGGGATGCCTGTCTTCGGTCCGTCGAACCCCGAAGAGCAGGAAGAGCCAGACCCCGCCGCGATCAAGTCGCTGCGCATCAAGATGCTCAAAGATTCGGGTTTCGTCGTGACGGTTGAAACGGGGCTTGGCACGACCCTTCAGGAAGTTGCCTTGCGTCCAGATCAAACCTACGACTTCGACCAGCTCACGAGCGTGCTGGCAGAAGTCAAAGAACAGTATCAGGAACACGAAGACGCGCTCATCGAAGTTGAGCGCGACACGAAGTACAGCGACGTCATTCACGCGATGGATGCAGTACGTGAGCGCGTATCGGGCATCGGCTCGGCGCAGATTGTTCGCCTGCCGCTCTTTCCGTCGATTTCGCTGACTGACACGGGGCAGACTTCGTAAGCCCCAGCAAGGTTCTGCGTGCAGGGTTACGACATCGGTCGGCCCCGCCGCAAGCTGAGCCCGATTCATCCGTTTGATTGAAACACGAGGACGTGCACCGTGATTTTCGGACGCCACAAGAAGATCGCCGAACACTCGAAGAAGGTCGATCAGGTCAACGTCAACGTCATCCCGATGATCGATATGATGATCGTGATGAACGTCTACCTGCTGATGCAGACCATGGTGGCGAGCTTCGCCAAGTACCAGGGCGCAGAGCTTGTACTGCCCCGTTCGCTCAGCGACGATGAGCTTCCATACGAGACCGAGGTCGCCGTGACCGAGGCTGCCGTCTACATGGAAGGCCAGCTCGCGGAGCCGAACTTTGAAGAGTACGCCGACAAAGACGTGCCTGAGCTCGCCGGCCTCTCTGACCTCTTGCAGATTCGCAAAGATGACATGATTGCGAAGGGCAACATCCCTGAAGGCGCATCTGAGGCAGGCTCGGGCTTCCCGGTCGTGATTCGTGCGCACGAGGGCATCGAGTTCAAGATGCTGCAGAAGGTCATGTACACCTGCAACATTCGCGGATTCGATCGCATTGAGCTTGCCGTCGTCAAAGACGAGAAGCTGACTACCGGTAGCGCCGCGGCGGCGCCGTAACCAACTCAGGTTCGCAGACGGCAAAGCCTCGCTCTCACCCGTAACAAAAAGCCCTCAGACGAGGGCTTTTTTTTTGGGGTTGTCACTCTGTCGCAGATTTCGTCGCCCACCGTCAGCCAAGCATTGGCGGTACCGCGCCATGCTTCCACTCGACATCTGGCTGACCGGCAAGGCTATTGGCGTAGCGCGCTGCCGCGAAAAGAAAATCAGACGAGCGGTTAACGAATTTGAGCACGAGCGGATCGACGGGCTCGGTTCGCTTCAATGCAACGATGCTGCGCTCTGCCCGGCGGCACACGGTGCGCGCGACGTGAAGGTAGGCGGCAGCTTTGCTTCCGCCTGGAAGTACGAACGAGCGCAAAGCACCCGTAGCAGTCTCGTAACGGTCAATCGCCGCTTCGAGAAACGCCACGTCTTCTTCGGTCACCTTGGTCGGTTCGAAGCCCGAACCGGGCACAGTCGCAAGGTTTGATGAGCAGTTGAAAAAACGGTGCTGAACGTATTCGAGCGCGGCGCCGAGCGCAGCATCGTCCACGTAGGCGCGGGCCACGCCGACCCACGAGTTGGCCTCGTCAACGCAGCCGTAGGCCTCGACGCGCACCGAGTCTTTGGGCACGCGGTCGCCCCCAACGAGCCCGGTGTCGCCTGCATCGCCTGTTCGCGTGTAGATTCTCGAAGCCACTGTGTTCACCTGCGCGCATCAAAACGCATCGACCGTCTCTGTTCCCACCACTCTCGATGACTAACACAGGTGCGCAGCACTTCGCGAGTTCAAAGTGTAAAAAACCGCATGTCGCTGTACATTCATCCAGTTATTCGACCGCGAGGCACGTTTCGCATCGGTTCGCACGCATTGTTCAGGTGTTGCGAGTTGGGGGAACATGCGTGTAGCCTTTCCCGATGGCGCGCAAAGTCATCACCGTCAGTAACCCACCGAACCGATTCGACCCCAACGTGCTCATTCGAGACGAGCCGGCGGGTGAAACCGGCGTGGTTGTGCTTCGTGAGCGCGCAAAGAGTATCCTCTCAGAGAACGACAGCCCCGATGTGCCGTTTCGCTTCAGCCTCAACCCGTATCGCGGCTGCTATCACGGGTGCGCCTACTGCTATGCCCGTACGAGCCACCAGAACTGGGGATTTGGTGCTGGTACCGACTTCGACCGAAAAATCATCGTCAAAACCAACGCCGTCGAACTGCTGAGCGACGCATTCGCGAAGCCGTCGTGGAACGGCGAGCACATCGTCTTTTCGGGGAACACCGACTGCTACCAGCCGCTCGAAGCGAGCTTTCGCCTCACGCGTGGATGTCTCGAACTGTGCGCCGAGCACGCCAACCCCGTAAGCATCATCACGAAGGGCACGCTCGTGACGCGCGATATTGATGTCTTGCAGACGCTCGCGCGCGACGCGGCAGCGCGCGTCAACGTGAGCATCGCGTTTGCAAATGACAACGACGCCGCCAAAATCGAGCCCGGTGCCCCGACGATCACCCGTCGGTTTCGCATCATCGAAGAGCTTTCGCGCGCCGGAATACCCGTCGCCGTCTCTCTCGCGCCAGTGATGCCGGGCCTCAACGACATGGCTATCCCCGAAATCTTGCGCCGTGCGGCGAGTGCAGGCGCGACGGGCGCATTTCTGTCGATTGTGCGCCTGCCGCGTGAGGTGAACGTCGTCTTCGAAGAGCGTTTGCGCGAGCAATTTCCGTTACGAGCCGACAAGGTGTTGCGTGCCATCGAAGACATGAAGGGCGGCGTCCGCAACAGGTCGGCTTTCGGCGACCGAATGCGTGGAGAAGGCGAGCGCTGGAATTCTGTCACCGCGATGTTTGAGACGTTTTGCGACAAGTACGGCCTCGTGACGCGGTTTCCGGGCGACTCGGCAACGGTCAACACGTTTCGCCGCAAGGGCCAGCAGTTGCGCCTGCTTTGATGCGCGTCAGACCTGCACCTGCTCAACCCGGCAACGCCAACGGCGAGATAGCAGTTGACCGCACGCAAACAAGGCGTATTCTCTCGCCGCGATGCGTAGTGAAGTTTTGCGTCTCATGACTGAACTCAAGCCCCCGGTACCCGCCGATGTGCGGGTCAACCGCATCGGCAATGACATCGTGCGCGTCGAGCCGTCGCGCGAGGCGCGCTTTGATCGCTTCTCAATGCGCTCGCGCCTCGTCTACAAACGACACCCGCGCCTCAAGTTTTACATGGCCGCCGCGCAGACAACGATGGTCTTCGTCATCGCGCTCGTCGCCAGCCGCTTTGGCATACTTCCGCGATTGTGGGGCGTCTTCGCCGTGCTGATACCGATGTGGCTCATGGGACTCGCGCTGCAAAACCTCTTCGTGCGCCAGTACCGTTTCGCCGCCGTGATCGAGTTGCGCCCCCGCGGATTGATGATCGCCGAAGAAGAAGGCGAACCGCTCGAGTTGATTCTCGACGCGTCGCAAATCGCCGACGCAATCGTCGATGAACGCTACGGCACGGTCGAAATCACGTTGCGCAACCGCAAGCGCTTCGACGGCGCATTCAACGTACCCACAGGGGTAATCTTTCCGACCGGGTTGTGGGGACCCGAGAATGCCGATTGGTTGCGTGAGATTGTCGAGCTTTACACACGTGGATACTGGAAGCTGCGCCCCATCGACGGTGCCCGCGTATCGCAGGCGAAGTAGCCCCCCTGCCCCGCCGCACGCGCGTGCCTACAACGCTTCAACCAGAAGAGCTTTCAGTTCGGCGTCGGTCAAGTCGACCGGGTTACCGCGCATGCTTGACCCCCCTCGCGAGTTGGCGACGAGAAAGTCAAAGTCGGCACGCGTGACGCCGAAGTCGCCAAGACGCGGCAC
>CAZXXB010000105.1:10177-11968 GCA_964644185.1 uncultured Myxococcota bacterium
GCCGAAGTAGCGGCGCACCTCGTTCACAAGGGTAATGGGCGGAACGCCGGATGACGGCTGCACCCCCGTCAGAGCCTCGACCAGCTTCGCGATGCGCGGACGGTGCGAGTGTGAACTGTCTGCGAGAATTCGCGTCGCGTTGTGCGCCGTAACCGAAGGCAGCATCACCGCGCACGCGAATCCGTGCGGCAACCCACACGCCGCGCCCAATGGAGGTGCGAGTCCGTGCACGGCCCCAAGACCAGCGTTTGAAAGCGTCACCCCCGAATAGAACGAGGCACGCAACATCGCGCTGCGTGCCTCGACGTCGTCGGGCTTGTTCACCACGTTGTGCAACGCGCCCGCTATCAGACGTATCCCCGTCAACGCGAGCGCATCGGTCGCGGGCCCCGCCTTACGGGTGAGGTAGCTTTCGATATTTTGCGTCAACGCATCGAGCCCACTCGCGAGGGTCGTCTCGCGCGGACAACTCAACGTAAGAAGCGGGTCGAGCACCGCCACCTGCGGCAGCATCGAGGCATGACGAACGCTACGTTTGAGCTTGTGCGCGGGTGCGGTGATGACCGCGTTGGGTGTCGCCTCGGTGCCCGTGCCCGCCGTTGACGGCATCGCCACAAACGGCAATGCGGGCTGCTCAATCACGCGACCCGTGCCGACGTCTTCGAGGTAGTCGCCGACGCTACCATCATTGGTGACGAGCGCTGCTACGGCCTTGGCCGCATCGAGCGCGCTGCCACCGCCGACGCCAACAACGCGCGTCGCAGAAAACGCTCGGGCGACGGAGACGAGGCGATCGACTTCGGCAATCTCGGGCTCTCCGTGCGTCGCCGCCAACTCAATTGAATGACCCGACGCTGTCAACGCGGTTGCGAGTCTTTCGGCTGCAATGCGCTGCGACGGCGACGCCACGACAAAGACGCGCGACGAAAGCGGCGCAACGATCTCAAGCGCATTCACGCTCGCGCCGCACCCAAAAACCATTGTCTCTGGCAACCGAAGCGTCGCCGTCTCGGCACCACTCACCGCGGCGACCGCGGAGGCGAACTCGTGCGCACTCACGACACGAACCGGTCCGCCAACGACTGGCCAGAGTGATTCAGGCGATGCAGACATTCGTGTAGTCTTCTCCAACGTGCAGAGGCTTTGTCGCCGCACGCGCGGCGAATAGATTGTGGCACGCCACGAGGTGAGTTACTAAGCGCACCCGGCGCGGCGTTCAACTCGCCGCAGGAGTTATTTGCATGACCGTCTCGCACGACCCCAAGGCCCCCCAATACGTGACCCACGACCCCGCAACGGCGAGTTCTCTCGACATTGCGGGCGTACCCGCCGATGCAGCAACGCTCGCAGCCCGTGAGCACGCTCACTTTCGCGCGCACCCATACCGCCCGTTTTTGCACGACGTTGAGCGTCCAGCCCGCTACGTCGGCGGTGAGTACGGCGCAGCCGAAGGCCGCTTCGCATCGGCCCGCTGCCGCATGGCGCTCTGTTTTCCAGATGTGTACGAAATCGGCATGAGTCATCTCGGGGTGCGGATACTCTACGACATCATCAATCGCACACCAGGCCTCGCCGCAGAGCGCTGCTTCGCCCCGTGGCCCGACCTTGAACACGCCCTCCGTGCACGCGCATTGCCGCTTGTGACACTCGAATCGGCCCTGCCCCTATCGGCATTCGATGTGTTGGGGTTTTCGTTGCAGTTCGAGCTGACGTTCACCAACATCTTGAACATGCTTGAACTCGGTGGCGTTGCACTGCGGTCGGATGCGCGCTCGAAAGAGGCTCCACTCG
>CAZXXB010000106.1:0-8097 GCA_964644185.1 uncultured Myxococcota bacterium
CACCCGGGTCACTCGACCGGTCGGCACCCGGCATCACCGCCATCGGAAACTCCGCCCCCACGCCGACCCGAGCTTTCAGCGACCACCGCGGCTCACCCACCACCGCAAGCGCCACCCGCATCCGCACCGTCACCGAAATCGTCCCCGGGTCGGCCAAAAACCGCACATCCAGCATCGGGTGCCCATGCATGCTCGCCCGCGCCGACACATCCGGCCCACCCACGTTCACCTCCGCCGCAATCGGAGCAAACCCGCCCGACACATACACAAGCTGCTTGCGTATGTGCCGCCCGCACAGCTCGGCCTCTTCGCCACTCAACGTCCGCTCGATCACCCCATCGCTGCCAATGCAGTCGAGCGCAAGCCCGTAGATGCCGTACCCGTGGTTGTGCCCGTACCGCGCATCGACGGCCCCCGCATCGACCGGATTCCCACGCGCGTCGCACATCACGCGCAACGTCTCAATGAGCCCCGTCACCCGCTGCACCAAATCCGCCGTTGCCGCGCGACGCGACTCCACATCGCGATCGCTCACCCACGCAAACAAGTCGCGCACACGCATCATCCCTGCTCCTCGCAAAACGTCACGCCAAGGCCGCTCAGCGCATACGCATACGCATCGCCAGCCTCTGCCACCTTCGCCGTCAACGTCACGTTGTTCTCGACGAGCGGGTTCATCACGAGCAGCGTCTCGGCCGTCAGCTCCGTCCACACCCAGCCATCGGGCCCGCTCAACACCTCGCGCGTCACCGTGTGTCCCGTCGTGAGATTCGTCAGCGTCAGCACAACCGAAACCGACAACCCCGCCGTCGGCGCATCACCCACGAGGTCGGTCAGCATCCACAAAAAAAACACCCGCGCCCGATTCGCACCTGGCCCCGGCATCACCCCCATAAACGTCGCCGGCTTTTCACCACTCACGACAAACCGATCCACATCGGTCGCGTCCTGCGTCAGCACCGGAACATAAAACAGCGGCGACCGACGAATGATCGACCGCCCCTGAATCAACCGCCCATCGCGCAGCGGACGCACCCCATACGCAAAGAGCTGACTCGCCACGAATACCCCGTCGTCATCGCCCTCAACTGCCCCACCGTGCCGATGCCCAAATGGCGCCTCGGCGCGATAGACCCGCACCCGCTCTTCATCCGGCGACTTGTTCGTCAGCTTCACGTACGTGTGATGCGCAAACCGCGCGAGATGCGACAGCAAAAACGCCGAAAACGGCTGCCCCGCCCCCGCCCCCTCAAAGTACCCATCGTCGATCACCCGCTCGCCCGCGTCGGCAGGCGACGCCACGTCATTCACAAAGCTCGTCTCGCTCATCGTCACACCATCTCCGCCGCCAGCAAAAACGGCTCTTCGCCGATCAGCCGCTCGTCGCCTTCGTTCACGTTCGCCGTCGCCCCGTCATCCGCAAGATGCACGCAATGCCGCTGCCGCTCGCTTTCGCGACTCACATCCCACGTCGCGTACTCGACCACGTCACCCACTTCGGGCGGGTCACCTGAAAGCACCTCAGGCACCTCGCTCAACACAAAGCTCGTCGCGGTAAACCCCAGCGCCCGCGCAACTGCACCCGCCCCGCGATACCGCCCCTCGTCGGCCAC
This sequence comes from uncultured Myxococcota bacterium, assembly GCA_964644185.1. Taxonomy (GTDB): domain Bacteria; phylum Myxococcota; class JAJVIH01; order JAJVIH01; family CAZXXB01; genus CAZXXB01. The sequence goes on from CAZXXB010000106.1 coordinate 1,614, forward strand.
ATAAAACCGCACCCCATCGCCCGCGCCAAAGTGCGCAAGGTCACTCGCTCCGCGCACGTTGTCGCTCCCCTCTGGCACAAACCGATGCGCAGCCACGCTCACGACGCTGCCATTGCCGACACCCGTCACCCCCGTCACCAGCAACGATGGAGCAACAAGCCCCACCCGCGACCCCGCCTCACGCTCGACGAGCGCACCCGTCAGCACCACGATGCCACGCGCCAGATCAACCGACCGGCCATCCACCTCCACCGTCGCCTCACCAAACCCCGACATCCCTGTCTCTGGGTTCGCGAGCCCCGGCACCCCCGAAAAATCAACCGAAAGCGCATCGCCCACCGACACCGTCGATGCGTCGAGACCCGCCGTGAACGACACCCGTGGCACCGGACGCCCATACCGCGACAACCACGTAAACGCCCTCGCCGTCAGCTTCGCCCGCGTCGGCGTCACCGTCGAACCACCCGTCATCAACGTCGTCGCATCGAGCGCCACCACCCGCTCACCATCGTGAAACACCTCGAGTTCAGCCCCGCGCACCATGTCGCGCACACGGGGCGCATACCCATCGAGCGGGTCACCCTCCGTCTGAATCTCAACCGCCGTCACCGTCTGCTCAAGCGGATACCCCACATCGGGCCATCGCACTTCATCGCCAGCCAGCATCACCAGCACACCCGCATTGAGCGACGCCGTTGTTGGCAAAAGCGGCGCCGCCTCACGCCCAAACAACGCCGGACGCAACCGCCCCAACGCGTCAGTCGTCAGATGCGCCCCCATCGACGCCAGCACCTTGCGCGCCGCCGCAACCGGCAAAAACACCTTCCCATCGAGCCCCCCAATCACCCGACAACGAAACGACCGATGCTCTTCGACGAGCTGCTCAAACGCCGCCGCATCCACATCATTCACACCCGCGCCCGCACCATACGCATACACGTCGTACCCGTCGTCGCCGCCACCGCCCGACCGCAACAACTGCAACGCCACCCGCGACGGATGCCCCTCAACCACCATCAGCGCATGCAGCGACAACTCACTCGCGTTGCGCCGCAACCACTCCGCCGCATTCGCCCGCGAGGCACGCGTATCACTCGCGCCCGTCACCGCGTCACCCCACGCCGTGCTCTCCGTCCAGCTCGTCCCAAACTGCCCGCGGTCACGATCAGCGACCCGCATCACGAGCCCAAGCCCCGCCACCCCGTCGGGTATTCCCGTCTCATGCGGCAACGGTTCATCGAGCCGCACAATCTCATCTTCCACCTGCACGTAACGCATCTCATCGCGCCCCGTCAGGTTCGCCGCACCACGCAAATCCGCCCGCGCCGACGCCTCGCCCTCATAGACGAAATACGACGCCTCAACGTCCCCCGGCACCCCCGTAAAAATCCCCGTCACCCACGCCCGCTCATACCCCATGAGCCCGATCGCGTGCTCGACCTCGCGCGCCAGAAACCCCTCCGCTTCACACCGAAACAGCGTCCCCCCCATCGCCGGATTCACCCGCGCGAGAGCACCACGCCACAACGCCGTCGGCGCCTCTTCACCTTCGAGTGTGCGCACCAGCAGCACCCGACGCCCCGCAAGGTACGGCGGCGACTGGTACACCCCAAACCCCACCTGCAACGCACCCCGCTCACTACCACACTGCCCACGATCAAACGCGACCGCCGTCGTGCCCGCCTCTTCGTCGTACACCTCCGCCACGATACGCACCCGCAACGTCTCGCGCCCGCAGTACACCACGTCGCCGACACTCAACGCGCCGCGCACATCACCCCGTAGCGGAACCACCACATACTCGTCGTCACTCGCCTCAATCGGTGCCGCAAGCGTCGTCAACGCCTCACGTCGATACGCAAACAACCCGCGCGTCGCCGCCGTCGCCGCTACCTCAAACGTCAGGTTGGCGAGCCCCTGCCGCCCACTCTGTACATCGATCCGCTCCTCACCCAGTTGCGGATAAGCACCCTCGACGAGCACCGGCACAATCGGCACCGCCCCCTCGCGCACATTGGCGGCACTGCCCGACCGCAACGCATCAAACAGCGCGCTCCGTGGCACCGTCCCTTCGCGCGGTACCTCGCTCAACGTGCCGCTCACCCCAAACCCAAGCGGCAAACCCTGCACCAGCACAAACACACCGCCGCGCTTCACCCGCGCGCGTTCCGCCTCTCGCAGCATCACACCCCTCCGTCGCGGTCACGCACCCGCGTTACCCATCGAGCCGCAGCTCCACGTTGAGCCCGTACAACTCTGCCCGCGTATCGAGCCGCGTCACGCCGAGACCCCGCGCGCTCTCACCCGAAAGCACCCCCGTCAGCGTCGGCGACACAATCGCAACCTTCGAGCCTTCGAGCGGCGTTGCGCCCGTCGCCCACGGCGTCTCAAGCAAAAACGTGTTGCCGTCATTCGTCGCGATACGCCTGCGCTGCCCAAACCCCGCCCCGCGCGTCACGACCATCTCGGCCCCCGCGTAGCGTCCACCACGCGGAGTCTCCACCAGATCGAGCAGAGTCGTCGCGCTCGTCGAACCCGCCTGCACCGTCGCATCGTCGCGCACAAGTCGCCGTGCATCGCGATACGCAACCCGCAGACCAGGGCGCACCACCTGCCAGAACGACTCCCAACTCTCGTTGCGCACATCGTCGCCGCCCGCCGTCACCGCCAGCATCGCGTACACCTGCGTGCGCGTAAGGGGCTCAAACCCTAACCGCACCGACCGCTGCAACGCCGGCACCCCATCGGTCACGAGCGTCCCCTCCCACGAAGTCGTCCGTATCGTGATAGCCTCACGCCCAACATCTTCACGCGCAAGCCCGACCCGCGGCGCATAAACGATCGACGGTTGTGAGCCGCCCGTCACCGTCAGCACCCCATCAACCGGTATCGCGTAGTAGTCGAGGTCTGGCGTCAGCCCCAGCACCTGGCCCGCAAACGCCGCCGCACCACTCGCCCCCGTCAGCTTCACGCGAAACGCAATCGGAGACGCGCTCGTCGCCACAATCACAAACCGATTGCGCGCGCTGTCGTACCCCGCCGCATAGCCGTTGTCCCCAATCGCCGAGAGCCCCTCGCCAAGCGCCGCGCCAAGCCCCTGCATCAACCCCGCGCCATACGACACACTCGCCGCAACGACGCCCCGCTCAACGAACGAACCCTCGACAAGCTCGGCAAGCTGCACCTCGGCCTCGCCAAACGCCTCACTGTCGCCCGCTTCATCGAGCCCCCACTCCAGACGCTCAAAGTACGACCGCATCACCCGCACCCCCCTCTTCCTCTCGCGTCGCCGCTGCCCCCGTCGAGCGTCGCGCCTCTACACCCGTCGCCTTCACGCGCATCAACATCTCGTGCGCAATCAGCACCGCATCAACCATCACCGCGTCGGCCTCATGCAACGCCGCCCCATCGATCAACCCGCGCGAAAGGTGCAACGCCGCCGTCGTCGCGTCACCCGTCAGCGCGCTCGCAAGCGACGTCGGACACTGCCAATACGGCTCGCCTTCGATGACAAACAGCGGCTCTGCCGCCGCCGCATACCCCGCAAACCCGCAGCGATTCAGCCTGCGCCGTGTCGCATCGCACGTCGCGCACGAAAAGCGCCCGCCATCGCGCCCCAAAAGCGTCAGCACGGCGGGCGCGAGGCTTTTTTTGTCGTGTCGTCGATCTGGTTCTCGCGCAGCACCGCCTGCGCAAGCCACGCCATGAGCGGAAGTCCATCCGCCTCCAGCATCTCATACGCGTCGAGCGTCGCCTCGCTCACCACGTCACGCCCTTCACCATCACGCCCATCACCCGCACGCCCGTCGCGCTCAACGACAAACGCCACCTTTGCGCCCGCCTCATCGTGAAGCTCGTCATGCCCCGCAAGGCCCACGCGACACAACGCGCGATAGGTTGGCATCAGCTTCGCGCAAATGCTGCCGGCAAGGTCACACCCGACGCGCCGCGAAAGGCGCATTTTTCCCTGCAACACCGACGCGCGCCCATCGGCCCCTTCCTCGCCGACGGCACATGCCGCTTCAAGCGCCGCCGCATAACCCTCATCACCCTGCCCAAGCACCGCCTCGGCAACCGCGTCGAACTCACGCTCGGCCTCGTTGCACGCCGCCCGAATCGCGCTCAAAAACGCTTGCCGCTCGCCGTAGCGAAGCGGCTTCACGGTTGCCGTCATCGAACCACACGAACCAAGCTCGACGCGCACGCTTTTCGCCGCACGCGAGCGAATCATCGCTGCCATCCCGCACCTCCTGATGCCTCTTGTCTCTCGATGCCGCCTGTTTCTCGCGACCGTCGTTACGCAATGCCAATCAACACATCACCCGCCTCGCTCGGAGCATAGGTCGGCACCGCCGCAAGCTTCATCGCGAGAAGTCCACCCTCTTCGGCACGCTCGAAACGCACATCCGCTTTCGGAACCCACACCACGACCCGCGCCCCCGTCTCACCACCGAACCGCACCAGCACATCGCGAGTCGTCGCCACCTCGCCGTGCCCAAACTTCGTCGTGTGATGGTACAGCGTCGCCGCAAGCCGCATCGAAGACGAGTCGGCCGCAAAAAACCCCGCACGCCCGTTCGTCGCGCCCACGTCTTTTTGCTCTTGCAGGTTCAGCCCACGCGCAAATTCAAGACTCGCGCACGCGAGCGACTCACCCTCGTAGCGCACGAGCGCCCCAAGCGCCCGCAGCGCCGTCTCGCTCGACGCCGCAAGCGACTGCGGACTCACCTCGGCCCCCACCTCATACCCGTCGCATGTCGCCGTAAACTCGACCTCGGCAAGACCACCCGCACCACCCACGATGCGAAAGTTCAACGCGCATCCGGTCAGCGTCAACGTCGTCCCTGGCGTCGTCAGGCGAAACGTCGCCGTCGGCAGGTTCACAAGGTCTTCCGGCTCACGCACCGTCGCCAGCACATCGAGCCCGCTCAACGCCTCGTTCTCACTCGTCGCCGCCTTCATCCCCGCGAGCTCAAACAGGTCGCAAAGCTCACCCTCGTACCCATCGCCTGCGCGCAGCGCCACGCGAAACGTCAACGACCCACCTTTCGCCCCACGCACCGACGCAGCATTCGACAACGCATACGCCGTCTCACTCGCCCCCGCCTGTTCAAGCGTCAGTCGCGCCGTCGGCTTCGCCGTGACACGCACCCGTTGAAACCCCGTCGTCGCCGCCACCCTAAACGTCGTCTCGCGCGCGTACTCAAGCGCAAACACATTCACATTCGATCCGCTCATCCCATCGCCTCCGTCAGCTCGTACTCCATCGACAGCGCAAGCTCGAGCACGATGCGCTCGCGCGTCGGCTCAACCGTAAACCGCGCCCCCGTCAGTTCGATGCGCTCGACCCCCATCGCCTCCGCAAGCCCCGCGCCCGAAACCCAGAACGCGATCCGCTCAAAGTCGCCCGCCATCCGCACCGAAAGCGTCGCAAGGCTCTCACCCCCGCGCGCCACGTAGCCAATCTCGCACCCAAACGTCATCCGCACCCGACGCGCTTCATCCGAGCGCCACGCCACCGCACCCGTCGCCCCATCGAGCCGCAGCGTCACCGCCCGGTCGGCCGCCCCGCGCGCCCCTTCGCCCGCACCGAGCAACCCCGACACCTGCGCAAACCGGCTGCGCGCCTCGCCGCCGCCAAACTCCGGCTCCGGATCGACGAGCTCGAGCTGCTGCAAAAACGTCCCCACCGCCTCTACGATTCGCGTCATCGCCGCATCACCCCCATCGGCCCGTACAGCGCCGCATCCTCCGCCTTCGCAAGCGCTCCCGTCTCATCGGCGTCGTAACGCATCGTCGCCAGCAGCCGACGCTTCGCCTCTTCGAGATCCGCCGCCGCCATCTCAAGCTGCGCCGCCCACACATCACCCGCCCGCAACATCGCCTCACGGTACGCGAGCTTCAGCGCCCAGTGACGTACGCACTCGTTCGCGTCGGCAATCGACATGACAAGCGCCGGACGGTGTCGCTCTTCACGCGCACCACGCGCCAGAAACCCTCGCGGCGACGGCGTCGCGTAATACGCCCGCCACGCATCACCCATCCGCTGATCAAGTCGCACCGTCGCCCGCAACCACGCCGAAAACTCGGTGAACGCGATCTGCAAAATGCGCGCAAAGTCGCCCTCACTCGCCGCGTGCGTCAGATGCGGTGGAAACTGCGCCACCGAAATCGACGGCACAAACGGCTGCCGCACCACATCAAAAAACACCTCACGCACAAACGTGCGTAACGCCGAAGCCGCCTCGATCGTCACCCGCGCGCGATACCCCTCCATCAGCCGATAGACCGCCGTATTCGAGACATCCCACGCAAGACCAATCGCCGCGCTGCCCGGCGTCACCGTCACGCTCAATCCACCGCCCGTGATGGGTGTTCCATCCGGGAAGAACTCGCTCGCGCTTGCCGTGTCGCCCTCGTGGAGCAGCACCTCGCGCCCCCCCTCGTCCACCAGCACGAGCGCCGCCACCTGATACGCGCACGA
>CAZXXB010000106.1:8107-9851 GCA_964644185.1 uncultured Myxococcota bacterium
GCCACCTCGCGGGGCAAGTGCCCGCCAAAATGCACAAACGTCATCGCCACCCCCTCACACGCTCGCCGCACCACCCGCGCGCCGCGTCTCGACAAAACACAATGGATACTGCTGCAGCATGAACAACGCCGCCCGCACCCCCACCTCGCGCGGCGCAAACAAACTCATCGGCAGCACCGTCGCCTCGCGCCCCTTCGCCTTCGGTATCACCACCGTCGCGACCGTCCCATCGAACTTGCCGGCGACGCGAATCAGCTTCGGAACCCGCACCATCGCCATCGTCACCGTCTCTTCAGCCTCCGCCATCGCCGCGAAATGCGCGAACCGACCACCCGACGGCGAATCGAGCAGCTCACTCGAAGCGTCGCGCGCCAGCAGATAAAACCACTCGGTCACCGAACGCCGCGACGAGTTGACCCGCGCGCATAGCCGCGACAACAGCGAGCGCTGCTCATCGGTCAAAAACACCTCACGGGCATTGAGCGCCACCTCGGCCACCTCGCGCAGATTGCGATCATCCATCGCCGCCAGAAACGCTGCTTTCTCGCCCTCGTGCTCGTCACCGTTCTCGCCCTCCCGCTCAAACTCATGCTCGTTGCCACCCCCGTCGTCACCCGCACCACGACCGTCATCCACCCCACGACCTTCACCCGCGCCACGACCTTCACCTGCGCCACGACCTTCGCCACGCTTCACGCTCTTCGCCATCTTCAACCTCCACACTTCACCAACAAAAAAGCCCCCACCCCGTGCATCACGCACAGGGTGAGGGCCGACAACGCACAGCCCCGAGCTTAGGTGAGGCCGGTCATCGCCGCCGTGTTCTTCGGCGAACGACAACGCGTGTTGCACTCGAGCGTCACCGCAAACTCACGGTAGTGACCCGAGCGCCCAAGCTCCACCGTCGTCAGGTCCTGCAGCACGAGCACATTCATGTCCGCAGGGTCGAACAGATCAAGCCGCGCGTTCGAGTAGCCCGCCACGGGGTAGATACCCACCGACTCGTAGCGAATCCCCGTCGTCCCCGCGACCACCTCCGACGTCGAGACGTACATCACCGGATTATCATCCTTCAGCGCACGCCCGATCTTGTGAAACTGCTGGTAGCCCGTCACCGCCACGCGACCCGTGCCGTTGCGACCCGGCCCGCGATACGCTTCGAGAAATGCCTCCATCTTCTCGTCGCTCCACGCACCACCCGTCGCATCAATCAGCGGCTGCCAATACGTCTGCGTCGACGCGTCGATGCCGGCATACTCGCCCGAAGCCTGAATGATCGCGCCGAGCCCAGCGATGTCGTTGCCCGACCCGTCGCCCGCGAGCTGAATCTCCATCTCCAGCAGAATGTCGCGCACCGCCTCATCGACGTTGTGCGCGATGAGGTCGCCGATGCCACGCAGCGTGCCGCCGCGAACGGCGTTGAGCGCATGCTGCATCAGGCGAAACGTGGTGTGCAGTCCCTTGAAGTCGAGCTCGGCCTCGGCGTAGCTCTGGTTCTGCGCGCTCTGGTACGTGCCCGACGCAAGGTCGAACGAATCGGCGGCACCGCCGTTCGTCAGCACGCTCCAGCGAATCTTGTCTCCCGTGGGGGCCGGTGCCATCGGAATAAACTCCGACAGCACGCCCAGACCCGTTGCGCGACGCGCCTCGACGTTGTCCTTGAGCACGCGAAGCGTCGCCTCGGCCTGCTCGTTGATGACATCCGCGAGTGTCGCAAGTGTCGTTGCACCCATCTCTCTCTCGT
>CAZXXB010000106.1:9861-11586 GCA_964644185.1 uncultured Myxococcota bacterium
CGAATTCGCCCCGCGAATTCGCGCCATGTGATCGCGGCCCAGCCGCAACATGCAGCCGAGCGCGCAAAACACCACGAAAGCGCAGCCCCTCATCGAGGCCCGCCGACGCGGTGAAGTCTTCTCTCCATCAGTTCTCTCGGGTGCCTTCACCCGAACCACGCGGCTCGCGTCGTCTCACTCGACGTCGCACGTCAACTCGTGCCGCGGGTCACCTTCGTCTGCCACGCACTCCATCGCGAAGCGTTCTTCACCCGAACGAATCTCGACGCGCGCACGCTCGACATACGCCGCTGTGCCCGTCGTCACACCCACCTTCGAAAGCGTCTCGACAAGCGGATTCTTCACGACGCAGCCCCCCGCAAACAGCGGAACGAGCAACGCCACAAAGAGCTGCACCGTCGTCCGCCCAATCGCCGCCGCACTCACCCCGCGCTTCGTCACCTCGCCCCGCCCACGCGCATGCATGAGGTCAATGCCACTCTGCCCCGCCACCAGCATCGACAGCGTCAACAGCACCTCTTTCGGAACCACCAGCAACCCGTTCGCCGACAACAGCCCCAGCGCCACCTGCAGCAGCACGATCAGCATCTTCTTGTCGCGCAAAACCGGATACGGCTCGCTAAACAGCGTCGCCAAATCTTCCTGCGTCAGCGTCACCACCTTCGCCCGATTCAACCCCGCACCCGCCATCTCATCATCCGCACCCGCCGACCCATTCATCACCGTCGTCATCGCCGCCTCCTCACCAATCGCTCGCAAGCTCATACTTGCGACTCATCCGCTCACGCACCTCACCCAACGTCCGCGCCGGAGGTTCCGTCGCCCCGCGCGACCCCGCAATCGCCCGCGCACCCGCGCTACCTTCACCCTTACCCTTCGGCTCTTCACGTTCGGCGATCGCCGCGAGCCGCTTTTCAAGCGCATCAAGCCGCTCGAAAAGCTTCTCAAACCCCACCGCGCCCGTGGCCCCCTCTGCACCCACATCTGCCCCCATATTCGCCCCCGTCGTGGTCTCTTTCGTCGCCTCTGCCGACCCACCACCCTGCGCCGCCACCTGCGTCGCCACCTGTTTTGTCGTCTGTGTTGTCGCGCTCATCGTCGCCTCTCCTGCTTGCTCTGCCTGCTCGCCCGTCGTCTCACTCGCCATCGCCCATACCCCCCTCGCGAGGTGCGCTCTGCTGCCTCTGCATCGCGCGCCACGACGTATTGAACGCCGCAATCGCCGCCGCGCGCGAAAGCGCTTCGTCGTCGCTCACGCTGCCCCACCACTCACTGTACCGCGCGAGCCCCGCGCCCACCTTGCGCTCGAACAACGCGAAGCGGTCGCTCTCTGACTCGACGATGCCCATCTCGGCATACGCAATCTCAAACGGACCGTCGCCAACCCCCGCCGCATCACCACGATGATGCGTGACCACCGCGCGCGCCACATCGCAAAGCTGCGCCTCACCCTCGGCAAACAGCGACGCCATGCGCCGGTTGTAGTCGGCGATCCCTTCCCGCTCCAGCGCGCGCGCAAACCCACTCGTCACCTGCGACGTCCGCCGAAAATCGGCCAGCGAAAGCCCATACCCCGTCGCGATATCTTCGAGCTTACCCGCAATCGCCGCCCGCATCCCCTCAATATCCGCCGTCGTCGGAAGCACCTGCACGCTCGACCCCTCTTCGGTCACGAAGATCGCCATCGAGTCACGCAACGCCCGCGTCAGGTCTTCAGCCCGCACC
>CAZXXB010000106.1:11622-11889 GCA_964644185.1 uncultured Myxococcota bacterium
CACTTGATCTGGTGATTCAGCTCGGTCGCAAACAGCATCAGATGCAGCCCGCCCAGGTGCAGCCCATCCGACGCATGACATGCCCCAAAAAAATCTCCGTAGCACCGCTCGGCCTCGAAGAACGCAAACGGAACCACCCCATACGGATTCTCACCCGAAGGCTCAGCAAGCCACTCGCCGTGCGACGACGTCACATCATTCAGCGCATTGTCGAGCACCGCCTGACGCTCGCCATCCCAATACATGATGCGCCCCCCATGGCCCGCG
>CAZXXB010000107.1:0-2699 GCA_964644185.1 uncultured Myxococcota bacterium
GGTCGCGCGCTGCATTGATTATACGCGCGAAGATTTTGCGGCGCGGGTGATGGAGATAACGAAGGGGGCGGGGGTTGAGCTGGTGCTCGATGCGGTGGGGGGTGAGTCGTACAAGAAGAGTTATCGGGTGTTGTCGGCGACGGGGCGGCTCGGGATGTTTGGTATGTCGGCGGCGGTGACGGGTGAGAAGACCGACAGGCTGGCGTGGCTGAAGACGGTGGCGAACATGCCGTGGTTTACGTTTCGGTTCGACAAGTTGATTAACGAGAACAAGGGTGTGTTTGGGGCGAATCTCGGGCACCTGTGGCACGAGGTTGAGCGGTTGCGGGTGTGGATGGTGGAGTTGGTGGCGCTGTATGAGCTTGGTGTGGTGAAGCCCGTGATTGATCGGACGTTCAAGTTTGAAGAGGCGGCGGCGGCGCACCATTTCATTCAGCAGCGAAAGAATATCGGTAAGGTACTGCTGGTGCCGTGAGAGGTGTCACAGCTCGTCGTTCTCAGCGAGCCATCGTTCAACCTCTAGCAACTGCTCGTGGAAGCTGGGCAATTTCTGAGTCACGGTGCGCCACAATATATCGAGATCCACTTTGTGATAAGAGTGGATCATGATGTGGCGCATTCCGATCACGTCTTTCCACGGGATGTCGGGAAACGCTTGTTTCACGGCATTTGACATTTGCGCGCAGGCCTCGCCCATTACCGCAATGTGATACTTGCACCAGACGTGAAGCATTTCGTCGTCGTCGTAGTCTTTGCGCGACGCTGGGAATTTTGAACGGATGGCGTCTATTGCCTCGAGGCAATCGGCTACACGGTCTGCATCTGCTCTCATAAGGGGACGGCCTCTGCGTCGAGGTGCTTGCGAAGTCGAGGTTTCGCGGCTTTCTCGGTCACAACATCGACGCGACATCCGAGATGTTCTTCGAGATCGGCAATCAGCCCACCGTGATCGAGCAAGGTGCGGTCTGCATCAAACTCGACAACGAAATCAACGTCACTTGAATCGCTCGCCTCGCCTCGTGCGACCGAACCGAATACACGCAGATTGTGCGCACCTCGCTGCGCAGCGATGGCAAGAATCTCACTGCGGCGTTCGCGAAGTTGTTGAAGTGTCATCGGCATGGCAGCCTCTCGGAGTCTATTTTAGCGGAATATCACGGAGGCGCAAACACCTGCCGTTATGAGCCGCCGAAGCGGCGGGCGACGGCGTCGGTGACGGCGGCGCGGGTTGGGGCACAGTGAACGGGTTCGTTGGCGAACGCGTAGGGGTTTGCCGCAAGCGGAGACGACGTGGACGACGCGGGTGAGTCGGCGGCGAGGGCGGTTGACTCGGCTGTGAGCGCGGCAATGCGGCGCTCGTGGTAGGCGACCTTTTGCTCGGTGAATGTGAGTCCGGGCGCGGTGCTGATGACGACGACGCGGTCGCGGGGCGTGATGATTTTGCGTGCGCAGAGTTTTTTTGTGGCGGCGAGTGCGACGCCGGTGTGTGGGCATGCGTAGAATCCGGCGCGGTCGGCTTCTGCTGCAGCGGCGGCAAGTTCGCTCTCGCTGGCTTGCTCGACGACGCCGTTCATGGCGGTGAGGGCGGCGATGGCTTTTTCGCGCGAGACGGGGTTGCCGATGCGGATGGCGGATGCCTGGGTCTCGCCCGCGGTGATGGGGGTGAAGTCGCGAAAGCCGTTGAGGTAGCTTGTGTAGAGTGGGTTGGCGCGCTCGGCTTGCGCGACGCAGATGCGGGGGAGTTTGTCGATGAGGCCGACGGCGTGCATTTCGAGAAAGCCTTTGGCGAGGGCTGAGACGTTGCCGAGGTTTCCGCCGGGGATGACGACCCAGTCTGGGACTTGCCACTGAAGCTGCTGGGTGATCTCGATGGAGATGGTTTTTTGGCCTTCGACGCGAAGGCTGTTCATCGAGTTGGCGAGGTAGATGGTTTCGTCTGTCGTGAGTTCCTGAATGAGGGCCGTGCAGCCGCCGAAGTCGGTGTCGAGGCCCAGGACGAGTGAGCCGTGGGCGAGGGGTTGCAGGAGTTGGGCTGTGGAGATTTTTCCGCGAGGCAAGAGGACGATGGAGGGGATGCCAGCGGCGGCGCAGTAGGCGGCGAGCGCGGCGGAGGTGTCTCCGGTCGAGGCGCAGGCGACGGCGCGGATGGGTTTGCCGAGCTTGACCATGTGGTTGACGGCGCTGACGAGCACGGTCATGCCGAGGTCTTTGAATGAGCCGGTTTGCGAGTTGCCGCACTGTTTGACGAAGAGTTCACCGGCGCCGAATGACTTCGTGAGGGCGGGGCTGAAGAGGAGTCCGGTGGCACCTTCGAAGAGCGAGACGATGTGGTCGTCTGGGATTTGCGGAAGGACCCACTCTTTTTTGCCCCAGATTCCCGAGCCGTAAGGCCATTTTGCGAGGCGGAAGCGGGCGTCGAAGAGGGCTTTCCAGTCGGCGGCGGGGGTGGCGCGCAGGGCGGCGAGATCGTGGCGCACTTCGAGCAGCCCTTCGCCGTCGCGGCAGCGGTAGACGGTGTCGAAGAGGTCGTAGGTTTCGGTGTCGCAGCGGGTGCAGGCGAACCATGCGCGGTAGGGGCTTGTCGGCGGGGTCGCGGGTGTGGCGGCTGGTGTGTTCGAAGTCATGTTCGGGGTCATGGTCGAGGTCGTGGTTGAGGTCATGATGTGTGCGTGGCTCACGGGGTGATCGAGGGGGTATTC
>CAZXXB010000107.1:2709-11854 GCA_964644185.1 uncultured Myxococcota bacterium
AATGATGCGGTGCGCGTGGGGGTGTGCGTGGGAGAATGTCTGGGAGAGTGGGTGTGCGCGTGTTGCATGGCGAGCATGGCGGCACCGATGATTCCGGCGTCTTCACCGAGTGCGCCTTTGATGAAGCGGATGGCGTCGGGGTCACGGGCGAAGAGGGTTTCGCGAAGGGTGGCGCGGGCGTCGGTTTCGAGCAGGTCGAGGGCGTTTGCACCGCCGCCGACGAAGACGATGGTTTCGACGTCGAGCAGCAAGATGGCGTTGGCGAGGGCGGCACCGAGAGCGCGACCGGCGATGCGCCATGCATCGCGGGCGCGGGGGTTTTCGTTACGTGCGGCGGTGGCGAGGTGGTGGGCGGCGAGGGCGGTGTGTGGGGTTTTCTCGTCGACGCCAAGCTCGTCGGCGTTGAGGTATCCGGCCTCGTAGAGTTGCTGGGCGATGGCGGCGAGGTAGCGTCCACCGGCGAAGGTTTCGACGCAGCCCACGGCACCGCAGCCGCAGCGGGGGCCGGTTTGGGCGACTTTGATGTGGCCGAGTTCGCCGGCGAGCCCCCCGGCACCGCGCCAGAGTGTGTTGTCGAGAATGAGCGCGCCGCCGACGCCGGTGCCGAGGGCGCAGAGGAGAAACGAGGGGGTGTCGCGGGCGGCGCCGACGACCAGTTCGCCGATGGCGGCGACGTTGGCGTCGTTGTCGATGGCGACGTGATAGCCGGTGCGGGCCGTGAGTTCGCGGGCGGGGTAGGTGCCCTGCCAGTTGTCGATGTTGGGTAGTTTCAAGACGCGCTGGTCGGCGCGAGCGACGAGGCCGGGTAATCCCACGCCGACGTGGACGTTCTGGGTTGGGTGGGATGAATGGGCGGAGTGGGTTGGGTGGCTTGCGGCAGGTGCGCCGGCGAGTTCGAGGCAGGCGGCGGCGAGGGCGTCGAGCAGGGCCGCGGCAGAGGTGAAGTTGGCGGTGACGAGGGTGCGGCGGTCTTCGATTGCACCATCGGGGGAGACGCGTGCGAGCTTTGCGGTGGTGCCGCCGAGATCGATGCCGAGGTAGGTCGCAGTCATGAGGCGAGTGTAGGCGAGGTGAGGGGGCGCGACAAGCGGTGCTTGCGCGTCGCGCGGTGATGCTTTACGCAACGGGCATGTTGAAGCCACGAACAGAGTGTTTTGCGTGCGTGATGCTGTGTGTCGCGGTGAGTGGGGCGGTGCGCCCTGCCCTCGCGCAGACTGACAATCTCGCAAAGACTGATGTCACGGTGCAGACGAAGAGTGCCGCGCAAGCGAGTGGTGCCGCGCAGGCGAGCGCGGGGGCGAGCGGGTTTGTCGATGAGGCGGTGAGGCTGCACGACGGACGCAAGTTTGCCGAGCTGACGGGGCTGATTCGGTCGCGGGTGGCGGCGTCGGCGGGTAAGGGCGATGCGCTCGCTGAGGTGGCGCTCGTGGCGCACATGGTGGGGCTTGATGGTGAGGCGGTGAAAGCGCTCGATGCGATTGGCAGTGATGCGGAGGCGGCGCTGAGCACCGATGGGCTGCATCAGTGTGCCGAGGCGTCGGCGCGGCTGATGCGGCGCGAGGCGGCGAAGCGGGCGTTTTTGGCGCTCGCGTTGCGGCACGGGTCGGCGTCGCCCGCGTCGGGGTTCATCGCGTTGTCGAGCGCGCTCGGCAACACCGAGCCGGATGCGTTTGACGCGGCGTTTGTGGGGGCGTTTGCGGCGATTGCCGCGGCGCGGACGCACGACGATACGAATGCGGGCGCACTGGCGCTGGTGACGCGGTTTCGGACCCCAACCGCGATGCCGTTGCTCGTGAAGGCGCTTGAGGCGTGCGCGGCGGGCAGTGACAAGGTGGCGGCGGCGGCGTGTCTGTATGCCGAGTCGTTGACGACGGCGGGTGAAGAGTCGGCGCGGCTCGTGCATGAGGCACATGCGCTCGACCCCATGCATCCGACGTATGCGATGCTGGTGGTGGCGCGGATGCGGGCGATGCCCGATGCGGCGTTGCTGAAATCACTTGCGAGCGCTGCGCCGTATGACAAGACGGGGACGCTGGGGCTTGAGTTGTCGCGGGCGCTGATCGCGCTCAATGCGCATGATGAGGCGATTGCGTTGCTGGCGAGTGTGCGTGACACGGCAGCGGGGGCACGGGCCGAGGTGCTGCTTGCGCGGGCGTTGACGCGGTCGGGTGACATGACGCGGCTGCATGCGTTTTTGCTGGAGTTGCAGGAGAAGGCGCGGGTGAACAACAGCTTTGCGCAGCACCTCGATGACGTGAGCGCAGAGGTGGTTGATTCGGCACCGAACATTGATGAGCTGGCGAAGTGGCTTGAGACGACGATGGATGCGGAGGCGGCAGGGTCGATGCTGGTCGCGATTGCGGCGCGGGTGCATGATCGCAAGGGTGAGCGTGCCGATGCGGCGCGGTTGTGGCAGGCGGCGGCGGGGATGGATCCGGGAGAGTCGGGGTGGTTGCAGCGGGCGGCGAAGGCGCTTGGGCAAAATGGGCAGGGGACGGCGGCGCTCGATTATGAGGATCAGCTTGCGATAGCCGAGTTTTTTTCGACGGATGATCGGGGGCGGCGGTTGCGGGGCATCAAGGCGGTGCGGGGTGAGGCGGCGCTGGAAGAGACGATTACGCGCGAGGTGGCAGAGTGTGAGGGTGATGCGGTGCAGTTGCGGCGCGTTGCCGAGTCGTTGTTGCGGGCGGGGATGGCGGTGCGGTCGGTGGATGTCTATTTGCAGGCACGGGCACGCGACCCTGAGTCTCCACGGTTGCGGCTCGAGAGTGCGGCGGCGTTACTTGAGGCGGGTCAGGTGGGGCGCGCAGCGGTGGAGATCGAGGGGCTTTTGCTGGCGGGGTATCGGGGTGAGGCGTGGGCGCCGGGCAAGGCGATTGCGCTGTTGCATGATGCGCGCAAGCGGGAGGGGAAGGAGGGGCTTGCGGGGGCGTTTGTGAAGGGTCTCGTGGCGAACGCGCGGACGCCGGGGCGGTCGCGGGTGAAGGCGGCGGCGGAAGGGTATGCGACGGCGGGGAAACAGGGCGGTATCGGTGGGGCAAAAGGTGGTGGCGGTGTGCGGCGACTTCCGACACAGACGGACCCTTCGGGGCGGCGGACGGAGCAATTTGAGGTGCAGTAAAGCGTGGTGTCGGGGTGCGAATTTGTGCGTCGCAGCTTGACAGCGCGGGGGTGAGCGGGTTTTGAGAGGCCACGAAGAGTTGCACGCGCGGCGGTGGCGGGCATGTGCCCGGTGAAGTCGTCGCCATGCGGTGCGGCACTCGTGATTGCGTCGAAACCCAGTGGTCGTGTGCGCTGAGCCGGGCCACCAAAGAAGGAATGCGTCGAGGGAGCCATGGCGAGCTATAGCGTCCACATTTATTTCGTCTCGGATGACGTGAGCCTGTTGCGCAAGCTGCGGCGTCAGATCGCCTCGAACTTTGAAGAGGGCGAGGGGCTGTTTGACGACGACATCACGGGCAACGAGAAGTACGACTACGCCGATACGCCGATTCGCGGGTTTTCGGATGACGACATGGAGCGGCACTGGTTCAAGATCGACATCGACTACGCGAGTGAGCCGGCGGCGGTGGAAGACTTTGTCGCAGAGACGGCAGAAGAGCACGACAACCTGAGCGTGCTCGTGATTACGAACGACCACGAAGACGAGACGACCGACCAGGATGTGTGGGGCGATCTGATTGACTTTGACGCGATCGCCGACGGTGATCTGACGCGGGCGATCAATCGCGATGCGACGCGGTATGAGGTGGGGGGTGAGCGGGTCGTCAACGGCGATGATGACGAGTACGACGACGACGACGACGATGATGATGACGACGAAGAGGATGAAGAGGAAGAAGACGACGAAGAGAGCGACGCCGAGCCGCTGGAAGACGAAGATGATGACGGCGATGACGACGACGATGATGATGACGATGGGGCCGCGAAACCCCGCCGTCGTCGGTGATGCGGACCCGCGCTGACCGCTGGGCCTGTACTTACTCTTCGGACTGGTCTTCTGTGGTCTGGTCTTCTGCGGTCTGGTCTTCTGTGGTCTGGTCTTCTGCGGTTTCGGCTTCGGTCTCATCGTCGGCGGTGACGCAGGTGCCGGCGAGCGAGCAGGTTTCGCCGTTTTCACAGAGGCCGCAGACGCTGCCGCAGTTGTCGTCGCCGCATTCTGCTCCGGCACAGCCTAAGGTGCAGCGGTCGGCGCGGGCGTCGATTGAGAGTTGAATCGGCAGGTATTCGCTGACGAGGTCTCCATCGTCGGTTTGCGTTGCGAGGGCGACCCAGACTTCGGCTTCGCCGGAGAGGTCCCAGATTGGGTTCATGCGGATGAGGAGGCGCCATGTGGTGGTGCCGTCGTCGTTGGTGGTTGGGGAGAGTTCACCGAGCGAGATGCGGGCGTGGGCGAGGCTCGTGGGGACGGTGAAGAGGAGATCGGTGTCTGTCGTGACGGAGGCGTCGGTATCGAGCGCGATGATGACGACCTGATCGGGCTGGATGAAGACTGGCGAGCGGACGGCGAGGATCGTGGGGCGGTCGTCGAGGGGGGCGGCGGTTGGTGGGGCGATGGCCTCGACGAGGTCGTAATCGCTCGATTCGGGAGTGAGGGCGAAGACGAGCCGCGTGGCGTTGATGGCATCGATCTCATCTTCGCCTTCGGTCGTTTCTTCGTTGCACGCGGTGAGGGCGAAGGTTGAGGCGAGCGCGATGGCGAGCGCAAGGGCAGTGCTGGCGAAGGTGGAGGTGAAGGGAGACGAGGGGTTTTGGGCGCGCATAGGGGTCTTGATGTGCATGGTGGGAGGGGGCGTATCAGAACAGGGCGACTGGCCTCAAGTTTGCGCGGAGAAAGGGCTCGAAGGGGGCCTCACCGGCGGGTGCCCATCCGGCTTCGATGCGTGAGGGGAGTAGCCAGCCCTCGAAGAGGGCGTGTTCGCGGATGTAGAGGTCGAAGGGGCGCTCGGCCCATGCGGCTCCGTCGCCCTGAAACCAGCGGAGGACGCGGACGCGTTCGAGGGTGGCGTCGTCGCGCAGGTAGAGTGTGGCGTCGGCGTGGAATCCGCCGAGGGTGAGGGTGGCGACGGGGCGGTTGGCTTCGTCGGTTTTGAAGGTGACGTGTTTGCCGGGGTAGAGGGCGAAGGGGAGTAGCGCGAGTTCGCCGATGGCGCGCCCGAGGGAAGAGCGTTCGATGTCTTCGTCGTGGAGGTTGACGATATCGAGGAGTTTCATGGCGCGGACGCGGACGCGGGCGCGGGGTGTTGCGGAGGCGATGAAGTAGTCGAAGAGTTGGGCGGACATGGAGTCGCGGGCGGCGACTTCGGCGCGGAAGACGAAGCCTTCGGCGAGGTGGATGCGTTCGGTGCCGGAGAAGGGTCGCCAGCCTTCGGCGTCGTCGTTTTCGCCGACGCGCAGGTGTCCATCGAGGGCGAATTCGACGGCGGTGGTGGTGAGGGCGGCGGTCGTGGCTGAGCGTTCGAGGTAGAGGCGTAGTTGGGGTGGCAGTGTGGCGAGGGTCGCGCGGGCGGCGGCGTCGATGGGAGTGCGGGGGACGTCGGGGCGAGGGACGGCCGCTTTTTGCCAGAGGAGGGCGGCCTCTTCATCGGCGTTGCCCGATTGCCAGTACAGAAGGCCCGCGAAGGCGGCGGTGGCGGCGATGAAGGCCGCGACGACGACGAGAATGATGCGCAGCATGGCCGTGCCCCTCTGGTTGCCACGCGCCCGGATTATGACGGGTCGGGTTTGGGTGTGGCGGCCGTGCTGGCGGGCAACGTGGGGGCTTTGGAGTACATTTCGGGGCCGTTGCCGGTGAGGGTTTTGAGCCACGCGACGATGCTTGCGACCTCGGCGTCGGTGAGTTTTTTGGCGAGCTGGTGGCGGGCCATGATGCGGACGGCCTCTTCGAGCGAGGCGACCGAGCCGTCGTGGAAGTAGGGGGCGGTTTTTTCGACGTTACGAAGCGAGGGGACTTTGAAGTAGTAGCGGTCTTGCTCCATTTTGGTGATTTCGTAGCGTCCGAGGTCTTTTTCGCTGGGCCATGGCTCGACGAGGCCGGCCTTTTGCAGGGTCTGGCCACCGATGAGGGGGCCGGAGTGGCAGCTTACGCAGCCCATGGAGACGAAGGTTTTGAAGCCTTCGCGTTCGATTTCGTTGAGGGCTGAGCGGTTGCCGGCGAGGAAGCTATCCCAGCGGGCGGGGGTGGCGAGCTGGCGTTCGAATGCGCCGATGGCTTTGCCCATGTTGTCGAAGGTGACGGGCTCGGCTTCGCCGGGGAATGCCTTTTTGAAGAGTTCGACGTATTCGGGCATCGAGGCGAGGGTTTTTTCGACGACGGAGGGGTCGGGCATCGCCATTTCGACGGGGTTGAGAACGGGGCCCAGAGCCTGCTCTTCGACGTCTTTTGCCCGCGCATCCCAGAACTGGGCGAAGTGTCCGGCGGCGTTGTAGACGGTGGGCGAGTTGCGTGCGCCGAGTTGTCCGCGGTGGCCGGGTGAGGTGGCTTTGCCGTCTACGCCGAAGGCGTTGAGCATGTGGCAGGAGTTGCAGGAGATGTCGTGGTTTTTGGAGAGGCGTGCCTCGTAGTAGAGCATGTAGCCGAGGTGGATGCGCTCGGCTGGCACGTTGGTGTTGGGGCCTGCGTAGTTGGTGGGCAGGGGCTGAAAGGCTTGCAGCAGTGTGGGGTCGATTTCGCCGGGTTTGAGGGCGGCGGGTTGTGGCGTGGTCTCTTTGGGTGGCTCGCTTTTGCAGGCGGGAAATGCGGCGGCGACGATGGCGAGGGTTGCGGCGGCGATGGCGGTGCGAGAGGCGGTCGAAGCGACGAATGGCGGACGTGTCATGCTGAGAACTCCGGTAGAGGGTGCGCGCGGGCGGCGCGGCGTGGGTATTGTACTGTTGGTTTGCGCAGTTTCAACTGATGCGGGCGACAAAGCCGCGAAAAATTGAGGGTAATCGCGGGGTTCAGGGGGGTGAGTTGCCGTAGCGGTGGCCGAGGGCAGTGCAGAGTGATTCGAGGTGCGTGGCGTCGCAGGGGGTGAAGGCGGCGGGGATGTTGCTATCGACGTCGAGGACTGCGAGGGGGCTGCCGTCGCGGCGAAGCACGGGGACGACGATTTCGCTCTGGGTGGTGGTTGAGCAGGCGATGTGGTCGGTAAAGGCGTTGACGTCGGGGACGAGCTGGGTCGTGCGGGTGCGAGCGGCGGCACCGCAGACGCCGCGTGAGAAGGGGATGGTGAGGCATCCATGGCCGCCCTGGTAGGGGCCGACGCGCAAGAGGGTGCTGGAGACGGCGCGGTAGAAGCCGACCCAGTCGTAGTAGTCGAAGGAGGCGCGCAGTTCGCTTGCGACGGTGGCCATGGCGGCGACCCAGTCGGGTTCGTCGGCGAGGAGGGCGTCGATGCGTGCGCGGGCGTCGCGGTAGGCGGCGTCTCGTGCCTGTTCGGGGGCGGTGACGCTGAGGCGGTGAACGGGGTGGTGGGCGGTCATGCGGGGGTCGTGCGGTGGTTATGCGTCGGGTTCGCGGTTGCGGAGCAGGCTGTCGTAGACGGCGCGCCAGCTTTCGGGGGTGAGGAGGAAGCTGTAGTGGGTGAAGGAGGGCATTTCGATGTTTTCGGCGCCATCGACGAGGGCGTTTTCGGGGGGGAGCATGAAGAGGTCGCCGCGGCTCCACATCGAGACGAGGTGGGGCATGCCTTCGCGGAGTTTCCCTGGGGCGCCTTCGCAGAGGCGGGCGAGGACGGTTGAGCCGGGTCGGAGGCTGTGGGTGAGGTGGGTCGAGGCGAAGCGGGCGAGGTAGGTGCCGCGGTGGGGGGTGCCGAGGGTGACGAGGTTGGCGACGCGGGCGGCGGTTTCGGCGTCATCAAGGGCGAGGCGTGCGACGACGCCACCCATGCTGTGGGCGACGAGGTCGACTTTGGTGCCGGGGGGAAGGTTGTTGACCTCGATGATGGCGCGGATGGCGTCTTGCAGTTCGAGGGCGAGGACTTCGATGGAGGTGCTGGGGCCGAAGGCGACGCTGTAGGTGCGGCGACGTCCACGTGAGGCGAAGTAGGCGCGCATGAGGGCGAAGTTGCCGGGTCTTCCGCCGAGTCCGTGGGCGAAGACGACGGGGCGATAGCCGTCGTCGGGCAGGGCGACGATGGTGCGGTCACCGGGCATGATGCCGGTGAGCCCGACGAGGGGAAGTTGCAAGAGGTGCATGCGGAGATCGGGGTCGATGGCTTGCACGGCGGTGGCGATGGAGGCGCCAGCGCCCTGTGCGGCTCTGGCACCGACGAGTGAGGCGCTCATGACGGCGCTGCCGGCCTCTTGCCAGAGGTTGCGCCAGTCATCGGGGGTTGATTCGGGTGGCGGGTGGATTCCGTCGTGGGTGGGTGCGGGTTCGGGGGTGGTGCGTTCGCGGGCGGCGGCGCAGACGCGAAAGGGTGAGGCGAGGCGCAGAAATTCGAGCGCGAGGCGAAACGAGGTGGCGAGGTCGATGGGAGGGGATGCCGGTGTCGCAGAAGAGGTGCTCAAGGGCCGGGCTCCTGACCGCGCCCGAAGGGTGAGGCGCGAAGGGATTTGCGGTGGTGTCGCAGCGGTTTGCCGTACCGCAGTGCGTTAGAAGCGTTCTCGCATGGTGCGCGGCAACGGTCAACGATTGCGCGTGGGGCGGGGGCCGGTTGGGTTTGGGGTGGCGGTTGACTGTGGGCGCGGGGGGTTGCATGAGTGCGCGACCGAGAGAGCGCGAACGGGTGCGTGAGCGCGAGCATGCGACGGGGGAAACAGACGAGATGGCAGTCAAACCGATTACGCTTGAAGATTTGATGAAGATGGATGGGCGGGCGCTGCACGCGATCATGATGCGTGGGCGTGACATTGACCCAGAGGCGGTGGCGGGCAAGCAGTTTTTGGGGGTTGATCTGTCGATGCCGCCGTTGATGCATCGGGTGTTGTGGCAGACGTTTCGCAAGACGTTTTACCGCGACCCAAGGTCGGGGGTGGTGCGGGGGTGGAACGTGAAGCTGGAGCAGTATGGGGTTGATGGGCCGCGGGTGGCGAAGCGGAATCGTGATGGGAGTGAGGTGACGTTTGGGCACTATCATTTGCGTGAGGCGGTGGGGCACGTGTTTCCGGATGGGTGGAGGGGCGGGAAGTTTCTCGATTATGGGGTGGCGGGGAATGTGCC
>CAZXXB010000108.1:0-8694 GCA_964644185.1 uncultured Myxococcota bacterium
CGCAAAATCGAGAATCACATCGCCCCGCTCCGCCCGCGAAATCGACGTAATCCCAATCAGCCCCGTCAGCGTCGACAACCGCTCTTCGAGCTTGCGCGACACCTCACTCTCCACCTCATGCGGCGACGCCCCCGGAAACCCCGTCCGCACCGTCAACGTCGGATAACTCAGGTCTGGCAACAGCGCGAGCCGCAACCGCCCGTAACTGATCACCCCAAACACCACGAGCGCAGCCGTAATCATCGCCACGCTCACCGGACGGCTCACGACGAACGCCGAGAATCCCCCGCTGCTCACCTCGCTGCCGTGCTCGCTGCCGTGCTCGCTGCTCATACAAAACTCGCCTGTCTCGAACCTACTGTGTACCCTTCGTCGTCGCCGTCACCTGCGCCACGCCATCGAGCGCCAGCACCGACACCGCCGCACCCTCTTGCAAACCAGCCTGTCCCATCACCACCACCTTCACACCCTCACGCGCCCCCTCCAGCACCTCGACAAAATCACCCTCTTCAACCCCCAATCGCGGCGCCACGCGCCGCACCGTCGGCGTCGCCCCCACCTCATCAAGCACAAACACCGATGGAACCTTCCCATCATACACAAGCGACCGCCGCGGCAACGCCACCACATCTTCACGCCGGTCGGTAAACACCGTCGCCTCCACAAACATCCCCGGCCTCGCCCGCCCATCTCGCATCAACTCGAGCACCACCCGCACCGTCCCACTCGAAGGGTCCACCGTCGGATTAATCAACGCCACCTTCGCCTCAAGTTCCTCACCCAGAAGCGCCAGCGGACGAATCACCGCCCGCTGCCCCTCACGCACCCGCGCCAACTCTTTTTCCGGCACTTGCAGCACCACCCGCAGCGTCTCGGTGTTCGTCAGCACAAACGCCTCCCGCGCCGGCGACGCCATCTCACCCCGCATCAGCGAACGCCGCGCCACCACCCCCGCAATCGGCGCCACGATCCGCGTCTCCTCAAGCCTTCGCGCCGTCTCACGCACCGCAATCTCCGCCGCCCGCACCGCAAACTCCGCCTCCTCACGCGCCTGCGCCACTCCCGCCGACTTCTCCGCAAGCCCCTGCTCACGCGCGAGCGCCGTCTTCGCCCGATCAAGCTCCAGCGCCGCGCGGTCCGCCGCCAACTGCTGCACCACATCATCCACCTGCGCCAGCAACTGCCCCTTACCCACCCGCTGCCCCTCTTCCGCAAGCAGCTTCACCACCTCACCCGCCTGTCGCGGAACAACCACCACCTGCGACTCCGCCTCAATCGTCGCCGACCCCACGAGATTCTGCGTCAACGTCCGCCGCCCCACCGTCATCGCCTCGACCGGAACAAGCTCCGGCCCACGCGCCTCACCCGCCGTCTCTTCATCGTCATCCGCCCCATCACCCGCCCCACCGCCCGGCCTACACCCCGTCGCACCCGCGGCGCCGAGCAACGCGCACACCATCGCCAACGCAAGTGTAGCCCGCACCCGCAACCCGTCTTGCCACCCGTTCTCTAAAGAATAAATTCTGCGTCGCATCGTGTGAGGCCACCGTGGTGCCGCGTCGAAAGAGCGACCGGCGAGAGGCCCGGCACCCTAGCCCCCCATCGCGGGGCTTGTCTACCGCTGCGCGCGCCCCTATGGTGCCGCCGCAATTCGCCAGACCACCTTCGCGTGCAAGGCCCCAACGCAAACCCCTGCTTCACCCCGCCCACGGGCGGCACGCCGCAACCGCGCGCGAAACGACCCCGGTATGAGCACCTCGCTACGCATCCTCCACGTCGCCTCTGAAATGCACCCCTACATCCGCACCGGCGGGCTCGGCGAGGCTGCATCTGCCCTCGCGCGCGCTCAGGCCCGCCGCGGACACCGCGTCGCCTTCGTCGTCCCCTACTGGCGCGGCATCCGCGACCACTGCGAAAAAGTCCGCCACCCCGAGCCCCTTCGCCTCGCCGGTTTCAACCTCCGCGCTGGCGATGGAACCTCATGGGCCACCATCCGCCGCGAAGACCTCGACACCAATCTTCACGTCTACTTCATTGACCTGTCATGGGCCTTCGACCGCCCCGACATCTACGGTGGCCTGGGCGGCGACTTCATCGCCCGCTTCTCAGCCCTCTGCCGCGGTGCCTGCGAAATCGCCACCCGCTTCGACCTTCGCCCCGACATCCTCCACGCCCACGACTGGCAAGCCGCCCTCGCCCCCATCTACGCCCGCCACGAATACTGGGGCGCACCCATCGGTCGCGCACTCACCGTCTTCACCATCCACAACATCATGCACCAGGGCGAGTACGGCAAAGCGTTCTTTCCCCTTACCGGTTTAGGCTGGAATCACTTTCACGCGGGCGGCCTCGAATTCTACGACGACGTCAACCTCATGAAAGGCGCACTCTGCACCGCCCACAAACTCACCACGGTCAGCCCCCGCTACGCCAGCGAAATCACGTGGGGCGGCCTCGGTGAAGGCTTAGACGGCGTCTTGCAAACCCGCGCCAGCGACCTCACCGGCATCCTCAACGGCATCGACACCGACGACTGGAACCCCGCACGCGACGAACACCTCGTCGCACCCTTCACCCCCGGCGACTGGCCCGCAAAACGCGAAAACAAACTCGCACTTCAACGCGAGCTCGGCCTGCATACCCTCGCCGAACGACCCCTCTTCGTCTCGGTCTCGCGACTCGACCCGCAAAAGGGCATTGAGCTCATCCTCGCCAACATCGACTACCTCGTCGCGCGCGGCGCGCAGGTCGCCTTTCTCGGCACCGGCGACCCCACCCTCGAGTGGGCCATCCGCCACGCCGCCGCCCGCCACCCCGGCATGGTCGCCGCACGCGTCGGTTTCGACACCGCCCTCTCACATCGCATGGAAGCCGGCGCCGACTTCTTCCTCATGCCCTCGCGCTTCGAGCCCTGCGGCCTCAACCAGATGATCTCGATGCACTACGGCACCCTCCCCGTCGTCCGCGAAACCGGGGGACTCGCAGACACCGTCGTCGACGCCGACTTCGGCTACGACGCCCCCACGCGCGGCAACGGCTTCACCTTCAAAAGCTACGATGGGCTAGGGCTCGGCACCGCCATCGACCGCGCCCTGCGCGTCTACTACGAAGAGCCCGCACGCTTCGACGCGCTCCGCCTTCGCGGCATGGAAACCGACTTCTCATGGGGTCGCGCCGCCGCCGAATACGAACGCCTCTACCGCGATGGACTCATCGCCACGGGCCAATACCCCGCCCCCCGCCGCTAACCCACGACCACCACCACACCACCACCACACCAGTCGCGCGCGTCCCCCCTTTTCCTCACTGGGGAAAAGGGGGACAGGGGGATAGGGGGGTCATGTGGACAGGGCGTCATGCGGGGAGGGTCCGCGATGAGCGCTTGCGCGAAGAGCCAGCAACGATGAGCGCTTGCGCGAAGAGCCATCAACTCAGCGAGGCGGGGGTGACGATTCAGTCAGTTCGCCTTCGCCTTCTCACCCTTGTCAGCCTTGCCACCCTCACCCGCCTCCTTCGCCTTTGCCACAGCCTCTTTCGCCGCCTTCTGCGCCGCACGCAGCTTCGCAAACTCGGCATCCATCGGCAGCACCTTCGCAAGCGCCACGCCCGCCTTCGCATCACCCAGCTTACGCCGCGTCACCAGCAACATCCGGTAACCCGCCAGCTCTTCACCCTTACGCGCCACAATCGACACCACGTTGTCCCCCTCCTCAAGCGGAACCTTCGCCTTGAACTCCAGCTTCTTCGCGCCCGCCGCAGCCTTCGCGTAAAACACCTTGTTGTTGTTCACCGACACATAGCAGTCGCGCACCAGCTCGGCATCGCTCACCGCACCCTCAATCGTCACCTCCGCTGCCTCAACCACCACGTCGTCGTACGCCTGCTTCAACATCACCTCAGGCACCGAAAACGTCTTCGACAGCGCCGCCCCAACAGCCGGACGAATCATCTCCGACACCGCCGTGTTGAGCTTCATGTCAAACACCGTCAACCGCAGCGGAACATTCGCGCCCAGAAACCCGCTGCGCACCGTCAAATCAAAATCACCCGTCGCAGAACCACCCGCCGCGATCTCATCAAACTTCAACCGCCCCTTCTTGATGAAAACCTTCGGCGACGCCTCATTCTTCACAATCGACACCACCTGCGGCGACGCACCCGCACCCGTGTTGTTCACCTTCAGCTTCAGCGCCACCTGCTCATCAATGTCGAGCTTGCCGTTGCCGTTGCCCGTCGCCTTGTCATCGAGCGTCACCGTAAAGCTGTACCGCGGCGCAGTCACACCCATCACGCGCACCGCCGCCACCATCGGCGCCGGCACCCGCTCACGCGCCTCACGAAACGCCAACTTCACCTCATCCGTCCGCGTCACCACCGATGGAGGCAACTTCACCGCGACCCGCGTCACCCGCTCTTCACCCGGCCCCAGCTTGCCCACGATGAACTCACGCCCATCGAGCATCGGGTTGCCACTCTCCGCAATCGCCGCAAACCGGTACAGCGTCCCCTTACCCGTGTTGCGCGCCGTGAGCCGCATCACCACCTCATCACCAGCCCGCGCCACGCCACCCTCGGCCTCAATCGCAAACTCGGTCTGCACCGCCGACGCCGTCGTGTCTTCACCAATCGTCCAGTCGATACTCAGCGCCTTCAGCTTCTCACTCACGACAGCCGTCTGCTCGCCCTGCTTCTTCGCCACATACGACTTCGCGCTCTCCAGCATCACCGTCCGCGACGCATGCCCATGCGCAGCCAGCATGTCGCGCGCAAGCTCGATACCAAAATCAACCTTCACCTTCTCGTCATACGCCGCCGGAATCTCATCCTCTTCATCCGGCGGTTCGATGTAGTACGAGATCGTCTCCGCGGGTTTCGACTGGTCAACCTTCGCCCCCTTCGCGCTGTCAAACCGCTTCTCCAGATCATTCTCCTTGTTGCGGTTCGACACCGGATACAGCACGAGATTGTCGTCGGTGATCACGACCGGAAGCATCTCGACATCGGGCACGATACCCACCGACTGAATCGACACGTCACCCGGCGTCAAATACTGCGCAATCGTCAGCTTCAACGACGTCTTCTTGTTCGGGTCGTCATCAAACTTGTAAAGCACCTGCACGCTGCCCTTACCAAACGTCTGCTCGCCCATCACAATCGCCCGATTCTGGTATTTCAGCGCCCCCGCCACAATCTCCGACGCCGACGCCGAACCCGCATCAACCAGCACGATGATCGGCAAATCACCAATCGTCTGCTCGCGCTCCGCCGTCCGCTCATCACGCGCACGATGCCCCACCGTCGAGACGATCACCCCCTTCTCCAGAAAAATATCGCTCACCTCCACCGCCGCCTCCAGCAACCCACCCGGATTCCCCCGCAGATCAAGCACCAACCCCTTCAACGCCTTTTCGCCCGTCACCTTCGCAAGATGCTGCCGCACATCATTCGCCGTCTCTTTGCTAAACTGCCGAATCCAGATGTAACCCACATCGCTCGTCAGCCGCTCAGACTTCACGCTCTCAATCTTGATGATCTCGCGCGTCACCGTGTAGAGCTTCGGCTCCGGCCACCCGTCACGCTGCACCCCAATCGTCACCGTCGTCCCCTTCGGCCCACGCAACCGCTCAACCGCCTCTTCAAGCGGCATGTTGATCGTGCTCTCTTCGCCAATCGTCACGATCCGGTCTTTCGCCTTCAAACCCAGATTCGCCGCCGGAGTCCCAGGTATCGGGCTCACAATCGTCAAAAAGCCATCGCGAATCGAAATCACAATCCCAAGCCCACCAAACTCGCCCTGCGTCGAAAGCTCCATCTCCGTGCTGAACGACGGCTTCAAAAACACACTGTGCGGATCAAGCGTCGAAAGCATCCCGTTGATCGCCGCATACTCAATCTGCTCAAGGTCTTCCGCCTTCGCATCCGGCAACTGCTGCTCGACAAACCCCAGCACCTCACGCAACTTGAACGACACCTTCCAGATGTGGTCCGTCGCCGCCAAATCCACCGTCTGCGACTTACCCGCCACACTCACCGTCACCGACTTCCCATCCGCCGACTTCTCCACCAGCACCTCAGGCTGCTGACGCTCCACAAACTCCAGCGCCTCGATAAACATCTCTTGCGGATTGAACCGCTCAGGCTCAAGGTAATTGTCTTTCACCAGCATCAGCGACCGATTAAACAACCGTAGCCGCGTCAGCGAATACTCCGAACCAATCCCCACCCCCGAAAGCAGCTTCTCGCCAAACTGCGTCAGCACCTCGCCAAACGGCGTACGCGCCACCACATCGCCACCCACCCCAAGCGCCGCAAGAGGCGGTGCCGCAAACACCATCAACGCACTGGCAGCAACAAGCGAGCGAACCGACAACAACCGATATTTTCGCATGAGTCTCAACTTCCATTCGCGGAATTCATCTCCGCGCGTTAGACCGCCGACTATCGCACAACGCCCCCACGCGAGAAAGAGCCACACCCATCAACCAGGCCTTCCCCCTCAGCCAACATTATGCGGGTACCGAAAATCGCGCGGCCCATCCAGCGTCTCCTTCACCGTCCGCGTGCTCACCCACCGCATCAGGTTCTGCGCCGCGCCCGCCTTGTCGTTCGTCCCCGACGCCCGCGCGCCACCAAACGGCTGCTGCCCCACCACCGCCCCCGTACACTTGTCGTTGATGTAAAAATTCCCCGCCGCCTCTCGCAGCACCGTCGACGCGTGCTCAATCACCGCCCGGTCGCGGCCAAAAAACGCCCCCGTCAACGCATACGGCGACGTCTCGCCACACAACCTCAACGCCTCCTCATACTTGTCGTCGTCATACACAAACACCGCCAGAATCGGACCAAAAAACTCCTCCTCCATCACCCGCGCCTTCGGGTCCTCCACCTCAATCAGCGTCGGCGCCACAAAATACCCCACCTCATCATTCGCGCTGCCACCCGCCAGCACCCGATACCCCGGCGCGCGCTTCGCAAACTCGATCACCCCGCTCAGGCGCGCAAACGCCCGGTCATCGATCACCGCCCCCATAAACAGCGACAAATCACCCGTCACGTCACCCATCGTGATCTCGCCCATCGCCGCCACCAGCCGCTCGCGAACCTCAGGCCAAATCGACTTCGCAATGTACGCCCGCGACGCCGCACTACACTTCTGCCCCGCGTACTCATACGCCCCCCGCACAAGCTGCGCCGTCAAAAGCTCCACATCCGCCGTCCCATGCGCAAACACAAAGTCTTTCCCACCCGTCTCACCCACAAGCCTCGGATACCCACGATACCGCTCAATCTGCCCCCCCACCTTCTGCCAGAACCACTGAAACGTCTTCGTCGACCCCGTGAAATGCACCCCCGCAAGCTCGCGGTGATTAACGCACACCTCACCCACATCGGCCCCGCCCCCCGGCAACAGATTGATCACACCCTTCGGCATCCCCGCCTCCTCCAGCACCCGCATGATGTAATACGGTGCCAGCAGCGCGTTCGGCGACGGCTTCCACACGACCGTACACCCCATCAACATCGGCGCGACCGGAAGATTCGCCGCGATCGCCGTAAAGTTGAACGGCGTCACCGCCAGCACAAACCCCTCAAGCCCGCGATACTCGACCCGATTCCACACACCCGGCGACGACTTCGGCTGCTCGCGCGCAATCTGCTCGGCGAACGCCACATTGAAACGAAAAAAATCGACCAGCTCGCACGCCGCATCAATCTCGGCCTGCATCACGTTCTTACCAATGTTGAGCATCGTCGCCGCGTTGATCGTCTCGCGATACCGCGTCGCAAAAAGCTCCGCCGCCTTCAGCACCACCGCCGCCCGCGCGTGAAACGGCAGATTCGCCCACCCCTGACGCGCGTCAAGCGCCGCCTCAATCGCCGCCACCGTGTCACTCGCCCGTGGCGCGTGCGCAAACCCCAACCGATGCCCATGCTCGTGCGGCATCACCATCGCCGCCCGCTCGCCCGTCAGGTGCATCTTGCCGCCGATGATCGGCCCATACTCGACCATCTCCCCCTTCTGCCGCGCAATCTCGGCCACGAGCCGCGCCCGCTCGGCGCTGCCCGCCACATACTGCCGAATCGGTTCATTCTGAGGGGTTGGAACTTGAAAGAGCGCCGTGGTCATGGTCTGCCTCCATCGTGATGACGCGACAAACCGACACCACATCTCAGCCACAACCGCAAGGCGCACCGCATGCCCCGCGCGCACGCGCCCCCAATGCGCTGCGCACCCACGCGCTCGCGCTCTTCGCCGCCTCTGCCCTTACCCTCACCGCGTGTAGCAGTTTCAGCACCGAAGAGGCCCAACTCGCCCAGCGCTTCAACGTCACCGTCGAGCGCCTGCGCCTCGTCTCCACCACCGCCCAGAAGGGCCCCAAACCAACCCCCGAAGGTGCCCGCGAAGCCGTCGTCTACGTCACCCTGCCCGACGCGAAAACCCGCAACGCCGACGCCGTGCGCGACACCGCAGAAGCCATCCAGCTTGGCCTCGTTGAACTCTTCGCCAACAACCGCCCCATCGACATCGCCACCGTCGTCGTCCTCAACGACCTGACCCGCGGATACATCACGCAGAGCATTCATCGCGAGTCGGCTGCACTCGTTCTTCGCCGCCGCGAACTCAAGGCCGCCCCGCCGACACCTACACCCCCGCCCACACCTACACCCCCGCCCACACCCTGACCCCACCCA
>CAZXXB010000108.1:8772-11290 GCA_964644185.1 uncultured Myxococcota bacterium
AAATAAAAAGCTGGCGCGCGAGCACCGACGCATCGCTCGTCGGCGCATCACACCGGCCAAACTCACACACATATGCCGTCGCAACCCCATCGCGCGCCGTCTTGCCCGCGAGCGTCGGCATCACACGAAGCATCTCTTCGCTCGCCCCCGCCCCCGCCCCCTGCACGAGAAGCACCCCTGGCGATGCCGCCTTACGCGCCACCGACAACAAATCACGCGTCCGCGCATCGTCGCCCTCACCCGCCACCACCACCTCAAGCAGCGGACTCGTCGCCATCAGCGCCGCATCGAGCCAGTGCCCCATCTCGAGCCCCGCCTTCGCAAGCCATTTGCCGTAGTGCTCAATCGTCTCACGCGCCCGCTCAACCCACGCCATCCTGCCGCTCAACGCCCCCGCCCGCAGCAGCGCATGCACCACCATCGACGACCCCGACGGCTCGACCGCATCAAAAATCTCCACCTGCCTCCCCAACGGGGCCAGCACATCGTCGCAAGTCATAAAATACCCGCCCTCGCCCCGCGCAAACCGCGCCTCAATCGTCTCGATCAACTCCATCGCCCACGCGAGATGCGCCACCTCACCCGTCGCGCACGTCAGCGTCACGAGCCCATTCGCCAAAAACGCATAGTCATCGAGCACCGCCTCGCCCGCCGCCACCCCGGACGTCGAGGCCCGCAACAACGCCCCTCCCTCGCCCACATGCCGCCGCTTCAAAAACTGCGCAATCGCCACCGCCGCATCGCGATACCGCGGCTCATCAAACGCAATCGCCGCTTCGGCAAACGCCGTCATCGCAAGCGCGTTCCACGACGACACCACCTTCCTGTCCAACGTGGGGGCCACCCGCTGCGCGCGATACGCAACGAGCGCCGCGCGATGCTTCTCAAACAGCGCCGCCACCTCACCCTCGTCGCGCCCCACAATCGCCGCCACCTCACGCACCGCCACCCGCCGCGTCAGTACCGACTTACCCGTGTGTTCAAAGTTGCCCCGCGCCGTCACCCCAAGCAGCAGCGCAAGCGCCCGCGCATCGCGCTCATCGCCCACCGCCGCAAGCAAATCGGCCTCATCGAAAATATAATAACTCCCCTCGTCACCCCCGCTGTCGGCATCAAAGCTCGCAAAAATCTCCCCCTCGTCACCCCGCATCGCCAGCAGCAAAAAGTCGAGCGTGTCGCGCGCCACCGCCG
The DNA here is from genome assembly GCA_964644185.1 of uncultured Myxococcota bacterium. Classification (GTDB taxonomy): domain Bacteria; phylum Myxococcota; class JAJVIH01; order JAJVIH01; family CAZXXB01; genus CAZXXB01. Next base: position 9,964 of record CAZXXB010000108.1, read on the forward strand.
CGTAAAACGGCTCATCAAACACCGCCGCCGCCTCGACATACAGACTCGCAAGCTGCGCGTTGTCGTACAGCATCTTCTCAAAGTGCGGCACGAGCCAAATCGGGTCCACCGTGTACCGATGAAAGCCCCCACCCACGTGATCGCGTATCCCCCCGCGCGCAATGTTCTCGAGCGTCAGCCGCAACGCACGCTCAAGCCGCGCGTCACGCGTGCGCCGATACACGTGCAGCAAAAACCGCCACCGCAGCGGAGTCGGAAACTTCATCTCGCTGTCGAACCCTCCCCACTCCTCATCCACCCGACGCAACGCCTCATGCGCCTGGCGCACCACCATCTCCTGCGTCACCGCGCTCGGCGAAAGCTGCGACAACCCCTCGCTCAACCCCGCCCGAAACTGCTCGGCCTGCGTCTCTATCGTCTCGCGATCATCGCGCCACAACACCGCGATACGGCTCACGAGCTTCAAAAACGTCGCCGCCGGAAAATACGTCCCGCCGTAAAACGGCTTCAGCGCCGGCGTCAGAAACACGCTCATCGGCCACCCACCCCGACCCGTCATCACCTGCACCGCATCCATATACGCCTTGTCGAGGTCCGGACGCTCCTCTCGATCAACCTTCACGCACACGAAGTGCTCATTCATCAGCGCCGCAATCTCGTCGTTCTCAAACGACTCATGCTCCATCACGTGACACCAGTGGCACGACGAATACCCAATCGACAAAAAAATCGGCTTGTCTTCGTCGCGCGCCCGCCTCAGCGCCGCCTCGCCCCACGGTTGCCAATCAAGCGGATTATGCGCGTGCTGCGTCAGGTACAGCGAACGCTCGCCAATCAGCCCATTCCCATCGCGGCGAATCTCTGCCGTCGTTCTCGTCGTCGTGCTCGTCGTCGCGCTGCTGTTCATCGCGGTCTCACCCTCGTCTCGTGTCTCTGGTTCGCTCGTATGCTTTCGCGCTATCGTCGCGCCGCTTGTTCACGCCACCATCGCTCGTGCCCTCAACATCGAAACCTGTCGCATGAACCCTGCATTCGATTCCGCACCAAATCAGTCCCATTTCCACCCCGGCTACCACGCCCACGGTACGCGCGCAAACAGCCCCCTCTCGCCCATCGGCACCACCCTCGCGCTCTTCCTCTTCCTCACCCTCCAGTTCATCCGCGAGCCCTTCGTCTCCAACCAGCACACCTACTTCCTCCACGCCGTCGCCGCCACGAGCAACACCCGCCTCGCCGCCGACCCCATCGCCCAATCACCCGACCCGCTGCCGCTCTTCACCGCCCTCGCAACCCTCCTCTTGCGCCTCTTTGACACCCACGCCCTCAT
>CAZXXB010000108.1:11300-11826 GCA_964644185.1 uncultured Myxococcota bacterium
CCTGCGACATCACACTCACCGCGCTCACTTACCTCGCCCTGCGCGCCATCGCCCAACACGTCACCCCGCGCCCCTTTCGCTTCTCGCACGAGCTGCTCTTCGCCTCTTTGCTCGGATACCTCCACTTCGCCGCCGTCAACCCACGCGGCGTAGACCCCACCACCGTCCAATGGGCACAAGCCCTCGTCTGGGGTTTCGGTGGTCAACCCCTCATCGCCGGATACTTCCAGCCCGCCTCATTCGGCGCACTGCTCCTCATCGCCATCGCCCTCACACTCACCCTCACGCGCACTCACACACGCACTCACACACGCACTCACACACCAACACACACACCAGCCGCCTCGCACGCACAACCTCACGTAAAAACCCAACGCAACACCGCGCTCGCGATCGCAATCACGCTCGGGCTCGCGGTCGCGCTCCACCCCACCTTCCTCCTCCCCTCACTGTTCCTGCTCTTCGCCGCGCGCCGCGCCCGCCTCCTGTGCGCAACCCCATGGCACCTCGCCCTCGCCATCACCCT
>CAZXXB010000109.1:0-4275 GCA_964644185.1 uncultured Myxococcota bacterium
GGGTTTTCGCGGGGGCGTTCAATGGCGGTGGGGCCGCGGGTGACGGGGGCGTGGTTCAGCGCGAATATTCCGGGTTTGCCGCATCTCGACGTGATGCGGAGTTTGCTTGTGGCGTCGCCGTGTCTGGGGAAGGTGGCGAGTGGCGAGCCGATCTTTCTGGCGGCGTGGTGTCGGATGCTGGAGGAGTATGACGCGGAGTTGGCGTCGTGTGTCGCGGCGATTGCGATTGAGCGTGATGATGCGGAAGGGCGGGCGGCGTTTTTGTCGAGCGTCGAGCATCTGATTGCGTATGGGGGTGTCGAGGCGATTGCGACGTTGCGGGGCGAGAAGCCGCAGCACGTGGGGGCGACGTGGCACGGGCATCGGCTGGGGTTTGCGGTGCTGCTGAATGATGCGGCGGAGGATGACCCGACGTTGCGGCGGCTCGCGCGCGAGCTGGCGTATGATTTTTCGTTGTTTGACCAGCAGGCGTGCCTGGCTCCGACGACGTTGTATGTGGAAGAGGGTGGGGTGTTTGACGCGCGTGCGGTGGCGCGGGCCGTGGGTGAGGCGATGCATGAGTGGCTGCGTGAGCTTCCGGCGCGGGAGTCGGGGGCGCGGGCGATGGCGGGGCGGCAGTTGGTGGATGGGGTGATGATGGATGGGGGTGAGGTGGTGGAGGTGGGGCCGGGGTTTCAGTTTGTGGTGACGGTTGAGGTCGATGGGGCATTGCGCCCTGCCCCGCTGTCGCGGGCGGTGCGGGTGGTGGCGTTTGAGGGTGTCGCGGGGTTGAAGCGGCATCTTGCGGGGATGGGTGAGGTGTTACAGTGCGCGGCTGTGGAGGGGCGGGGGCGACGGGAAGAGGTGGTCGAGGCGCTGGCGCTGAGTGGGGTGACGCGGGTGACGCGGGCGGGGTTGATGGGGTTGCCGACGATGATGTGGCGGCATGACGGGGTGGCGTGTCTGTCGGGGCTGGTGCGGTTCTGCGATGAAGAGCTTGCAGCGCCGGAGCAAGTGGCGTAATCGCCGAACCGGACCGAGCGGCGCGGGCCGCGCTGACGACAGGCCCACGGAGCATCCCAAAAAATGGCAGCAGTAGCACTGACGCGTGAGAACGTACTTGAGGCGCTTTACCAGGTGAACGACCCTGATTTGGGTCGGTCGATCGTTGCGCTTGGGATGGTGAAAGAGGTGGGGTTTGAGGGGGCGGTGATCAAGCTCGACATTGAGCTGACGACGCCTGCGTGCCCGATGAAGGGGAAGATTGAGGGCGACATTCGCGAGGCGCTTTCGAAGGTTTATCCGGAGTCGCCGGTGCAGGTGGCGTTTGGGGCGAATGTGAAGCGGTCGGTGAATGCGAAGCAGGAGGCGGGACAGGGGATTAATCTGTTGACGGGGGTGAAGAACATCATTCTCGTGGGGTCGGGTAAGGGTGGCGTGGGCAAGTCGACGGTGGCGGCGAATCTTGCGGCGGCGTTGTTGCGTGATGGGGCGAAGGTGGGGTTGTGCGACGCGGATATTTATGGGCCGTCGGTGCCGACGTTGTTTACGGTGACCGAGCAGCCGACGGCGGCGGGCGAAGATCGGTTGAATCCACTTGTGGCCGAGGGGCTGAAGCTGATGTCGGTATCTCGTAGACCCTGAGCAGGCGATGATTTGGCGTGGGCCGATGCTACACAGTGCGATTCGGCAGTTTTTGATGCAGGTGGAGTGGGGCGAGCTGGATTATCTGATCATTGATTTGCCGCCGGGGACGGGTGACGTGCAGCTTTCGATTTCGCAGACGGTGCGGGCGACGGGGGCGGTGATTGTTTCGACTCCGCAAGATTTGGCGCTGGTGGATGTGGTGCGGGCGAAGGCGATGTTCGACAAGGTGAACATACCGATACTGGGTGTGATTGAGAACATGAGCTTTTTTAAGGCTCCAGATACGGGGAAGATTTACAACATTTTTGGCAATGGTGGTGCGGAGAAGATGGCGGCGCGGTTGAAGCTGCATTTTCTGGGGCGGATACCGATTGAGGTGGGGGTGCGTGAGTGGAGCGACGAGGGGCGTCCGATTGTGTGGGCGGAGCCTGAGACGGAGTCGGCGAAGGCGTTGATTGCGGCGGCGCGGAATGTGGCGGCGGAGGTGAGCAAGTTGACGAGTGGGGCGGGCGCGGGGATTGATGTGGGGATGACGCTTGCGGCGGTGTTTGCGATGAAGCCTGAGGCGAAGGGGCTGCTTTACGACGCGTTGAATTTGCGTCCGGTGGAAGAGAAGAGTTCGCTTGCGGAGCTGGCGGCGGCGAGGGGGATTCCGGTGGAAGATATCGTGGCGGCGATTGAGGCGAGCTGAGGGTTTTGGGGTGTCCGCGGACAGATTGCGGACAGATTGCGGACAGCTTTTCGGACAGATTGCGGACAGATCGCTGCAGAGCTGACGTGGGGTGAACGGTGGGTTCCGAGTTGGTTGGGTAGCGGTCGACGGTTGGGTGAACATGTGAGATGGGCGAGTGCCCGTGCGGCCAAACGCGTGTCGCACGGGCTTTTTTTTGGGTGAGTTGTTGCGGCATGTTGTCGCGGTGAGTGTTGGGCGAGCGGTCGAGGGGCAATTGGCACGGGCATTGCAACGCTCGCGCGATGGAGCGGTGGCAGATAGGCACACGGGTCGAGACGCTTGCGCTAGAGGCGGCGAGAGGCGTTGGTGTGTCGTGGGTGCGCGAGCCGTTGCTGTGGGTGGCGGCGTTTGCGGTCTTGGGGGTGCATGGCGCGTATGGGGCGCTTGTCGATGGTGAGGCGTCGTTTGTGACGGCGGCGGTGACACTGGCGCTGCTGGCGGTGGGGCTCGTGGGGTTGGCGGCGCTTCTGGCGGGGCGAGTGGGGCTGTTGGCGCGGGTCGCAGCGTATGCGGTTGCGGCTCCGATAGCGGGGATGGGGGCGTTGCTGGCGATGAGCGACCCGTGTGGGCGGTTGCGGGATTTTGAGCGGAATGAAGTCGAGGGGGTGGTGGCGCGGGTGTTTGAGCGGGGTGGGGTGACCGATGCGTTTGACCTTGCGGTGACGCGTGTCGAGGGGGTGCAGCTTGCGAGCGCGCGGGGGTGTTTTGTGCGGGTGCGGGTGTTTGATCCGCAGGGGGCGGTCGAGCTGGCGCTGCGGGAGAATGATGCGGTGGCGATGCGGTTGCGGGTGAAGCCGCTTATTGGGCCGTTGAATCCGGGAGAGGGTGACAGGCGGGCGTCGCTGATGGCGCAGGGGGTGTTTCGCACGGCGAGCGTGGCGCCCGACCATGTGCGGGTGGTGGCGCGGGCGGAGGCGAGCGAGACGCCGCGGGGGTGGGCGAACGGGGTGATCGCGGGGCGCGCGGTGCTTGATGACGAGACGCGCGACGTTTTGCGGGCGATGCTGACGGGGGAACGTCCGGATTCGCTGGGAGCGATTTCGCGGACGTATCGGGTGTTGGGGTTGTCGCATCTGATTGTGGTGAGCGGGATGCACCTGACGTTGACGGTGGGTGCGGTGGCGTTTGCGCTGCATCGGCTGTTGTTGATTGCGGTGCCTGTGACGCAGGCGGGTTCGGCGCTTGTGGCGGGGGCGCTGGCGGCGCTCACGCTGGTGTTTCCGTATGTGGCGTTTACGGGCGGGGGGGCGTCGACGTGGCGGGCGGCGCTGGCGTTGGCGATGGCGGCGTTTGCGGTGCTGTTGCGGCGTCCGGTGACGGCGTTGAATGTGATGGGGGCGACGGGGCTTGCGCAGATGGCGATGGGGCCGTTGCTGGCGCTGACGCCGGGGATGCAGCTTAGTTATGCGGCGGTGGTGGGGCTCGTGGTGTTGACGGGGCGGTTTTCGCGGGCGCTGGGTGGTGCGGAACGTCGCGCAGGGCGCGGTGTGGTGGGGTGGTTCGGTGGGGCGGTTGCGGCGTCACTGGCGGCGTCGCTGGCGGCGTTCGTGGCGACGTGGCCTGTGCTGGTGTGGCATTTTGGCGAGGCTCCGGTGGCGGCGATTGTGTTGAATCTGCTGGCGATTCCGTTGACGACGTTTGCGGTGCTACCGCCTGGGTATGTGGGGCTGTTGCTGATGCCGGTGGCAGGTGAGGTGGGGGGGGCGATGATTGATGCGGCGGGGAGGGCGTTGAGTGTGCTGCATGACGTGATGCGGTGGTGCGAGCCGTGGCTTGGTGGGTTGACGCTCAATGCGGGGTCGTCGCTGGCTGCTGGGGGGGCGGCGCTGGTGGTCGTGGGGGCGAGCGAGTTGGCGACGACGCGGTGGCAGTTCTATCGCGCGGTGGGGGCGGCGGCGGTGGTGGCGCTGGTCGTG
>CAZXXB010000109.1:4332-9646 GCA_964644185.1 uncultured Myxococcota bacterium
ACTGTGGGGGGAGTCGGGGTGTTGCGACGCCGTTGACGCTGCCAGATGGGGGGCAGGTGTTGATCGATGCGGGGCCAGATACGTCGCATGACGGGTCGGGGACGAACGTGGCGATGATGCGGGCGATGGGGGCGCTGTCGGTGAGCGCGGTCGAGTCGGTGATGATTACGCATGGGCACGCGGATCACATCGGTGGGTTGCGGGGCGTGGTGGCCGAGTTGGGGGCGCGGGTCGTGTATGCTCCGACGCATCTCGTGGGGCGGGTGGAAGAGGTGGTGGCGGCGGCGCGGGCTGAGGGGCGGACGGCGGTGGTGGGGCTGACGCGGGGTGACACGCTTGCGCTCGGTGAGGTGCGGCTCGATGTGTTGTGGCCGCCACGCGGCGACGTGGCGATGAGTGAGGCGGTGCGGCGGGCGGTGGCGCGCAATGAGAACAATCGGTCGCTGGTGGTGCGGGTGCGGTATGGGGCGGCGCGGGCGCTGTTCGCGGCGGATATCGAGCGGGTGGTCGAGCGCGAGCTGGTGCGGCGCGACGCGGGGGCGCTACGGGCGGGGTGGTTGAAGGTGGCGCATCAGGGGAGCAACACGTCGTCGAGTGATGTGTTTTTGAATGCGGTGGCGCCTGCGTATGCGCTGGTGCCTGCTGGTCCGGCGTGGGTGGGGCGGTGGCCGCATGGGGATGCGTTGATGCGGTTGCAAAATGCCGGTGCCGACGTGCTCGTGACACGTGACACCGGCATGGTGCGGGTCGATCTGTTTGCCGATGGCGAGCAGCGGGTTTTTAGACTGCGGCGCGAATCGGGTGATGGGCAGCTTGCAGGGAGGTAGGGCGGGTTAGAGAACCATGCCGCCATCAACGTCGATGCAGCGTCCGGTAAAGTAGTCGCACTCGATGATGAACTTGACGGCGCGGAAGATGTCTTCGGGCTCGCCGATGCGGCCCACCGGCACCTGCTTCAGCAAGCCTTCGAGAATCTCGGGCTTCATGGCTTCGAGAATCGGGGTGCGGACGAAGCCGGGGGCGATGGCGCCGGTGCGGATGCCGTAGCGGGCGAGTTCTTGCCCCCAGAGCTTGGTGTCGGCGACGAGGCCAGCTTTGGCTGCGGAGTAGTTGCTTTGTCCGGCGTTGCCGTAGCGGGCGATGCTCGACATGTTGACGACGACGGCGGGCTTCGTGCCGGTCTCGATGACCTTGCGTGCGAATTCGCGGGTGCAGAGGAAGGGGCCGGTGAGGTTGATGTCGATGACCTGCTGCCACTGACCAAGCGAGAGGGTTTTGACCTCGCCGGTGGTTTTGTCTTTGCGGGCGAGGAGACCGTCGCGGAGGATGCCGGCGTTGTTGACGAGCGCGTTGAGTCCGCCCATTTTTTCGTGGGCGAATTCGACGAGGGCGGCGACCGAGTCTTCTTTGGAGACGTCGGCGGTGGTGGTGAAGATTTTGCCGCCCGACTCTGCCTCAAGCGCCTTCAATCCATCGGCGTTGACGTCGCAGGCGGTGACGGTGGCACCGTCACGTGCGAGCGCGAGCGCGAAGTATTTGCCCATGCCGCTTGCGGCGCCAGTCACAATCGCTTTCGTCGTCGTAATCTGCATTTTTTACTCTGGGTTACGTAGGTGGTGAATCGGGGCGTTTTTACTCAGGGTTGCGTGGGTGGTGAATCGGGGCGTTTTTGCTCAGGGTTGCGTTTCTGGTGAGTCGGAGCGTTTTGGTTCGCTACCCGGTCACCCAAGAAGGCAGAGAGAGGGTTACGTGTCGTTGATCAACCGAAGCCGAGGGCTTTTTTGCGGTCGTCTGCGCCGGGGAGAGCGGGTTCTTTTTTGCTGATGACGGGGAGCTTTGCGGCACGCTCGGCGTTGACGGCGAGCCACTGTTTTTGCGCGGCGGGCAGGTCAACCTCGTCGAAGATCGCCTCGACGGGGCACTCGGGCACGCAGGCTCCGCAGTCGATGCACTCTTCGGGGTCGATGTAGAGCATTTCGCCGTCGGCGTGGAAGCAGTCGACGGGGCAGACCTCGACGCAGTCGGTGAAGCGGCACTTGTGGCAGTTTTCGGTGACGACGAATGTCACGATACGACTCCTTTTTCGGTGTGGCCGGGCGAGCAAAATCGCGCGTGGCACACGGTTGGTTTGCGAGAGCAGATTCGCCCGATTGTGTACGGCTTTTCGCGCGGCGCTTCAAGCGGGCGCGGCGGTTTGTACACGCAAGGCGTGAGGGTCTCAAGGGGCTTCGTGGTGCGAATTGTTAAGGCGCTTTGGCACGGCGCTTCAAGCGGGCGCGGTGGTTTGGCAGGGCGAGTCAGTAGGGCGAGTCAGTAGGGCGAGCCGTCGCGGTGGGTGAAGACGACGGGGGCGTCGTAGCGGTTGGGTGCGCAGTGAAGGTCGGCGTCGCTGTAGAAGGCTTCGTCGCGGTGGTCGCGGGTGCCGACTTCGAGGACGACGGCGGGTGCGTTGGAGCGGTTGATGAGGTTGTGTCCGTCTGGGGTTCCAGCGGGGAAACCGGCGCACATGCCGGCGACGAGGGTTTGTTCACCGGCGTTGGTGACGAGGGTGATTTCGCCTTCGACGACGAAGATGAATTCGTCTTCGTGGGTGTGCCAGTGGCGCAGGGCCGATGAGCCGCCGGGTGCGATTTCGGTGAGGTTGACGCCGAACTGGGTGAGTCCGAGGTGTTTCGTCAGGGCTCGTTTCGCGCGTCCGGTAATCATGGCGGCGAAGGGCGGCGGGTAGCCAACGGCGGTGCGGGGGGTGACGGTCGCGGGGTCGAGGGCGGGTGCGACGAGCTTAGTCATGGGGGTCACCGTCTCAGGGAACGAGGGCGAGGGTGGGGCTTTCATCGCCGCGGGCGAGAGCCGTTGTGATGGCAAGCCCAACGGCGCCTAAGAGTCCGGCGAAGAAGCCGTGGAGGGTGGCGCGGAGGACGATGTAGGGGTCCATCATGGCGCCGAGGGGGAGATCGACGGGGTAGTCGATGGCGGGTTGTGTGAGCAGCCATGCGGCGACGAGTCGGTTGAGGGTTTCGCAGGCGATGATGAGCAGTGCGGGGAGAAGCACGGGGAGGCGGCGGGGGTCACGGACGGTGACGAGGGCGGCGACGTAGGCGGCTCCGAAAAGGGGGATGACGGTGAAGGTGGCGATGCCGAAGAGGGGGATGGCAACGAGGAAGGTGACGATGGCGATGCGGGGTGTTTTGGGCTCGAAGGTGAGCGCGACCGCGGCGGTGGGCAGGGCGTAGGCGAGCAGCATTGTCGAGCCGAAGAGGACGCGCAGGGGCATCGCCTCGATTTGGTGCAGGACGCCGGTGAAGGCGGGGTGGATGGCGGTTGCGCGCCAGAGGGTGGCGACGAGGCTTATGAGCGCGGCAGAGAGTAGCAGGCGCGAAGTGAGGTTGAGGCGTGCGGTGATGCTCATGCGGCAACTCGATCGGGCAGGAGCCCTTCTACGTGGGTGTCGGCGAGAAAGCTGGAGCGGACGAGGGGGCCTGAGGCGACGAAGCGGAAGCCCATGCGGAGTCCATCTTCTTTGATGGCGCGAAACTCTTCGGGGCGGGCGAAGCGTGCGACGGGCATGTGTTTTGAAGAGGGCGAGAGGTATTGTCCGCAGGTGAAGATATCGCAGCCGACGGTGCGCAGGGCGCGCATGACGTCGTAGACTTCGTCGAGGGTTTCGCCGAGGCCGAGCATGATGCCGCTTTTGGTGATGAGGCCGTGTGCTTTGGCGCGTTCGAGCAGGGCGAGCGAGATGTCGTGGCGGGCGCGGTGGCGGGCTGCGCGGTCGAGTCGGGGAACGGTTTCGAGGTTGTGGCTGAGGACGTCGGGGCGGGCGTCGAAGACGAGCTGCTGGAGGGCGGCGTCGCCTTTGAAGTCGCCGATGAGGGTTTCGAGGGTCATCGCGGGGTTGTGGAGGCGAATCTGGCGGATGGTTTCGGCCCAGTGGGAGGCTCCGCCGTCTTTGAGGTCGTCACGGTCGACGGAGGTGACGACGGTGTGTCGTAGTTCGAGGGCGGCGAGGGTTTTTGCGACGCGTTCGGGTTCGCCGGGGTCGACGGGGCGAGGTCTTCCGGTGGCGACGTCGCAGAAGCCGCACTTACGGGTGCAGATGTCGCCGAGAATCATGATTGTGAGCGATTTGCGTGACCAGCACTGCGAGATGTTGGGGCAGGTGGCCTCTTCGCAGACGGTGTGGAGTTTTTGCTCTTTGACGAGGGCTTTGAGCTCGTTGAATCCACCGCCACGGGCCCACGGCACTTTCATCCAGGGTGGTTTGCGGTAGCTCTCACCGTCGGTGCGGCGAGCGCCGCGCAGGTCGTCGTCGGTGAACGCGTCGCTTGTGGCGCCGTGGGTTTCGTCGCCGAGGTCGCGTGGGTCGAAGGGGGGGGATGTGGGGGTGTCGGCCATGGCGGGGGCAATAAAGCAAAAGCGCGCTCGCCCGTCTATGGCAAAGCGCGCTTTGATGGGCCCGCAGCCCTCGCGAGGCTGTTGCGGCGTTGGGGCGCTACGGTGTCAGAACGTGTAGCGAATGACGGGGTAGATCGCGAGGCCGGGGATGTTGGGTCCGACAATGAAGTTGCCGGCGACTTCGAGGCCGATATTAAAGTGGCGCATGCGGGTGTAGTAGTGGATGCCGGTGGCGATGCCCGCGTTGAAGGCGGGTGAGGCGGCGGCTTCGCCGAGGGGGTCTTGCGCGTAGATTTCGTTGACGGCGCGCTGCTTGTTTTGCTGCTGAATTGCCTGCGGGCCGGCGACTTTTTTAGGGTCGACGACGTTGCGGTTGTTGTCGTTGATGGGGGCGATGAAGGCAACGCCGAGCTGGACGGCGAGGGGAATGGCGATGCGGTCGGCGACATCGAAGCGGTATTGGGCGAAGGCGTTGACCATGCCGACGGTGAAGTCGGCGACGGCGAGCGAGGCCGAGCCATCGGCGACGGCTCCGGTTTCGTCGAGGGCACCAAAGGCGCGAATCGCGCCGGCGTCGGTGTATCCGGCGTTTTGGGCGATGTCGTATTGGGCCTGATCGCTGAGGCGGGGGTTTCCTTTGCTGCCGGCGAAGGCGAGGTTGAGGCCAACCGAGAGGTTGAAGAGGACGTCGTATGCGATGTCGAAGCCGATATAGGGCATCGGTTCGCTGACGCCTTTGTTTCCGCCGAGCGAGAGGTACATGCCGGGCTTTGCTTCGACGTAGAGTCCGGTGTCGATGACGTAGAGGCCGCGGGTCGATTGCGACTTGGCCTCAACGGTATCGACGGGGCCGGGTGTTGGCACGTTGTCGGTGGCAGTGGCCTGAGCGCGCGCCGTTGAAGGCGCCTGCAAGGCGGTT
>CAZXXB010000109.1:9656-11750 GCA_964644185.1 uncultured Myxococcota bacterium
CGAGCAAGGCTGCGCAGAGGGCTGCGCAGGTCAGCTTGCGAAACGCTGCGGCGGAAACCGATGCGACCCCACGGTTGTTCGAGACTTCCATCACGGCTGAACTCACCTGTACGCGGGTGCCTTAGACGCCCACGGTTCGTGTACAACTTGCACTCGCGCGAGCCCCCGTTTTGGGTGGCGACTCACGCGGGCCCCGCCACGGTATGGTGGCGAGCCCCCCAACAGACAGACTTACGACGCCTTGAAGACCCATGGGTAACGGACTTCGACGACGCCGCCACCCTTTGGCGTCGGAAACTTCCAACGCTTGATGTTACGCAACATGCAGCTTTCGACCGGCTCGCTATTCATCTCGGTTTCGGCGATTTGCGCGGTCTGGACGCCGCCTGCCGCATCGATGACGAAGAACACGACGATCTTGCCGTAGAGGTTGGGGTCTTTGCTCAGTTCTTTTTCGTAGCAGTACTTGATTTGGCGCTGGTTCTTGCGAATGACGGCGGCGATGACTTCACGGTCGAGGCCGCCCTTCGTGACGACCTTGCCGGGGATGATCTGGGTCTGGGCCTTGCCCGAACCGGCGAGCGAAATCTTGCCGACGCCGCCTTTGCCGCCGGGGCCGCCGAGTCCCATGCCGCCGATGCCGACGACGCCGCCTGCACCACCGGCACCCGCGCCACGGGCACCGAGTCCGCCGAGGGCGTCGCCGCCGCCGATGCGCTGACCGGTGAGGCCTGAGAGGGCGCTGTTGATTCCGACGCCGAGGCCGGCGCCACCGAAGACGTTGTCAACGGCCGCGGCCTGGGTGAGTGCGCCGAGGACGCCGCTCGAAAGCACCTTCTGTTTGTCGGGCGGGCGCTTTTCGTTTTGCTTGATCTTGCTATCGACAGGGGCGTTCGAGGGGCCCTTGTTTTCGAGCTTGGGGGCTTCTTCTTTTTTCTTTTCTTCTTTGACGACGATGTTGGCGAGGCGGTTCTTCGCCTTTTGGACATCTTCGTCGGAAGCTTCCATGAGGGGGGGCGCGAACATGACGATCAGCGCGACGCCGATGAGCATGAGCAGGAGAGCGCCGAAGAACATCGCGAGCAGCGAGTAGTCGGTGCGGGCCATGGCGCCGGATGAGGGGGTGGTTTCGCCGGCGCAGAGTGCGCCGCGGAAAGCGAGGTCGCCCGCGGTGACGACGACGTGCTCTCCGGGCTTGAGCTGGTAGCCGTTCGAGACCTTGTTTCCGGCGTCGGTTTTTGAGGCGTAGACCATGGCGGTCATGCCGTTGGGGATGTTGAGCACGGCGTCGGCGCCAGAGCCGCTGAAGAGGGCGAAGGCGTCATCGTTGACGATGCTCTCGGGGACGGCGAAGTCGGCTTTGTCACTGTTGCCGATGGTGACGGCCTTTTTGGCCTTCATGTCGAAGCGGCGCGAGAAGACGCGGCGACCGTTCCACATGAGGAGGACGTCGAGTTGCTGGTTGGCGGGGGTGATCTGGGGGATCGTGGGGTCGCCGATGCCCTTTGGGGCGCGGGGCAGGTTGCCGATGAGCAACTCTGGGCGCTCGAGGTAGCGTTCGACTTTGTGGTCGTGTGCGACCTTGTTGGCTTTTTCTTGCGCGAGGTGGCCGAACTCCCAAGCGCGTTCGGGCACTTTGACCTTGCGGTGAACGACCTTGCCACCCTGTTCGACGGCGATTTCACCGACCAGATAATTGCCTGCTGATGTGCCCTTGCCGCTTGCCATTTCGCAGAACCTCGAATGTCTCGAACACCAGACCAAGTAGCCGAGCCGCCCGCGCACCTCATGGCGCGAAGGCAGCGTGACGCCGAACGATTAGAGCTTGTCGACCGACTGCATCATCTCGGGGATGAAGTTTTCGCGGACCTTGATGAGTTTGTTGAACTGCGAGCCTTTTCGGGCCGACATGTACTGGCCTTCGGGCTTGGTGAGTTCACCGGTGATGGTGACGTCGGAGAAGTCGATGATGGTTTTCTTTTTGTAGACCGTCTGGTCGCCACCTTCCTGAGCCGAAGCTGTGGAGGCGGTGCCGACGGCGAGGGCCGCGGTGGCGAGGCCACAGGCAAGGGTGATCGCGCGAAGCGCAACGAC
>CAZXXB010000110.1:0-6949 GCA_964644185.1 uncultured Myxococcota bacterium
CGGACGGCGTCGAAGGCTGGTGGCGCGGCGGGCCCAGCGTCGGCGAGCCTTTTTGAAGGCGAAGTCAAAGTGACCGCCAACAAGTCGACCAACTCACTTGTCATCGTCGCGAGCCAGGCCGACTTTCGCAGCCTGCGCAAGGTGATCGACGCGCTCGACATTGCGCGGTTGCAGATTTTTGTTGAAGCGGTGGTGATGGAGATCAGCCTCGGGCGTGTGCGCGACATTGGCCTCTCGGCGGTGGGTGGCGTGCCGGTCAACATTGATGGTCAGCAGATTCCGATTTTCTTTGGTAGCTCGTCTCCGCAGCTCAACGCGGCGCTCTTGAATCCGGCGTCGCTGGCGTCGCTGTCGGGCTTTCTCGGCGGTATCCGCGGGCCAGATGTCGAGGGGTCGGAAGACACGCTCGGTGTGGGCCTGCCGTCGTTTGGCGCGCTGATGAATCTGTTGCAGACGACGAGCGACGCGAACGTGCTGAGTACGCCGCACATTCTCACGACCGACAACGAAGAGGCCGAGATCATCGTCGGTGAAAACGTGCCGTTTCAGTCGGGTTTTACGCAGGGTGTGGGCGGCGCCAGTGGTGGCTTCAACCCGATTGTTTCGATTCAACGACAAGACGTCGCGCTGAAGCTGAAGGTGAAGCCGCAGATTTCGTCGGGTGACTCGGTGCGCATGATTCTGGAGCAGGAGATAAGCGAGGTGGCGCGTACCGACCCACTTCTTGGGCCGACGACGTCGAAACGCTCGGCAAAGACGGTGGTTGCGGTGCGCGATCAGCAGTCGGTCGTGATCGGTGGGCTGATTCGTGACCGACAGGTCGAGAGCGCAACGAAGGTGCCGTTTCTCGGTGATATTCCGGTGATTGGCGTGTTGTTCCGGTCGACGAAGACGACGAACGAAAAGACCAACCTGCTGCTCGTGCTGACGCCGTACATCATTCGGCAGCCGGCTGACTTTCGGAAGATTTTCGAGCGCAAGATGCGTGAGCGGCAAGAGTTCGTCGAGCGCTTCTACGGTGGCGTCGATAACAACCGCTTCACGGCGTACTTCGACTTTGACAAGTCGGCGGGTCCGCTTGCGCGCATCAAAGAGACGATTGGAACGGAGATGGAGCGGTTTGAAAACGGTGGAGGCGGCGCGAAAGATCAGTCGGTCGTGCAACCACGCGTGCAGCGGGTGGGTGATGACGCCGAGGGGAATTTGCGTGCGCTCGACCCGGCGCCTGCGTCTGGGACGACTGGCTGGCAGACGACAGAGACGGGGCCTGGCGATGACCTGCCCGGTGCACCCGCGCGTTCGTCGGCGGGTGGCGAGGCGGGTGGCGACGTGGCGGTCGAGGTGACCCCCGATGCGGGCGACGGCGGTGGCGAAGGTGGCGGTGCGGAAGGCGGTGCCGTTGATGTCGGCGGCGGCGAAGCGGGTGCCGAAGGTGGCGGTGAGGGCGGTGGTGACGGGGGCGGTGAAGCGCCCGCGGCACCGTTTGATGGGGGCGGCGGCGAAGGTGAGTGATGACGCTCGCCTGAGCGGTCGCCTGTCATGTGGCATGTGGCGCGCGTGAGGTGTGAAGACGATGGCTAACGCACTCGACGACCGTGAGCACGCAGAGACATCCGCAGCCGATGCGGGTGGCGAGGCCGATTTGTCGGTCTTCGCAAAGTTCGCGCGGAATACGACGGCTGTTTCCGAGCCGGTGAAACCTCTTTCGGAGGCGGCGCAGCGGCATCGGCTGATTGGTGAGATTCTCGGCGAGATTTCGGGCACGCTCGACGCGGGGCAGATTCGTGAGGCGCTCGCCCAACAGCGTGAAAAAGGTGGAAGGCTCGGCGAGATTCTCGTCGGTATGAAGGCGGTCAATGACGAACATCTGGCGCGTTCGGTGGCGCAGCAGTGTGACCTTCCATATGCCGACAAGATTGACGTGAAGGCGATCGATCTCTCGCTCGTGAACAAGGTGCCGATTCAGTTCGCGCGGCAGTATCGCGTGCTGCCACTTGAACGGGGTGAAGGCTTCGTCAGGGTCGCGACGACCGACCCGCTCGCGATACACGCCCTCGACGACCTGAAGTTGTTGTTGCAGGCCGAGGTGCAGCCGGTCGTGGTGAGCGTCACGATTGCGTCGGAGTCGATCAATCAGGCGTACGACCGGGTGGCGCGCGATGCCGGCAGCGCGATGGAGAAGCTCGCGGAAGAAGAAGGCAGTGATGAGGCCGACCTTCAACGTGAGCTTGAAGAGACGAAAGACCTCATCGACCTCGACGACGAGGCGCCGATCATTCGTCTCATCAACTCGGTGATGGCGCAGGCGGTGCGTGAGCGGGCGAGCGATATTCACATCGAGCCGCAAGAGCGCGACATTTCGGTGCGGTTTCGCATCGACGGCGTGCTCTACGAGGTGATTCGCGCGCCGAAGCGATTGCAGGCAGCGGTGACGTCGCGCGTGAAGATCATGGGCGGGCTCAAGATTGACGAGAAGCGCCTGCCGCAAGACGGACGTATTCGCGTGCGCGTGGCCGGCAAAGACATCGACCTGCGCCTCTCGACGCTGCCAATCAACCACGGCGAGCGCATCGTGATGCGTATTCTCGACAAGACGGCGGTGCAGCTCGATCTGGCGAAGCTTGGTTTTGATGAAGACAAGCTGGCGCGCATTCACACGCTGATTCACAAGAGCCACGGCATCATTCTCGTGACGGGGCCGACCGGTTCGGGCAAGACGACGACGCTTTACGCGGCGCTTGCGCAGATCAATCGCCCCGACGTGAACATCATCACGGTTGAAGACCCGGTCGAGTATCAGCTTGCGGGAGTGGGGCAGATTCCGGTCAATGCAAAGATCGGTCTCACGTTCGCCAATGCGCTGCGCGCGATTTTGCGTCAGGACCCCGACGTGATTCTGATCGGCGAGACGCGCGATCTTGAAACGGCGGAGATTGCGATTCAGGCGTCGCTCACGGGTCACCTCGTGTTCTCAACGCTGCACACCAACGACGCACCAAGCGCCATCACGCGCCTTGTCGATATGGGAGTCGAGCCGTTTCTGGTCTCGTCGTCGCTTATCGGCATCATGGCGCAGCGTCTCGTGCGCAGGCTTTGTCCGGCTTGCAAAGAGGCGTACGAGCCGACCGACAGTGAGCTTGCCGAGTTGCGCCTCGACCGTGCGAAGCTGCCCAACGGGGTCGCCTATCGTGAGCGTGGATGCTCTGCGTGCCTCAACACGGGTTTTCAGGGGCGGCTTGCGATTGTCGAGTTGATGACCGTCGATGAAGAGATGCGCGAGATGATTTTGCAGCAGGCTCACGCGGGCACGTTGCGCAAGGCGGCGCGCAAGCGCGGCATGCTGACGTTGCGCGAAGAGGGCGGGTTGAAGGTTGCGAAAGGCGAGACATCGATCGCCGAAGTGCTGCGCATCACGCAAGACGACACGGGTATCGCCGACACGCTTTAGGCGTGAGACGCGAAGCAACGAGAGAGGCAAAGCGGTACGACGATGGCAGTGTTTCAGTACAAAGGGCTTACGGTCGCGGGCAAGGCAGTCGCCGGGCTTCGTGAGGCCGACAATGCCAAGGTACTGCGAGCCGTGTTGAAGGCCGAAGGGATATTTCTGACCGAGGTGGCCGAAGGGCGCACGGCGGCGAGCAGCGGACAGGGCTTTAGCCTGAAGCGGCTCGTGCAACGGGTGAGCGCCGAAGAGTTGTCGGTGGTGACGCGGCAGCTTTCAACGTTGCTGGGCGCGCAGATTCCACTTGTGGATGCGCTGTCGGCGCTGATCGAGCAGATCGACAACGAGCACCTGAAGGTGATCGTCTCGAACGTCAAGACGCGTGTCTCTGAAGGCGCGTCGTTTGCCGACGCGCTGGGTGAGCATCCGCGCGTATTTTCGAACCTCTACGTCAACATGATTCGAGCAGGTGAGTCGGCGGGCGCGCTCGACGTCGTGACCGAGCGACTTGCCGATTATACCGAGGCTCAGGCGCACCTCACGTCGAAGATTCGCGCGGCGATGATTTACCCCGCGATCATGGTCGTTGTCGGCGTGAGCATCATGGCGGGTCTGTTCACGTTCGTGATTCCGAAGCTGACCAAGATTTTTGATGACATTGATGCGGCGCTGCCCTGGTACACCGAGCTTTTGATCTTCATCTCGAACACGCTCGCGAACTGGTGGCACGTGATTTTTGCGGTGGTGGTGCTGCTGATTTGGCTCTTCAATCGCTGGCGCGTGTCGAAGTCGGGCAAGCCGCGCTGGGATGCGCTGATGCTGGCGACGCCGGTGTTTGGCGACCTCGTGCGTATGCTGGCGATTAGCCGCATGACGAAGACGCTCGCGACGCTGCTTGAGGCCGGTGTGCCGTTGCTCGTCGGTATGGATATCGTGAAGAACATCATCAGCAACTCGGTGCTTCAGCGGGTGATCGATGCGACGCGTGATGCGGTGAAAGAGGGCGCGCCGATTGCAGAGCCGCTGCGTCGTTCGGGCGAGTTTCCACCGATTGTGACGCACATGATCGCGGTCGGTGAAAAGACGGGTCGGCTTGAAGAGATGCTGCACAAAGTCGCTGACAGTTACACGGCGCAGATTGACGTGCGTATCACGGCGCTCACGACGATTCTCGAACCGGTCATGATTCTCGTCATGGGTGGTTCGGTGGCGTTCGTGGTCATTTCGATTTTGATTCCGATTCTCAAAATTTCGGAGTTCGCTGGCTAAGCGCGCTCACGCAACGGAGACACCACCATGTTTGGACGAATCAACGTATTGAACCGCCTCACCGTCAAGCTTCGCCGCCAGGGCAAGAGCGCAGCGCGCGGCATGACGCTCATCGAAGTGATGGTCGTGATCACGATTCTGGGTCTCATCGCGAGCCTCGTCGGCGTGGCGGTGTTTGGGCAGCTCAGCAAAGCGAAGGTCAAGACCGCATGCGACCAGATCAAGGTGTTCGAGAATGCGCTGAAGCTGCACAAGCTCGACAACGGAGACTTTCCGGGGTCGGACGGCGGCCTTCAGGCGCTGATCACCGATGGGCAGCTCGAAGGCAAGCAGGTGCCAAAAGATCCGTGGGGCCGTGACTACATCTACTCGTACCCGGGGCAAAACTCGCCCGACAGCTACGACATTTACTCGCTTGGTGAAGACGGCAAAGAGGGTGGCGAAGACCCGAGCAACTGGGGCCCCCCGTGCATCAAGTGACGCGAATTTCTCAATGCGATGAGCGCCTTCTGGCGTGAGCGAGCAGCACGTGAGACGTACCCTGAAAACACCGCGCGGAATGACGCTGATCGAGATTCTGATTGCGATTGCGATCATGAGTCTTGCGATCGGCATCGCCGTGCCGAGCCTCTCGTCGAAGTCGCGCGCCGACCTTCGCAAAGAGGCGGGGCGTCTCTCGTCGTACATGCGCTACGTCTACAACTTTGCGGTGACCGAGAACCTGCACTGCAAGATCATCATCAACCTCGAAGGTGACGAGCAGACGTACCACACGCGGTGCAGCGAAGACGTCGATTACATCCCGGGTGAGCAGTTGAAGCCGCCCGACGAATTCGCGCTGAACCAGAAGGCCGAGCGTGGCGAAGCGGTGAGCGAAGACGTGGGGTCGGATGGCGGCGAAGAGCTTTCGGAAGAAGATTCTGGCGATGGTGATGGGATTGATCTGGGGCTCGCGCCCGGTCAGCAGCTTCCGTCACTAGGGCGCAAGAAGGCGAATTACATGCAGCTTGCTGAAGAGCTGGTCGAGCGGGTGAGGCTGCCCGCGCCGGTTCGCATTCGCGATGTGTGGGTTGCGCACCAGACCGAGCCGTTTGATCGCGGCGTGGTGTTCATTCACTTTTTTCCGCAGGGGTACGCCGAGCCGACGGTGCTGCATCTCGTCGAGACCGACGGCAACACGGTGATGACGCTTGAACTGAAACCGATGACCGGCAAGGTCGTGATTACGAACGGCGATTTGGCCGCGGGGCAGAGTTGATGCAGCACCTCACGAAACATCCGGCGCGGGTGCGTCGTTCGCTTGCGTACGGTCTGATTGCGGGCGATGGGCTCGTGACGCTGGTTGTCGATCTCTACACGAAGTGGCTCGCCGAAGAGCACCTGCCGCGCAACACGATTCGTGTGATTCCGGGCTTTTTCGATTTGCGGCTGATGTACAACACGGGCGTGGCGTTCGGCATGTTTCGCGACCTGCCCGACTCTCTACGGGTGCCGCTTCTGGTGTTTGCATCGGCGGGGATACTCATCGGCGTTGTCATCTACTGCATGCCGCTTCTCGTGCGTTCGCCGGTTGCGGCGACGTGCGCCGGTGCGCTCGTCGGTGGGGCGATGGGCAACCTGTACGAGCGTTTTCGCTTCGGCAAAGTGGTCGATTTTCTCTACTTTCACATTGGCAAGTACTCGTGGCCGGCATTCAACGTGGCCGACATGGGCATCGTCGTCGGGCTTGCTATCATGCTCATCGTGATGATGCGTTTTGATGCCGAGGTGGCGCGCATCGAACGGCACGAGGCGCTCGAAGCGGCGGCGCACGACGCGCGACCCGTGACGCGTGAGAAGCCACGCGGCTTTACGCTGCTCGAAGTGATGATTTCGCTTGCGATTCTCTCGATTTCACTCGTGACGCTGATTGAGGCGCAGGGGCAGTCGATTTACGCGACGTCGCGTATCCGCGAGTTTTCGGTGATTCCATTTCTTGCCGAGAGCAAGATGAACGACCTTGAGCGCCTCGTGTGGGAAAAGGGGTTCGGCACGTTTTCGAAATCGGAAGAGGGCACGTTTGAAGAAGAGGGCTACCCCGAGATTCGCTGGGTGGCGGAGTTCAAGAAGACCGACATTCGTCCGCAGCTTGATCTGCTGGGTGGCATGGGCGGCGAAGATGGGGCAGGCGGCGCGGCAGGTGGTGATGGCAGCAGCGTCGGCAACCCGGCTGGTGGTGCGGGCGGGGTCGTGCCCGGC
>CAZXXB010000110.1:7028-8541 GCA_964644185.1 uncultured Myxococcota bacterium
ATCCGTTATGTGAAGCTGTCGATCATCTGGAGCGAGGGCAAGCGCGAACGGCAGCTCGACATCGTGACGCACCTCGTTGATCTACCGCGTCCGCAGCAGAGCGGTGGTGTGGCGGCGGGTGCGGGTGCTGCGGCGGGTGCGGCGGCGGGTGCGCAGGGGTTGTTACCGGCGGGGACGACGACGGGTGGGCTCTCTGGCACACCGACGATACCAGGGTTTGGAGGCACACGCTGATGTCGTTGAACGTCACAAGACGCAGCGCGCGACGACGCGGCGTGGCGAGCGCCGCGCGTGGCTTCACGTTGCTCGAAGTGATCATCTCGACGGCGATTCTCTCGCTCATTGTCACGATTATCTGGATGAGCTTTTCGAAGATGCTCGAGGTGCGTGATCGCGTGGGTGCGGTACAGGACGACTACGCCAACATGCGCATTGGGCTTGGGCGACTCGATCGCGAGTTGTCGATGGCCTACCTCTCGACCCACTTTTCGCGCGCGCAGCAACGTACGACGACGTTGTTTCAGGCCGAGCGCGACGGGCAGTTTTATCGCCTCACGTTCACGTCGTTTGGGGGCATGAAGCTCGCGCAGAATGCGAACCACACCGACACGGTCGTGCTGCAATACTTCGTGCGTAACGACGAAGAGACGGGTGAGCCGGCGCTCTATCGCCGCGAGATTCCGCGACTCGTGATGAATCCGCGCGACGTTGAGCAGGACTACATCGCGCACGTGGTGTGTGAGCGCATCTCGCGGCTCAAGCTGAGTTTCTTCGACGTGACGCAAAACGAGTGGGTCGATGAGTGGGATACGACGGGGGTTGAGCAGGCGAATCGTCTGCCGGCGTTCGTCAAGATTGATTTCGCGGTCAAAAACAGCCGGGGCGGTGAGATTGCCGTGCCGGCACAGGTTCAGTTGCGGATGCTGAAGGCGCTCGACTTCGGCTACCGGATGTGACGAGGCATGACGTGAGAGGTTGGCGCGACAGACCGCTCGTGGCCGCGAAGCCGAAGCGACCCGTGGGTGTCGCGCGTCGGTCGCTCGTGCCGCGGATCTTTGCGCCGCGTGACGCGAAGGGGGCACTGCGTCGTCGTGATGGTGCGGGCGCGGGTGTGGCGCTGATTCTCGTGTTGAGCGTGATCGCGATTCTCACGACCGCGGTTGTCGATTTTACCTACACGACGCGCGTGCATGTTGAGATGTCGGCGTCTGCGCGCGATGGCTTGCGCGCGCGCTATCTCGCGACGAGCGCGCTCAATTTTGCGCGCGTGATTTTGCACTACCAGCGCGACATCGACGGCTTTCGCAACCGTCCAGAGTTCAAGAACAGCTCGAGTGCGCAGAGCATCGGCGCGCAACTGCAACTGTGGCGCATCTCGATGTTGCTCGACTGCGCGACGATCAACATGGTCGCGGGTGATGGGTTGCTGGCGGGTGGCGACGACGACGATGATCGTTTCAATGAAGAGGGCGAAGAGGAGGCGGAGGCGGAGGCGGCGCGCGCGCGGCAGGCT
>CAZXXB010000110.1:8551-9499 GCA_964644185.1 uncultured Myxococcota bacterium
CGGGTGAAGGCGATTCGCCGGGTAACATCGTCGAGGGTGATGAGGGGCTTGGCGAGAGCGATCAGGTGGCGGGGATAGGTCCACTGCCCGGCGATTGCCGTATCGAGGTCGACAACGAGAACCGCAAGATTCAACTCTGGCGTTTGCGCGGCAATACGTCGGGTGCGGCCGATACGGGGCGCAACCTCGTGATTGCGCAACTGCGCCAACTGCTCATGCCATCGAAGTACGACAGACTTTTTCAAGACCGCGACCCCGATGGGCAATACACGACACGTGATGAGTTGATTGGTGCGCTGGTCGACTGGGTAGACGACGGCGTGGGGCAAGAGGGGCTGTTCAATCCGGTCGCGCTGCAAAATGCCCCGGGCAGTGAAGACAGCTATTATCAGGGTTTGAAAGACCGTTACCTGCCGAAGAATGGGCCGTTCGACAGCATGGGCGAGCTTGAGCTTGTGCGCGGCGTGGGCGACTGGTTTTTGCGCGAGTTCGGTGGGCAGATCACGATTTATCCGGGGCCGAGCGACCAGGGCATCTACGTTGGCGACGCGAACCCGTGGCTGATTCGCGCGACGCTGTGCTCGTTTTTCGCCAACCCGCAAGACCCGAATCGGTTCAACGCGCTCTCGACGATTGGCTGCCCCGAAGTCGACCCGCAGGGCACGCGCTTTCAGCAGTTCTGGGCCGAGTTTCAAACGTGGTGGCAGCAAAAGCAGATGGCGAATCCGGGTGGGGGCCTCTCGATGCTGATGGGATCGGCGATCTACTCGTGGGCCGACTACTCTGAGTTTCTCGCGGCACGTGGCGTGGCGGTTGGTTCGCTCGCCGGTGCAAAACCCGAACAGATTTTTGGCGACCGCGTGACGACGTTCAAAGTCAAAGCACACGGATACGTGGGCGATGCGCGGCGGACGATCACGGCGGTCATCAACAACGAAGTGGCCGGTA
>CAZXXB010000110.1:9509-11749 GCA_964644185.1 uncultured Myxococcota bacterium
CCATACGTGCCTCGCCTAATCTTCGCGGTACCCAGATGTGGTACTACCGCGAAGATTAGGCGAGGCACGTATGGCGGTCATCGGCAGCATTGTCGTTGGTATCGACGTCCGCCCGGACAGGGTGCGGGTCGCGCGCGTCAGCATGTCGCTCGGCGGCATCGAGGTGCTCGACTTCGCCGAAGAGTTTCTTGCGGCCGATGAAGGTGAGGCACTCGTCGGTGCGGGTGAGGTCTCGCCCGACGAGGGTACACCCGCGGCGCAGGCGGCATCGCACGACGGCGAGGCGGCACAGGTCGAAGACCCGGCGGATCGCGAGAATCGCCTGCTCACGCTTGCGTTGAAGAGGTTGCGCGAGCGTGGCGCGCTTCAGGGTGACAAGGTGGTTGCAGGGTTCACGGCAGACCGGGTCAGCATGCACACGGTGGTGTTGCCGTTTTCAGACGACAAACGCATTGAGCAGACGCTGCCGTTTGAGCTCGAATCGGTGCTGCCGTTTGAGCTTGCGAATGGGATCTGGGATTACCGCTTTGTCAAACGCGAGGCGAACCACGCGACGCTGCTCGTCGCCTACGTTGAAAAGAAGACGTTCGTGGCGCGGCTTGCGGCGATGCGCGAGGCCGGCGTCGAGCCGCGCATGATGACGATCACGACGATGGCCTACCCGGGCCTCTGGTTCGAGGCGCTGCGTGATGTGAACGGAAGGGCGCCGTCTTCAGATCGCGTCTTCGGCGTCATCGACATCGAGCCCAACGGTGCCACGGTTTGCGTTGCGCAGGGGCATCTTCCGCGCACGGCGCGTTCGTTCGCGAGTGGCTACGAGACGCTCGCGAGAGACCTTGCGAGTGAGCCCGCGCCAGCGTTGCTGAAGCAGCTTCGCCTCACATTGCAGGCCGACCGTTCGAGCTACGGCAACGGACCCGACGCGCTTTACCTCGTCGGTGAGGGGGCGCGGGTTGAGGGGCTTGCTGATTATCTCGCGGTGTCGCTCGGCGTGCCCGTGCACGTGTTGCAAATGCGGTTGCGTGCGGCGACCACGGCGGTGGCGGGCGCTGCCGACAAGTTCGCTGATCTGCGCAAGCTTCCGCGACTGGGTAAGCTCGCGCTACCACGCAAGAAGGTGCCAGCGGGCGAGGTGTCGGTGAACCCGGCGGTGAGTGACCCCGTCGTGAGCGACGCGGGCGTCACCACAATGCTGGGCGACGAGATGGCGATCAACGCGCCAGCGATTGACGATGTGTCGCTGCCTGAAGCGGTTGGTGCAGCGGCCAATGGGGCCGCGAGCGGTGACGCCGTAGAAGAAGGGGTGCGTGTTGGCATCGAGCGCCGTGGCTTCGAGCGCGCGTTGTCGCTTGCGCTGCTGGCGGGTAGCGGCGGGCGGCAGGTCTTCAATTTTCGCAAGGGTGAGTTCGCCTACAAGGGCGATGTGCAGATTTTTCGCCAGCACGGCAGGCGTCTGCTCGCCGGGTTTTTGACCCTTGCATTCATGCTCTCGGCCAACGTCTACACGCGCTACTCGGTGCTCAACGACACGCTCGCCAAGATGGATGCGCGGCTGTGCGAGATCACCGAACAACTGCTGGGGCAGTGCCAGCCGAGTTACACCCGCGCGCTCTCGATGCTCGAGGCACCCGCCGCGACCGCGGGTGGCGGTGTCGTTCCACGCATGACGGGCTATGACCTGCTCTACGAAATCTACGCCAACCTGCCGCGCAGTACGCCCGTGCCGGGTGCCAACGTGCCGGGTCAACCGAACAATGTGGCGGGCCCAGACGTACCGGCCGAAGACCCGGGCGCGGCGGAGGCGATTCCGGCTGAGGTGGCGGCACAGATCGCTGATGCGGCGGGGGCAGGCGCAGCCGATGCTGGCGCCGATGCGACGGGCGGCGATGACCCCGGCATCGAGCTCAAAGAGATTGATGTCAACGAGCGACGCGTGCGCATCGAGGGTACGGTGAAGAGCTTCAACGCCATCGACCGCATTGTGACGGGTCTGAAGCGCAGTGAGTGTTTCAACCCCGACAAGGGCGCGGTCATTGATCAGGGCCGTTCGCGGCGCACCCCCGACGGATCGAAGATCGAGTTCGACATCACCATCACCACCAACTGCGGCTGAGGCAGGCGCGAGTTTTCACGATGGCATTCGAGGCATTGAGAGCAAACGGGTCGGCGCTTGTCGCGAAAACTCGCGGCTGAGGCAGGCGCGAGTTTTCACGATGGCATTCGAGGCATTGAGAGCAAAC
>CAZXXB010000111.1:0-8935 GCA_964644185.1 uncultured Myxococcota bacterium
AAATCATTGGCCATGCGGTTGAGTAATTCCTCCGCCAGGTGGGCGTGCTGGATCTCCCGACCCCGGAAGGTGATGGTGGCCTTGACCTTGTCGCCCGATTTGACGCGCACGCCAGAGATGGTGCCCATGACCTTGGCGGCGATGGTTGATTCGCGGATGTTTTTGACGCGTCCGATGGCTTGAATGTTGCCGCCGTCGTTGGTGACAGCGACCTTGCGGATGGCGACTTCGGCTGTGGGTAGCGGTGCGGGTGCGACGTGTTGGGGCGCGTCGTGGCTACCACAAGCGGCGACGCTGACGAGGCCGAGGGTGGCGGCGAGAAGCGGGGTGAAGCGGGTTAGCCAGCGAATCATGTCGGGTCTCCTTTACCGGGCGCTCGTGCGAGTGGCCGGAATCGTGTGTGTTTCAGTTGCGGGCGACATCGGCTGAGGCGACGTCAGAGGCGGTTGTGTCGAGCAGGTCGCGGCCGGTGGCGAGTGCGAGTGCGCGGCGGGCGAGCTCGACCTGCATGACGGCGAGGGTGCGGTCGTTGCGGGCGCGGACGAGACTCGTCTGTGCGCTGATGAGGTCGGCGGCTTCGGTTTGCTGGACGTTGTAGCGGTTTTCTTCGAGGCGGAGGTTTTCTTCGGCGAGGGCGACGGCGGCGGTTGCGACGTCGCGCTGTTTCTGGGCCTCTTCGAGTTCGAGGGTGCGCTGTTCGACGAGAAGTCGCATGCCGTCTTCGGCGGCGGCGATGCGGGCGTCGGCTTCGGCTTTGCGAATGTCGGCGGCTTTCATCTCGTTCCAGTTGGCGCCCCAATCCCAGAAATTCCAGGCGAGCATGATGGCGCCGAAGCCTTCATCTTTGAGGGCGAAGTCGCCCATGCCTTCGTTGTGGTTGTAGCGGGCGACGAGGTTGATTTCGGGCAGGAGTTTGCCGATGGCGGCGCTGTGCCCGGCGTCAGCGGCGCGGCGCTTTGCGCGGGCGGCGAGTAGCTCGGGGCGGTTTTTTACGGCGGCGTCTTGCAGGGTCGCGAGGTCGCTCGGGGCGGGGTTGGTTGTCGTGTTGGGCGTCGTGGCGGCGTTGCGCTGGGCCTCGGCAGAGCAGGCATCGCAGGTGACGGCGAGGGGTGCGGCGATGGGGCGTCGCATGAGCATGTTGAGCTGTGCGCGGGTGAGTTTGACGCCTTTTTCGGCCATGAGGCGCGACTTGGCGAGTTCTTCTTTTTGAACCTGGATTTTGAGGAGGGCGTCTTTTTCGATGAGTCCGGCAGCGACGTAGTTGCGGGTGAGGGTTTCGAAGGCGGCGATTTGCTGTTCGGCTTTGGCGACGGTGCCGAGCATTTCAGCGGCGCCGAGGTTGCCGTAGAAGGCCTGGACGATTTGGTGTTGCAGTGCGTGGCGGGCGGCGGTGGCGTCGTGCTGCGCGGCTTCGAACATGGCGGTTTTCGCGCGGTGTCCGTGGGTGATTTGGAAGAGTTGCATGAGGGGTTGAATCGCCATGAGCGAGACGTTGGCCATGAATTGGTCGCGGACGGTGACGCTGATGGGGGGCACGGCGGTGCCGACGGGGGCGCCCATTTGCTGAAAGAGGGCGTTGAAGCCTGAGGTGTCGAAGTCGTAGATGTTGTCGGAGTTCCATAAAAAGGCGTTGGCTTCGGCGCGGAGGACGGGGCCGAAATGCCCTGCCATGGCGTCTTTTTCGGCTTCGAGTGCGTCGGCGGCGAGGGCTTCGGCCTTGAGGTTGGCGTTGTTTTCCATCGCCTCGCGCAGCACGTCGTCGAGCGAGAGGGCGCGCTGGGTTGAGGTTTCGGCGGTCGTTGCAGGGGGCTCAGCGGCGTGGGCGAGGGTGCCGGTTGCGGCGATGCCGCCGACGAGGGTGGAGAGGGCGAGAAGGGTGACACGGAACGAAAAAAATCGCAGGGTTCGCATCGGGTTCCTCATGGGGAGGCGTGGGCAGCCCGCGCATGCGGGTGCTCTCATCTGGTATGAGCCAGCGAGGCGGCGGCAGGTGTCGCACGCAGAGGAAAGATTTTTGTGATGGCGCGAGTTTGTCCGGATTTTCGAAAGCTGCTGCTTGAGGCGGACCCCGATGCGGCGCTGATTGAGCAGGTTGCGGCGTGTTACCAGAAGCAGTTGCTGGCGTACGCGCGGCGGAGGTGCGCGCACCCGGAGTTGGCGGAGGATACGGTGCAGGAGACGATGGTGCGGCTGATGTCGGCGCTGGGGAGCTATCGGGGTGAGGGTCCGCTTGAGGCGTGGTTGAAGCGGCTCGTGGTGACGAGTTGTTCGCGGTTGAAGCGGGGGAAGGGGAATCAGCCGGAGAGCAATGAGGAGTTGCCGGAGGAGATGGGGGGTGAGCCTGGGGATGACCCAGAGGCGCACGTGCTGCTGGGTGAGCAGATTCGGTTGTTGGCGGGGGCGCTGACGAAACTCGATGAGCCGAATCGGACGCTGCTTTTGCGTCACGAGGCGCATGATGTTTCGGTGGAGGAGTTGGCGCGCGAGTTTTCGATGAGTGTTGATGGCGTGAAGTCGCGGTTGAAGCGGTCGCGGGCGCGGTTGCGCGATGAGCTGCTTGCGGCGCACGAGGCGGTGGCGGCGTAGATTTTTTTTGCGGTGGTGTAGATTGGGGCGGGGTTCGTGCGTCGTTGAGGTGAGGGCAATCACGCACTCAGAGAGCGATGGAGAAGTAAAGATGCAGTACGCAGTGATCATTTATGAGTCGCAGAGCGACATGGAGGCACGCAGCAACCCCGCCACGATGGCCGCGATGATGGCACCGTGGATTGCCTACTCACAGGCGCTGCGCGAGGCGGGGATCATGGCGGGTGGGGCGGGCTTGCAGCCGCCCGTCACTGCGACGACGGTTCGTGTGCGCGATGGCAAGCGGCAGATTCAGGATGGGCCGTTTGCCGACACGAAAGAGTTGCTGGGTGGGTTTTATGTGATCGACGTGCCGAATCTCGACAAGGCGCTCGAGTGGGCGGCGCGAGCGCCGAACGTCGCGGGTGGCGCGGTGGAGGTGCGTCCGTTGTTGAGCAACTCGATGCAGACTGCGTGAATGACGTGGGTGAGTTGAGGTCGCGTAACGATTTGGAGCGTGACATCGAGCGCCTCGCGCGGGATGCGTACGGTAAGCTGTTGGCCTATATCGCCGCGCGAACGGGTGATGTGGCGGCTGCTGAAGACGCGCTCGCCGAGGCGTTTTTGTCGGCGTTGACGACGTGGCCGCGCGATGGGGTTCCGCTGAATCCGGAGGCGTGGTTGCTGACGGCGGCGCGGCGGCGGGTTCTGGATGGGTATCGGCGGGCGAAGGTTCGCGAGGTGGCGACGAACGTGGTGGTGCAATTGGCGGATGAGCAGGCGAGCGCGGCGGGGCATGAGCTGGATGACGATCGGTTGCGGCTGATGTTTGTGTGCGCGCACCCGGCGATTGACGGGGCGATTCGGGCTCCGCTGATGTTGCAGGTGGTGCTTGGGCTGGATGCGGAGACGATTGCGAGCGCGATGCGGGTTGCGCCGAAGACGCTTGCGCAGCGGCTGTGGCGGTCGAAGACGAAGATTCGCGATGCGGGTGTGTCGTTTGAGTTGCCTGACGGCGAGGGGGCGATGCGCGAGCGGGCGGGGTATGTGCGCGAGGCGATTTATGGTGCGTATGCGACGGGTTGGAATGCGCATGATGGTGTGGATGCAGAGCGGGGCGAGCTTACGCGGGAGGCGATTTGGCTCGCGCGGATTTTGTTGCGGCAATTACCGGGCGATGCCGAGACGGCGGGTTTGCTGTCGCTGATGCTGCTCGCGGAGGCGCGGCGGGCGGCACGGCGCGGGGTGGGCGGGGTGTATGTTCCGCTCGATGAGCAGGATGCGTCGTTGTGGGATGCGGGGGCGATTGAAGAGGGGTTGGGGTTGCTGTCGCGGGCGGCGGAGTCGGGGGATGTGGGGGCTTTTCAAATTGAGGCGGCGATACAGGCGGCGCATTGCGTGCGGGTACGCGATGGAATCGACAATCGGCGGGCGATTGTGGGGCTGTATGATGTGCTGTTGGGGCTCGCTCCGAGTCTTGGGGCCGAGGTGGGTCGGGCAGCGGCGATAGGGGCGAGCGAATCGGCGGCGGCGGGGATCGCGGCGCTTGATAGAATTGATGCGGCGCGGGTGAGCGACTATCAGCCGTATTGGGCGACGCGCGGTCATTTGCTGGCGAGGCTGGGGGCTGATGGGGATGCAGAGGCGGCGCTGCGGCGGGCGGCGGGATTGAGCGATGACGCGGCGGTGCGGGCGTATCTGTTGTCGCGGATCGGGGCGTAGTCGCGGATGAGTGCGACGCGGCGCGTTAGGTGGCGTCGTTGACCCAGTCGGCGGTTACGGACTAGCCTTGCGTATTCGTGCATCAGGTTCGGGAGGACTTTTCATGACGTCACGCGAGAACGGGTCTCTTTCGGTCGCTTCGCGATCGGCAGGTAGCGGGGTTGGTCTTGTGGCTTCGCGCCGGGCTGAATACGCGAGGGCGGCGTGGTTGCCGGCGTTGATGCTGGCGGCGGCGGTGGCGTTGATGGCGATGTCGTGTGGTGACGAGGGCGACGATGATGATGCGGCGGATGACGATGACGCATCGGACACGGGTGAGACCGATTCGACGAATGAGACCGATGACGCGGCGACCGCTTGCACGGGTGACCGTGATTGCGGCGACGGCGAGCGGTGTGAGGCGGGGGCGTGCGTTGCGGCGACGGGTGATGACGACGACGCGACGGCGACGACGGGTGATGACGACGATGCGACCGGGGTGACGGGTGATGATGATGATGCGACGGCGACGGGCGATGATGACGATGTGACGGGCGTGGATGACGACGACGATGCGACGCAGACGGGTGATGACGACGACGCGACGGCGACGGGTGACGACGATGATGATGATACTCCGCCGATTGTAGCGCCGGAGTGGGCGGCGAGTGCTACGTGTCGCTCGGAGATTCCGGATGAGGCGACGCAGGTGCCCGAGCCGTTGCCGGAGTACGATGGGGAGTGTCCGGTGTTGGTGCCGGGTTTCAACACGATTTCGTCGGGTGGTGGTGATCGGGAGTTTTTGCTGATTTTGCCGGACGAGCCGAAAGAGGATGAGGTGCTTCCGGTTTTGTTCATGTGGCACTGGTTGAAGAGCAAGCCGGAGTCGTTTGCGGAGATTGGCGAGGTGCAGGCGGCGGTGGATCAGCAGCGGTTCATCGCGGTGATACCGAAGTCGCTGTACGACATTGCGGACCCGTTTGGGCTGGTGGAGTTTCCGTGGCCGATGGTGAACTTTGTGAGTCAGGCGCGGGTGGATCAGGAGTTGCTGTTTTTTGATGACATGCTGGCGTGCGTGGCGGAGCAGTTTGCGGTGAACAATCAGTGCATCAGCACGGTGGGTGTGAGCGCGGGGGCGTTGTGGTCGGCGGAGTTGGCGTCGGCGCGTTCGGGGATTATTTCGTCGTTGTTGTCGTTGTCGGGTGGTGTGGCGTCACAGGGGGTGTCGAACAACTTTTTGCGTCCGTGGATAAGTGCCGCGGGGCATAAGTATCCGTCGCTGGTGTTGTGGGGTGGGCCGCAGGATTCGTGCGTGCTGGTGAACTTTGAGAATGCGTCGAAGGAGCTTGAGTCGCGGCTCGAAGATGAGTCGCATTTCGTGCTGGAGTGCGTGCACAACTGCAAGCATGCGGAGCCGCCGATTGATGCGCCGCCGGGTAAGTCGCGGTACTCGACGTTGTGGGATTTCTTTTTGAATCATCCGTACTGGTTGCCGGATGGTGTGTCGCCGTACATGCTGGATGGGTTGCCGGAAGACTCGATTGACTGGTGCTCGATTGGGGCGGGCACGGCGGTGCCGCGCACGGGTGCGTGTGGCGAGGCGGCGTGCCCGATTTGAGTGAGGGGCGGCGCGGGGGGGGCAAACCTCTTGCGCGACCCGCGAGAGCGACGAGGTTAGAGCAGTCTCGGCTGGGAGAGTGGCCGAGAAGCCTGCTCGGCGGTGAACTCTTTGTTGACGCGCGCTTTTAGAGGAGCAGTTGCGCGCCGGAGAAGTGCGTCGAAATCGGCTTGAGACTTTACGTCAACAAACTCGTGCTGAGGGGCGATGTAGACGACGACGCTCTTTTCGCGCTGCACCATGCGGAGGACATTCATCGCGGTGCCGACGCTTTCGCTATCCCACAACATGAGGCCGACGGTGGCCTCTTCGGCCATCGCGCGGTCTTTGGTGGCGTAGAAGCTGAAATCTTTGCGGTTGCTGCCCTTTGAGACCGGTATCGAGCGCGTAGGCCAGCCGCCGACGTTGTGGCGGCACTCGTCGCCGGTGCAGAAGACTTCGACGAGTGGGTAGCCCGCGTCGCGAAGGTGTTCCTGCACGAGTTTGTCGACACCGCTGGCATCGCCGAGGATGACGCGCAGTTGCTTTTCGATGATGCGATTGAGGCGCGCTTTGACGGGAGCATCGAGGCGCGTGATTCGCCGGGAGCCGCCGATGAAGACGATGCTGGTCATTGGTTGCTCCGTGTTTTGGTGATGGCGAGTGCAAAGACATCGGCGGCACCACCCTTGTCGAAGAGGGCCGCGCTGACGGCGTTCATGGTTGCGCCAGACCGGAAGAGATCGTCGAAGAGCAGGATTCTGTTGTCGCGCACTCGCGGGTCGACGACGTCGAAGGCGCCAGCGAGCAATTTGATTCGATCGCTGTATTCGTAGACGTCTTTCATTTCTGGGACTTCGCAAACACGCACGACCGCGTTTTCAGCGCAGGGGATGCGAAGTCGCTGCGCGAGTGCAAGTGCGATGAGATTTACGGGTTGAGCCGGGCGGTGTCGCGAAGGCGGTACCGGCACGATCACGTCAACGCCCACGCGGAGGTCAGTCACGAAGGCGGCGGCAGCGTCAGCGATGGCATCAACGGCAGTGTTGTCGCCGCGATACTTGAGTTGAAAAAGTAGCTCGCCGAGATGCGTTCGTTCAGTTTCGAATTGGGGATGCCCGTACTCGTCGTCACCGAGAAAGATGCTTCGTGATGTGTGGTGGTCGAGGGCATAACCGTGACGCCACCTGCCGGGAATCAGTTTGGGGTTGACCGCGGTCACGATGCATATCCGCCTGTGTAAGGATGCAAAAGCGGATGCCGCGGGCGCACCCTGACGAGAGGCGATGATAGAACCCGACCGACGCTATCGCAAGCACTTCGGGAGGCAAGCCGACTGCAAGAGGCATCGCCGGCGCGGGGCGCGATTACTGTTTGCGCTCGATAGAGACTTCGGGTTTGTCGGCGAGGAATTCGGCGGAGAAATAGGTTTCGTAACGGCTGTCTTCACGCAACGTCATGCCGAACCACGCGACGACGGCGGGGTAGATCAGTTCGAATCCGCGGTCGATGTCGATGAATCCGGTGCCGCAACCCTGAACGGGGTTTTCGGGGAAGAGCTTGCAGCCGTCGGAGAAGGCGTAGTGTCCACCGCCTTCGAGGCGCCAGAGCATGTTACCGGGGCGGGTGGTGCCGTCGTAGAAGGGGCGTATCTGGGTGTCGTAGAGAATGGCCTGGTCTTCGGAGCCACCCATGACGATGAGCGGCTGGGTAAGTTTGGCAAACTCGCCATCGACGATTGATTCGACGAAGCCGGGGGCCATCGAGGCGAAGGTTTTGATGCGGTCGTCGCCTACGTTGCAGGGTTCGCAGGGGGGTTCGCCGATGGCTTCGAGTGAGCGCAAGAGGTCGGCGCAGATGAACCATTGTCCGGGCGGGTAGTTTTTGTCGAAGGCGAGGCAGGCGTCGAGGGCTTTTTGAGGCGAGAGTTCGGGGCCCATGACGGTGATGACGGTGAGTGCGCCGAGGCTATGGCCGGCCATGCCGATGCGGTTCAGGTCGATGCGGTCGTGGAAGCGGTTTTTGGTGTCGACGTGCCATGCTTCGAGCGAGTCGATGATGAACGAGATGTCGCGTGGGCGGTCGATGAGTGAGGGGATGAGTTCGTCGGGGTCGTAGGTGAGGATGGTGTCGCCGATGTGGTCGGGCGCGACGATGATATAGCCGTGTGTCGCGAGGTATTCCATCATGGTGAATGACTGGGCGTCGAAGCCCAAGTGTCCGTGGCTGAAGATGATGACGGGTAGTTTTGAGGTGCCGCCGACGGGGGCGTTTTTGAGGGCGGTGCCTTCGTCGATGGAGCCGTTGAAGTAGCGGGCTTTGCGGCCCTCGGTGGCCTCGGTGGGGTACCAGACGGTGGCGGGGAATTCGCGTTTGCGGGCGGGGTCGGTGAAGGTGACGGCGGTGGCGGCGGGGTTGAAGGGGCCGTTGGTCTCGGCGGGGTAAAAGGGGTCAGGGGTCGTGTCGTCGTCGTCGTCGGTTGTCGTGTCGTCGTCTGTGTCGGTGATCGTGTCGTCGTCTGTCGAGTCGTCGTCGTCGCCTGTCGTGTCGTCGTCGCCTGTCGAGTCGTCGTCTGTCGTGTCGTCGTCACCCATCGCAGTCGCATCGTCGTCGTCACTCGTCATGTCGGTTGTCGTGTCGTCATCGTCACCACAGGCGGCAAGGGGTGCAAGCGCGAGGCACGCGAGTATCCATGCAAGACGGGGTGCGAGACGGGGTGCGAGACCGAAAGCAGCACGCGAGACGACCATTCTCAACCTCCGCGAAATGTGGGGCGAAACTGAAATGTGACGTGAAGGTCATTTGTACTGAGTTGCTCCGACGTGGTCAATCGGGTAGGCGAAGGGCACGGGGAACAACCATGTCGGGCTCGGAGAGGGCCGACGCAGTCAGGGGTTTAACGATGAAGCTCGCAATGCAGTGGTGTGCGGTACGGTCGTTCGCGGTGCGGTGGCTCGCGCTCGTTTGCATGGGGGCGGTGTCGCTAGCGGCATGTGGCGATGACGACGACGGCGAGACGGGCGACGAGACGGCGGACGAGACGGGGCCGGGCGCGACCGACGACGATGATGC
>CAZXXB010000111.1:8952-9235 GCA_964644185.1 uncultured Myxococcota bacterium
CGATGACGATGATGCCGGGGAGACGGGCGACACAGGGGAGACAGGGGAGACCGGCGAGACGGGTGACACAGGCGAGACGGGAGAGACGGGAGAGACGGGGGAGACGGGAGAGACGGGCGAGGAGGCCCCTGCCCTTCCGATCGAGGCTGCGATTGCGTGCGTGCCGGTTGGCGATGCGTGCGATGCGGTGACGCCCGACACGACGACGTATGCTTCGTACCGGAAGGATCGGTTCTTTCCGACGAGTGTGTATGGCGAGGCGTTCAACGACGACCCGGTGGCT
>CAZXXB010000111.1:9251-11737 GCA_964644185.1 uncultured Myxococcota bacterium
CGCGTTTACGGCACCGACGGCGGGCACGTTTGAGTCGCTCGCGATCAACGGGACGCCGGTGAGTGAGTTGCTGGTCGAGCCGAAGCTCGAGTGGTGGCATGTGTACCCGTTTACGTATGAGGCGGGGACGGCGGCGTGGGCGACGTTTCACTCGCGCGACCCGTTTTGGGATACGGCGACGGGGGGGACGTTGACGATTTCGCTCGACGAGGGGGGCTCGTTTGACGTGCCGTTCAAGGTCGAGACGACGGAGACTCCACTTACGTATGTGACGACGAGCGATGATCTATCGACGCTGTTGATTCACGTGCGCAACGAGGGGTCGAGCGCGCGCAATGTGAAGCGGGTGCTGTTGAATGGGCGCGATGTGCTCGAAGCGGGTGCGTGTCTCGCGAAGCCGACGATTGAGTCGGGTGAGCAGGTGTTGGTGACGGTGCCGTTGTGCGAGGCGGCGACACCGGGCGAGCCGTGGAGCGTGGTGGTGGAGTTTGAAGAGGAGGTGGCGCCGTCGGTGGGAGTGGGGCGTGTGCTGCGTCCGTTTTTTCCGATTCATGCGTGGCCGAACACCGACGAGTGCGCGTACCTCGGCGGTAACGAGGCGAATTACACGGCGCTGCGCGACGCGGGGATTGATTTGCCGTTCATGTATGTGGGGACGCGGCCAGAGTGTACGCATGACCCTGTGGCGATTGTGAATGAGCAGGCGTTTGAGGTGGATGATTACTACGTGATGGTGGCGGATGATTTTGCGGGGCGTCCGGATTACGCGACGCTGTTTACGCGGACCGAGCGGATTGGGTCGTTTTTTACGGGCGACGAGAGCGATGGTGAGATTTATGAGGACGGGGTGGCGCAGCCGATTGTGAAGGCGAACGACGCGCGTAAGTTGTGGCGGGCGTACCCCGAGGTGACGGTCTACAACGGTGGCAAGACGAACAAGAATGTGGGTTCGTTTGCGGGCGTGGTGGATGTGCAGGGGATGGATGTGTATGCGGCGGCGTGCGCGCCGTACATCACGAAAGAGTTTCCGACGATGAAGACGGTGCAGGATTATCTTGCGAACACGCGGCTGAATCACATGCCGGGGCCGACGTGGCTGTATGCGCAGGGGTTGCACACGGGGTGGAATCGGACGTTTGGGGGCGAGCGGGTGAGCGTGCAGCCAGACCCGCAGGAGATTTTGACGCAGGCATGGATGGTGATGACAGCGGGGGGCAAGGGGTTGATGTGGTTTCAGGTGAATCAGAAAGAGGCGGCGTATCGCGAAGACCGGTGGCAGGCGATCATCGACGCGAATTTCATGTTCCGTTCGGTGCGGCGGCTGCTGCGGGCGGGTGACCCGACGGGGATGGTGGCGACCGATGACGAGACGATTGCTGAGGCGATACGGTCGCCGGAGGCGATTGTGGTGCCGATCATCAATATCGCGACCGATGATGTGATTGAGTATCGCGATTGCGTCGAGGCGCTGATTACGGGGGGCGAAGAGAAGAATCCACACACGGTGTTTAATGAGGTTGCGCCGACGGTGCGGGTGGCGGTGCCGGATGACATGGCGCTGACGGATGTGTTCGAGGTGACGGCGGATGATGTGATTGAGCCTGGATTTGTGATTCGCAAAGAGGGGCGTACACTGGTGCTTGAGGGAGTTCCGTTGAGTAACGATGTGCCGGTGCGACTCGTGGTGTTTGCGCGCGATGCGGGGCTGCGCGACGAGGTCGAGACTGAGCTGAAGCGGGTGCTGGACAGGTGAACGACAACGACGTGACAGGCAGCGACGCGATAGGTAGCGACGCGATGGGTAGAGGCACAGTGGGTGGTGTGGGGCCGACGCCTACGTCACGGGCCGAGTGGGATGCGTCGGCGTATCATCGCATTTCGGGGCCGCAGTTGGGTTGGGGTTTGAAGGTGCTCGAGCGGGTCGCGTTGCGCGGTGATGAGACGGCGCTCGATGCGGGGTGTGGGACGGGGCTTTTGACGGAGGCGCTGATGAATCGGCTTCCGCATGGGCGGGTGACGGCGGTGGATAGGTCGTCGAACATGCTGAAGCAGGCGTTTGAGCACCTCGATGGGCTTTTTGGCGAGCGGGTCACGTATGTGAAGAGCGACTTGAATACGTTGACGCCGGAGATGGTGGGGGGGCCGGTTGATCTCGTATTCAGCACGGCGACGTTTCACTGGATACACGATCACGACGAGCTATTTCGGCGGTTGCATGGGGTGATGAAGCCGGGGGCGCGGCTGCATGCGCAGTGCGGGGGCGGGGCGAACCTTGCGCGGCTTCTGGCATCGTTTCGCGATGTGGCGGTGCGCAGGCCGTTTTCGAATCATCTGCCAGAGTGGCGGTATCCGGCGTATTTTGCGGATGCGGAGACGACGGCTGAGCGGTTGCGTGCGGCGGGTTTTGTCGAGGTGAAGACGTGGCTTGAAGAGGCTCCGACGCCGTTTGAGACGCTGGAGGGCTTTTCGGAGTTTGTGGCGAAGGT
>CAZXXB010000112.1:0-5386 GCA_964644185.1 uncultured Myxococcota bacterium
CGTCGTCGTTGCTCGTCACGTCATCGTCGTTGCTGGTTGATGCGTCGTCGTCGTCTCCGCAGGAAGAGACCGCGAGCGCGAGGGGGGCGCAGAGGATGAAGAAGATGAAGAGGTGACACCAGACGGGACGGATGGCGAGACGGATAGCGAAGCGCATGACGAGAAGCATAGCGAAGCGCATGACGAGAAGCATAGCGAAGCGCATGGCAAGACGCATGGCGAAGACCTCCGCGTAGATGAGTCGTGGTTGAGACGAGCCATCTGACGCGGAGGTGCGGGGTGGCGTCAAGCCCCCATGGCGTTCATGCGGCGCTGCATCTCTTCGGGCGCGACGTCTTCGATGTGGGTGGCGATGTGCCACTTGTGTCCGAAGGGGTCGAGGAGGCTGCATGCGCGGTCGCCGTAGAAGTGGTCTTGCGGGGGGCTGAGGGCGGTGGCGCCTTCGGCGACGGCTTTGGCGAAGATGGCATCGACGTCATCGACCATGAGGACGATGGTGACGGGGGTTCCGCCGATGGTTTTGGGCGAGAGGGCGCCCCAGTCGGGGAATTCGTCGCTGACCATGAGGATGCCGTTGCCGAGCTCGACTTCGGCGTGTGCGATTCCGCCGCCGGGGCCGACGAGGCGGTAGCGCTCTTTGGCGCCGAATGCGCGGGCGTAGAAGGCGAGGGCGTCGCTGGCGCCGTTGACGGCGAGGTAGCACATGAGGGGTGGGTAGTTGTGGGGGATGGCTTTGACGGTCATGGCAGGTCTCCAGTGCGCGCGAGGCGCGGTTGCGTGTTTGGCGCAGGCGAATGTGGAGACGGTACACGTGTCACGTGGACAAGGTAACTGAACAGCGAGTTTTTTTTCGGGGGGGGCGGGAGGCACAGGCGCGCGACGCGCGGGGGCGGTGAGCGACAGGTCGGTCCGGCGGCGGGGTTACGCGGTAACGCGGTTGCAGTGCTACTCGGTTGAACGATTACTCGGCATAGCGCCAGACGGGGCCTTGCGGGGTGTCTTTGAGTTCGATTCCGGCGGCGGCGATTTGGTCGCGCAGGTCGTCGGCGAGTTTGAAGTTTTTGTCTTTGCGGGCCTGCTGGCGGGCGGCGATGAGGGCTTCGACTTCATCGGCGGGCATGCGACTCTGGCGTTTGCCCTGGGGCATCGCGAGGTAGTCGGCGGGGTCGTTGAGCCAGACGCCGAAGATGGTTGAGCACTCTTTGACGTAGCGCAGGGCGTCGTGGAGGACGCCTGCGGCGGCCTCTGGGGCGACGTGGGCTTTTTTGTCGAGGAGGAGGTTGATGTTGCGGAAGAGTTCGCTGGTTTCGCCGATGGCTTTGGGGGCGTTGAAGTCGTCGTCGAGTGCGTCGGTGAGGCGGGTGCGCAGGCTTGCGGCGGGCGAGAAGACGCTGTCGTACATGCCGCTTGCGCGGGGCTCGATGGCTTTCCAGCGGGTGCCGAGGTGGTTGAGGGCGCGAGCGAGCGTCTCGTGGGTGTAATCCATACGCTTGCGGGCGTCGTCGAGGTTGGCGTCGCTGTAGTTGATGGGTGCGCGGTAGTGGGTGGTGAGGAGGAACATGCGCAGCGATTCGGGGTGGTAGTATTTGAGGACGTCGCGGATGGTGAAGAAGTTGCCGAGCGACTTCGACATTTTTTCGTTGTCGATGTTCACGAAGCCGTTGTGCATCCAGTAACGGACGTGTCGGTGGCCGGTGCAGGATTCGGATTGGGCGACTTCGTTTTCGTGGTGTGGGAAGAGGAGGTCTTTGCCGCCGCCGTGAATTTCGAAGTCGTCGCCGAGGAATTTTCGGCTCATGGCCGAGCACTCGATGTGCCAGCCTGGGCGTCCTTCACCCCAGGGTGAGGGCCATGAGGGTTCGCCGGGTTTTGCGGATTTCCAGAGGGCGAAGTCGAGGGGGCTTTGCTTGCGGGTATCGACTTCGACGCGGGCGCCGGCGCGCATTTCTTCGAGGGGTCGCTGCGAGAGTTTGCCGTAGTCGGGCATGGCCTGGGTGGCGAAGTAGACGTCGCCGTCGACGGCGTATCCGCGGCCTTTTTCGATGATTTCGCGGACCATCTCGATGATTTCGGGGATGGTCTCGGTGACTTTGGGTTGCACCTGTGGGTCGAGGCAGCCCAAGGCGTGCATGTCTTCAGTGAAGGCGGTGGCGAAGCGCGCGGAGAGCTCGAAGGGGTGTTCACCGGCTTCGGCGGCGCGCCTGATGATTTTGTCGTCGATGTCGGTGATGTTGCGGACGTAGGTGACGTCGTAGCCTTTGTAGCGGAGGTAGCGGAAGACGAGGTCGAAGGTGACGTAGCAGCGCGCGTGTCCGATGTGGCTGAAGTCGTAGGGTGTGACGCCGCAGACGTACATGCCGAGCTTATTGGGCTCGCGTGTTTCGAGGGGTTCTTTTTCGCGGGTGAGCGAGTTGTAGAGGGCGATGGGCATGGAAACCTAAATGCCTTTCGAAGATACGAGCCTTGCCGTCACTTCTGGCTTGCTGTCACTTGAGGTTCAGGTAGGGCTTGAGCAGGTCGAGCACTTGCGCGAAGAGCGAGAGGCTGCGTTGATCTGCACTTGATTGGTCATCGCTGCGCGCGCGCATCTGGGTCAGGACGCGACCGGGGAGGAGGAAATCGGCGGAGGCACGGACGCGGAGAATGCCTGTTGCGAGGCAGGCCGCGGCAAAAACGCCAGCGGCGACGATGACCCACGGGGTGTGGGGTGCTAACCGTTCTTCGCTGGCAAGCAGTTTGAGTAGATCGGTTCGCGCTGAAAGGGTGATGCAGACTGTGTAGCCGATTAGAACGAGACCGAAGAGACCAACGACCATGCCCGCCCCCATGCGGACGACGTCATGGTTGCGGACGTGTTTTTCGTCTTCGGTAGCCCAGCGCTCAAGTGGGGGGTCGCTAGCCGAGATTGGTTCGGTCGTCATCGTCGGTCCCTGCGGGTCTAGAGGTATCCAAGTCGTGAAAGCCGCACGGTCATCGCGTGCAGTGAGACGTGAAAAACAGCCGCGAGCAGAGACGCGTTGACGCCGTAGACCGAAATATTGTTGCGAATGGCACTGGCGGGCATCAAGAGTTCACTTGCAAATTCGTTGGCTTGGCGCTCTTGCAAGGTTCGCACAGGGTCGTTGGGATCACCGGCAAACGCCTTGTTGTCGCGGTACATCGTTCCGGCAGGGTGGAAGAGCACGTGGCACAATTCGTGGGCCATGGTGAAGCGTTGTCGCCGCGCGGGCTCGTAGGTATTGACCCGTATGCGCGCGGTATCGGCGCTGACTTCCGCTTCACCAGAGAGTTCATCGGATTTTCCGAGCGGAGAGAGATCGATCTTCAGCGACTCGATAATGCCCATTACATCGACGGGCACCCGTTCAGCCTGAAGCAGCAGCAGCAACGTCTCGCCCTTCAACGGACGCCCCGCGTCGGCGTGCGCCTCGCGGATTTTCTGCCATGTGATCTGGTTGCGGTTCATTGCGGTCGCACGCCAACGGTGTCGCGGTCAGGCTTTTGCCCCGTGTCAACATTGCCGAGGTACTGACTCGGCTACCCAGCTTAATAAGGCTTTCCGGACTCGGGCGCCAGAGAAGAGATTTAGACGAAGAGCCCGGCGGCGTCGATCAGTTCTTCGGCGGTGCGTTCGAGGACACCGACATCGCTCGCGAGGTCGAGCACGGTGTAGCGGTTGCGAATCTCGTGGGCGCTCGTGAGGGCGCGGAAGACGTCGGAGCGCGAGAGTCCGAGTGCGTCGGCGCTCGTGGGGACGCCGGCTTTGGTGAAGATGTCGCGGATCATCTCGGGGGCCATGAGTTGGGGGCCGAGCGTTTCCCAGATGGTATCCCAGTTGCCGAGGAGTTTGCGCAGGTGGAGCGCGTAGGCGTCTGGGAGCATGAACTTTTTGGCGGCTTCGTCTTTGATGGCGTCGAAGAGTTCGGGCTGACGCTTTTTGAGGTCTTCGAGGTAAGACTCGAGGGTTTGCTCGCGGTCGGCGGCGAGGGCGTCGATGTCGATGTCGCGGGGTTCGAGGTTTTGGAGCGACTGGTAGAGGGTCGCGGTGAGGAGGGTGCCGATGGCGACTTGCAGGCCGTGGAGCTCTTTTTCGCGTCCATCGTGGGGCGCCATCATATCCCAGTAATGGGAGATGAGGTGTTCGCCGCCCGAGGCGGGCGAGCTTGAGCCAGCGACGGCCATGCTGAACCCGCTGAGGAGGAGGGCCTGGGTGAGTGTCTCGACGGCGGCGAGGTCGCGCTTGGCGAGTAGTTCGGGGGTTTGTGTGACCTGGGCGAAGGCGCTCTTGACGATTTTGCCGGGGAAATCCCAATGGGGCTCGCCCATGATGAGCGAGGCGAGCTTCCAGTCGCTGCCGCTGACGGGCTTTGACATGAAGTCGCCGAGGCCGGCCTGGATCATTTTGCGGGGAGCGCGGGCGAGGACGTCGGTGTCGGCGACGACGGCGATGGGTCCGCGGCAGGGGATGGTTTTTTTGAGGTCGTCTTCGGTGAGAGCGGCGATGGCTGAGGTGTAGCCATTCATCGAGGGGGCGGTGGGGATGACGACGTAGGGCTTGCCGAGTTTGAAGGCAGCCATTTTGCAGAGGTCGTTGATGGTGCCTGAGCCGACGGCGACGACGAGGTCGAGTGAGTCGTCGAGCGCGTCGAGAACGCCTTCGACGACGGACATGTCGGCTTCTGGGCTTTCGCCATCTTCATCTTCGAGGACTGCGACGCCGAACGAGAAGCCGCCTTCGTCGAGCATGGCCTCTACCTGGTCGCCCGCGGCGGCCATGGTGGGGTTGTCTGCGATGACGAAGACTTCGCGGTTTGGTGCGTATCGGGCCAAGACCTCTGGCACGCGGGCGAGCGCGCCGCGGGCGACGATGGTTTCGCGGGTGGCGAACGTGCGAGGTTTGCCATCGGGGCCCGTTGGTGGGTTTTTGAGGAGTTCGGCGAGGTCTTGTTCGAGTTGCAGCGACATCCGCGATTCAGGGGGCGAGGCGACGGTGGTTCGCTCGGGTACCATTGCGCCAGGATTGAGCGGCAACAGGCCATCGCGCGGCAAACGCACGCAGGTCGCGATTAGGGGTTGGCATCTGGCGAGGTAGCACGGGGTGCGTGTCTTGCCTTGTTTGTGTCACCGACGCATCGGTGATCTCAACGAATGTCGTGAAACTGCCATGCGCGACGCCGCGATGCAACCTTTTGCGCAAATGAACATTCAGCAGTTGGCCCAGCAGGCGGGCAAGCAGGGGTGACGCCGGGGTCTTGACGGGGGGAGAGTGTGGGGGTGTGATGGGCGGTATGAAGCTGACCTACACAGCAGTGATTGAGTTTGATGCCGATGCGAAGTCGTACTTTGCGCGGATACCGTCGATACCGGGCGCGCACACGCAGGCGGG
>CAZXXB010000112.1:5397-7021 GCA_964644185.1 uncultured Myxococcota bacterium
CAGCGTCGGCTGGAAGAGGTGGCGGAGTTGTGTCTGGAGGAGATGCGTGAACGCGGTGAGCCAGCGCCGAGCGATGACGTGATCGGCACCCAGCGAATAGCGGTCACCGCGTGAGCAAGTTACCGATCATCGACGCGCGTCGGATGGATGCGATTTTGCGCGCACTGGGATTTGCGGCGGTGCGCCAGAAGGGCAGCCACGTGTTCTATCGGCACGCCGATGGACGAACCACGGTGGTTCCGAATCACCCGGGCGAAGACTTGAACCGCCCGCTCACGCGCAGCATCTTGCGCGATATCGACGTCACCACAGAAGAGTACGAGAAGCTCGTTGCAGGCAAGAAATAACCGCGTCAGCAGTTGGCCCAGCAGGCGAGGAAGCAGGGGTCTTCGCAGCGGCGCATGCGGGCGCGCATTGCATTCATCGGGGCCATGCGCCAGAGGCGCTCGACATCAATATCGAGGTTCATCACGCCTTCGGCGGCGGGGTCGACGACCGTGCCCATGCAGGTGCAGACGTGTCCCTGCGCGGTCAGCGTGAAGTGGTTGAAGCCCGCGTAACACTGGACGTCTTTGAGCAGCGCCCTGTGGTCTTGAAAGTAG
Source organism: uncultured Myxococcota bacterium (assembly GCA_964644185.1). Taxonomy (GTDB): domain Bacteria; phylum Myxococcota; class JAJVIH01; order JAJVIH01; family CAZXXB01; genus CAZXXB01. The sequence goes on from CAZXXB010000112.1 coordinate 6,000, forward strand.
ACGGGAAGCAGGTCGAGGTAGGCCTCGCTGTTGCCGACGGCGATGCCATCGCGCTTCATCTGTTTGAGGGCGTCAACCTCACGTTGCAGGGCGGGTATGTCGTGCGGGGTGAGCAGGTTGACGAGGTTGCGTGCGTCGTTGGTGACGGCCTGAAAGCCGGCGAAGTCGGCGCCATGCTGTCGCGAGAGGGCGCAGGTGGCGGCGAGTTTGTCGTGGTTCTGGCGCATCACGGTCGTGATGGTGCCGTAGTGGAAGCTGTCGCGCAGGGCCTTGTCGCGGATGTGGTCGCGGGATGTTTTGCGGACGGCGCCGATGAGTCTCATCGTGGTGAGGACTTCATCGAAGCTTTTGGCGCGACGGCGAATGCCATTGTGGGTTTCGGCGTCGGGGCCGTCGAGTGAGTTCATCCAGACTGAGAGTCCGGCGTTGTAGATTTCTTCGACGACGGATTGTTTGATGCCGAAGCCGCTGGTGACGATGGAGGTGCGGATGCCGAGGAGCGTGGCGCGCTGAATCATGGCGACGAGGTCGTCTTTGCGGAGCATGATTTCGCCGCCGGAGATGGTGATTTCTTTGACGCCGATGCGTCCCATGGAGTCGATGGCTTTGAGCCATGAGGCGAGGGGGAGTTCGTTTTTGAGGTCGCTGTCGTGGGTGGCGCACATGACACACGAGAGTGGGCAGCGGTGGGTGAGGAGGATGACCACCTTGTCGGGCTGCATGAGGGGGTAGTCGAGATGCCACGAGAGCGTCTTTGCGAAGTGGGTGAGCTGGTTTGTGAAGGGAAGCGACATTTACTTTCTTGCGCTCGGCGGGTCCTGTCCGCTTGATCTCCCGGCTCTTTTCGGAAGACCGAAATGCCCGGGAGCACCCTCTCCGCGGACACCCGCCGGGGGTCGCGGCAGAGACCAAAACCATCGTCGAACTAGTCTGCGTTTGTCCAACAGGCGACGAAGCAGGGGTCTTCGCAGGTGCGCATGCGGGCGCGAATGTCTTGCATCGGTTTCATGCGCCAGAGGCGC
>CAZXXB010000112.1:7066-8889 GCA_964644185.1 uncultured Myxococcota bacterium
GTCGCGCACGTCGCCGAAGCAGGTTGAGACGTGGCCTTGCGCGTTGATGATGAAGTCGTTGAAGCCGGCCATGCACTGGACGTTGGCGAGGAGGTTTTTTTTGTCGACGAAGTAGCGGGGTATGGACCGCAAAAACTTCTCGGTTACCGCAACGGGTGCGCCCTTTTGTTTGCGGTCGATGATGGTCTCGATTTGACGTTCGAGGACGGGGATAAGCTCGCGGGGGACTTTGTTGAGCTGGTTTTTGGCGTCGTCGGTGACGGCCTGGAAGCAGACGAATTCGGCGCCGCGTTCGACCGAGAGGTCGAGCATCTCGACGAGGCGGTCGCAGTTTTGGCGCATGATGACCGACATGGTGCCGTAGACGAAGTCGTCGCGGAGTTTTGGGTCGTTGATGTGGGGGCGCGGTTTGCCTTTGGTGGCGCGGACGAGATCCATCGAGCGGAGGACGGAGTCGAAGCTGCCTTCGCGTTTGCGGATTCCGTCGTGGGTTTTTGCGTCGGGGCCGTCGAGCGAGTTCATCATGACGTTGAGGCCGGCGGCGTAGAGTTCGCTCATGACGGCGTCGCTGGTTTTCCAGCCGCTGGTGATCATCGAGGTGCGGATGCCGAGTGAGTTTGCCCGCTGGATGAGCATGACGGCGTCGTCTTTGCGCAGGAGGACTTCGCCGCCGGAGAACATGATTTCTTTGACGCCGATGCGGGGGAGGCTGTCGACGGCTTTGAGCCACGACTCGACGGGGAGTTCGTTGTGGAGGTCGGCGTCGTGTGTCCAACACATGACGCAGCGGAGTGGGCAGCGGTTGGTGAGAAGGAAGATGACCTTCTCGGGGTTCATGAGTGGGTAGTCGAGATGCCATGAGAGCGAGCGGAGCATCTGACGCGTCTGTGCGACGAGATTCATGGGTTGAGTTTGCAATGGGTAAACGGTACCTGTCCAGTGCTAATTGCGGAAAGAGCTTTACATATGTTCTCGACAGGGTGGGGAAATGGGGTTAGACGTGGGATGGGCCGTGGCAATGAAGCGTGGCAGTGAAGAGCGAGAGCGTTGCGCAACAGACTCGGGAACTCGACATGGGACACGAACTTTCGACTGTGTATGAGATGGCGCTGAAGCTTTCGGCAGAAGACCGTTTGCGGCTGGCGTCGGATTTGATTTTGACGGCGTTGCCGCAGCGTGGGGTTCCGGTCGCGGCGGTGCCACCTGTCGCGACGTTGCGTGTGGGCGGGGGTGTTGATGCGACGGTGCCGGTGGCGACGCCGGTGAGCGCGGCGGGGCGGCCATTGGGGACGGCGGTGATACCGATTGCGACGATTGCGGCGGGCCTTTCGAGTCCATCGGCGGTGCCCTACCCGCCCGAGATGGTGAAGCCTGTGTCGTCGTTGCCGACGGCGGTGGCTTCGCGTCCGGGTTCGGGGGCGGGTGTGGCGGCGAATATGTCGGCTTCGGGGATAGCGGCGCCGGAGGTGGTGACGCATCAGGTGTCGATACCGGAAGAAGATGTTCATGCGACGCCGTTGATTGCGCGTGCGAATGTGCTGCTTGAGCGGGCGCGGACGGGGGTGCGTCCGGCGACGCCGCCAGCGGGAACGCCATCGACGCCGGGTAAGTGAATGGGGTAAGGTTGCGGGCATGGCGACGCGTCCACAGTTTTTATTGCGCGGTTTTGATGTCACGGTGATTGCCCTGTCGTCGTTTTTTGCGGCGAGCTCGGTGAACACGATGTTTGCGTCGATGTTGATGCCGATGCCGGGTGATGCGGAGCCGTCGCGGACGGTGGGGAAGGGTTCGGCGGACAAGCAGAACCTGACGGAGCGGAAGAA
>CAZXXB010000112.1:8975-11721 GCA_964644185.1 uncultured Myxococcota bacterium
GAGGTGGCGGTGGATGAGCCGGATGAAGAGGAAGAAGAGGAAGAGGATTTGGGGCCGGCGCGGAAGAAGTGCGCTCCGGCGGATTTGAAGTTTACGCTGATGGGGACGATTTTTTCTCCGGTGCCGAGTCAGGCGATGGCGACGTTGAAGCCGGATGGGAGCGAAGACACGGTGGCGTTGTGGGTGGGGGATACGTTGAAGGCGGAGGGGAAAGACTGGGTGGTGCGTGGGGTTGAGCTTGACCGGGTTGAGTTTTCGCAGGGTGGGCGGCGTGTGTGCGTGGCGTTTGACAAGGAGTCGCTGGAGCCGGATGCGGGTGACGAGGTGGCGGCAGACATGACGGGTGAGCCGACTGATGAGATGTTGGCGAAGTACAAGGGGCGGGCGCGCGAGCGGGCGCAGTTGTGGGCGGGCAAGATCAAGTGTGATGGCAGCAACAAGTGCCAGATGGATGCCGATTTCGTGGGGCAGAGCTTGTCGAACCTCGACACGATTTTGCGGCACGCGCGGTTGCGTCCATTTACGGCGGCGGATGGGTCGCAGGGGTTCAAGTTTGACCGGGTGTGGGAAGGTGGGGTGTTTGAGGGGATGGGATTTCGGCAGGGTGATGTGTTGATGAGCGTGAACGGCGACAAGGTGAACAGCATCGACAAGGCGATGCAGATGTTTTCGACGCTGAAAGACAATCGGGCGTTCAACATCGACGTGCAGCGGAACGGCAAACCGACGCAGCTCTCGTTTGAAGTGCGGTGAGTGGTCGAGACGACCTGGGGCTGGGGCTCTAATTTCCGCGTAAATTACCGCATCAATTTGACGCATCGTGCCCGCGCCGTTAGGTTTCACGCAGGGCAAGACAAGCGCGGGGTCGCCTCACGTTTTTGGTGGGGGTGCTGTCGCTGACGCAGGGCAGAGCGTGAAGCCGTGAAGCATCGAGTACGACATGAGCCGGGTGCGGGGGCGCCGCGCGCGCGAGGGGGATTCGCGGCGGGTGCGTTTGTGCGGCGGGTGCGCGAGAGCGTGACGGGCGAGGCGCCGAGTCGGGCGTTTCCGACGGCGGTGGGGATTGCGATGTTGCTGGCGTTTGGGTTTGCGGCGTGGCGCCACGACCCGACGGTGGTCGAGCCGCGGGCGGCGCTGGCGTCGCAGACGGGTGCGGGTGCGGGTGCGACGGCGACGGCAACGGCGGTGACGGTTGATGGGGCGGTTGCGGGCGGGGGTGGTGTTGCGGTTGACACGGCAGAGTTTGGCGCGGTGGCGGCGGTCGCGCAGACGGTGCCGCAGGCGGTGCCGGTTGCTGACGGTGCTGCTGGTGATGGTGGTGATGGTGGTGCGGGTGAGATGGGTGAGATGGGTGAGATGGTGGCGATGAATGTGGCGGTGTCGCCCGAAGCGGGGGCGATGGTGCGTGAGCTTGCAGAGGGGGCGCGCGATGCGGCGCGTGAAGCGTTGGAGGCGCCGAAGGGGCGCGAGGCGACGACGAAGATTGAGACGCTCGATGCGGGGCTGCAGCGGTTCACCGAGAAGCTTTACAAAGAGTATGACCCTCCATTTGCGGCGACGGTGTTGATCGAGGTGAAGACGGGCAAGGTGCTGGTGTACGCGTCGCACAACGCGAAGACGGGTAAGCTCGTGACGCGCGACACGATTGGTTCGAACGATTTTCCGGCGGCGTCGTTGTTCAAGATTGTGACGGCGGGTGCGTTGATTGACGAGGGCGCGGTGTCTCCGCAGACGGAGCATTGTTTTTCGGGGAGCGGGAAGCGGGGGTTGACGAAGCGGCTTCTGAACGCGAGCGCGGGGGGGCGTGGTGCGCGGTGCATGACGGTGCAGGAGGCGATGGGGAAGTCGAACAATGTGGTGTTTGGTCGGCTGGCGCATGCGTATCTCGATGCGGGTGAGATTGAGGCGATGGCGCGGCGGTTTGGTTTTTTGACACCGCTTGCGCCCGAGCTTGCGGTGGTGCCGTCGCGGTTGAGTGTTCCGCGGGCGCCGGCATTGGCGCTGGCTGAGACGGCGGCGGGGTTTGGCGAGGTGCTGATTTCGCCGATGCATGCGGCGCTGATGGCGCAGGCGATTGCGAACGATGGGGTGATGTTGAAGCCGCAGGTGCGCAAAGGGGCTGAGGCTGAGCCGCTGTTGACGATTGGTTCACCGGCGTTTGCGAAGGCGCTTGAAGAGACGATGCGGACGACGGCGACGAAGGGGACGGCGAAGCGTGGGTTTATGCGGCGGGGGATGGCGCACATTGGTCGTGAGACGGTGGGCAAGACGGGGTCGCTGGCGCGGCGTGATCCGTATCGTGATTATGGTTGGTTCATCGGGTATGCGCCGCAGCGTGACCCGGAGGTGGCGGTGGCGTCGCTGGTTTTGAATGACTGGAAGTGGAAAATTAAGGCGTGGTATCCGGCGAGTGAGGTGCTGAGGGAGTACTTTGAGCGAAAGCCGAAGAGCGCGTCGCTGCGTGAGACGAAGGGTGGTGCGGCGCAGGGGGTGAAGAAGGCGGCGGCAAAGCAGGTGGCGGGGAAGAAGGCGAAGCGCAGGTAGAGCGATTGCGCGGGCGTGTGAGCGTGAGGGGTGAGTGGGGGGCGGGCGCAACTGGTACGACCACTTGACCACTTGACCTTGCTGTGCGAGGTTGAGGGCAAGAGGTTGCACCCATGCGCGACAATACGGCACGGAAAAACACGGAAGAGAAAAACACGGCACGAAAAGCGACGGAGCAAGCTCAACCGCGCGCGGAGGCGAA
>CAZXXB010000113.1:0-307 GCA_964644185.1 uncultured Myxococcota bacterium
TAAATGTTCTCGACGATCACGACCGCGTTATCCACCAGCATCCCCAGCGCCAGAATCAGCGAAAACAGCACGACGATGTTCAGCGTCCAACCCAGAAGATTCAGCACCACGTACGAAAACAGCATCGAAAGCGGAATCACCGTCGCGACGATCAACGAGTTTCTCAACCCCATCGTCAGCATGATCACCGCGATCACCAGCACGAGCGCCGTATAAATGTTGTTCTCGAGGTCGCTCACCATTCGCCGCACGAACGTCGACTGATCGTTGAGAATCGTCACCTTCGTCCCAGGTGGAAACGTCGGCT
>CAZXXB010000113.1:317-793 GCA_964644185.1 uncultured Myxococcota bacterium
GAGCAGCGCCTTCACGTCATCAATCACCCGCACGATGTTCTCGCCCACCCGCTTCGAAATCTTCAGCGTCACCGCCTGCTGATTGTCGAGCCGCGAGTAGTTCGCCCGCTCTTTGAACGTATCGACCACCCGCGCCACGTCGCGCACCCGAATCGCCGCCCTCGAATTGTCTTTGCGAATCACAAGGTCTTCAATCTCCAGCGGGTCGGTAAACTCGCCCGGCGTTCGCACAAGGTAGTTCGACCCACCCATCGCGATGTCGCCGCCCGGAATATTGATGTTCTCGCTGTTGATCGCCTGCGTCACGTCGCCCATCGACAACTCGTAAAACGCCAGACGCGACGGGTCGACCTGCACCTGAATCTCGCGCTCAAGCCCACCCGTCAGCTTCACATCGAGCACCCCCTTCACCGCCTCAATCTCCTCCTGCACATCCTCCGCAAGGTCTTTCAGCCGCACGAGGCTGTACGGCGCCG
>CAZXXB010000113.1:889-3882 GCA_964644185.1 uncultured Myxococcota bacterium
CGATTCACCCGGTCGCGCACCTGCTGCAACGCCTCATCAATGTTCGCATCCGGCAAAAACTCAATCACAACAACCGAAGCGCCTTCATAACTCGATGAAGTCAACTTCTTGATCTTCTTGACTTCTTTGACTTCGCGCTCGATGTGGTTCATCACCAGCGACTCAATGTCTTGCGGCGACACACCCGGGTACGGCGTCTGCACAATGATCACCGGTATCGTCACGTCAGGGTTCGCCTCACGTGGAAGATTCCGGTACGACGACACGCCAAAAATCGCGAGAATCGTCACGATCACATAGACCGTCGTCTTGTTCTGTACGGCGAGTTTCGTGAGGTTCACGACCGCTCTCCAACTTTCCTGCCTGCCGCTCGCAGACATCTTACGCCCGCGCACCAGTGCGCGAGCATGTGCTCAGATTCTCGAAAGCCTCTAGTTCGCCACAGCCCCCGCCGCCGCACCCGTCACAGGCTGCGTCGCCTGCGCCGTCGTCGCCGTGCCCCCATCGGCCTCTTCACCGCAGCACGGCTCTTTGCCCGTCACCGTCACCGTCGTACCGTGCACCACAAGCCGCTGACCCACCGCGATCACCTCGTCGCCCGCCGCGAGCCCCTCGCTCACCAGCGCCCAGCGTCCGCTCGACCCACCCACCTGCACATCGCGCCGCTGAGCCATCGTCTGCCCCTCACGACCGCCCACCACGAACACGAACTTCCCATCCACGTCGTCAATCACCGCATCTCGCGGAACAACAATCGCCGCGTCGTTGCGACGCCGCGCCATCGCAACCGTCGCCATCATCCCCGCCCGAATCCGCTTGTCGGCATTCGCCACCGCAATCTCGGTCGCAAACGTCCGATTCACGTTGTTCCCCTCAAGCGCCACCCGAATCACCTCACCCTCAAACACTTCGTCGCCAAACACATCAAACTTCACCGGAAGCTTCGCCCCCACCACCGCCTCGCGCACGATCCGCTCCGGAACATCCGCCACCACCTTCACCTTGTGGGTGTCGATGATCCGGTAAAGCGGCGTCCCCGCCGACACCAGCTCACCCTTTTCCACATGCCGCTTCGCCACGTACCCCGCGAACTCACTCGTCACCACCGACTTCTCAAACTGCAACGTCGCCTGTGTGTGCCCCGCCGTCGCCTGGTCGAGATTCGCCCGCGCCGTATCGAGGTCGGCCTGCGTCCCAAGCCCCTTCTCAAACATCTGGCTCACCCGACCAAAGTTCGCCTTCGCCAATGCGAGCGATGCCTCAGCTTGTTTCAGCGACGCCTCTGCCGTGCGCGAATCGTTCCGCGCCAGCGTCGCGCCCCGACCCACCATCGCCCCCTCGTCCGGCCCAATCATCTCGACGACACCCAGCGTCTCGGCGCTCACCGTCATCGCTTTCCACGGCTCGACCACCGCCCGCAACGTCTCGTTTTCGTGAAACGCCGTCGGCACCAGCACCACCGTTCGCACATTGACGGGCTTCGGCGTGTTCGCCGCCCCCGCCCCTGCACCAGCACCGGCATCCGCCGCGGCTGCGTCGCCCGGCTTCGCCTCGCCTCCGCACCCCACACCGGCCCCCACGCCCACACCGAAAGCAGCCACCGTCGCCATCGCGGCACCAACGCCTGAGGCGAGCAATCGCTCAACAAGGCTCAACCGCGCACCATCTTTGAAAAAACGACTCATCATCGCGTCTCCTGCATTCCTTCGCAAAGCAACCGTGCAATCGTTCTGGCGCGGGCTTCGGTCAGCTCCCACTCGGCGCCAGAGGTCGTGTGACACATCGAACCAAAGAGCGAGTGCGCCACCGTCGCAAACAACACGCTCTCGAAATACATCGCCATGTCGAGCGTGCTGATGTCGCTGCGCAGCTCGCCCTCTGCCTGGGCTGCGGCGATCGTGTGCCGCAAAATCGCCTGCCGCCGCGCTATCAATTCAAGCCGCTTTTGTGTGGCGATGGCGTTGTCATTAAGAATCGTTGCGCCGAACCGACACACGTCGGGCGCCGCCGCCAGAAACCCCGCGATACCCGAGAGATACGACGCCACCCGCTCTTGAAACGGCACCGGACGCTGAAAATGCTCGTTGTAGAGCGTCACGTAGTTCTGCTCCATCTCGGTCAGAAGCGCGTCGATCAGCCCCTCTTTACTGTTGAAGTAATAGTAGAGCATGGGTTTGCTAACCCCAGAGACTTCCGCGATTTCTCGCATACTGCTCGCCGCAAACCCCTTGTCTGAAAAAACCCGCATCGCCGCCGCCAGTATCCGCTCGCGCACCGCCCCCGACGCCGCATCCACGCCACCCCCCGCGACCCCCACCACCGCGCCGCTCGCCGCCGCGCCCTCGCCCATCTCGTCGCTCAGCGCCCGTGACCGCTCGTCGTCGGCACCCGCCACCTCAAACTCGCCAGACTCGTCCATCTCGCCAAACACCTCGTTCGCGCCCATCTCTGTCGCCCCGTTCACGTCGTCGACGCCCTGTGCTGAAACAGCCAACTTCATTCGCCTCTTGCTCGCCTTGCGCCTGTGTGACAATTCGGTCAATCACCCGAACTTACCGTTCGGTAGGTGCCTTTTGTACCGCCACCCACCCCCTTGTCAACCCCTACCGACCGGTAAGTTGCGACGCAATGCGACATGGATGTTTTTTTTTCGCGCCCGCCCCCCACGCGCCCCAATTCCGTCACCGTCACCCCCGCCTGTCACTGCCCCCCCCGCCCACCGCGCCTCTCGCCGCCGCCCCCCCCCTACCGCCACAATCACCGCCACAATCACCGCCACCGTCGCAAAGCACCTCGCTCTTGCACGCCCGCCGTCGCCACCGTAAACCCCACCCATGCCTCACGATGTTTCCGCACCCCCAAGCGTGACACGGTTGCCAGCGCCGCCACCCGCTCCGCTGGCTGCGCTCGTCGCGCTCACCGCCGTCGCCGTCGCCGCCGCCGTCGCCCTCTGCGCCACCCCCGCCTTCGCCCAAACCGAACACTCCACCACC
>CAZXXB010000113.1:3947-6744 GCA_964644185.1 uncultured Myxococcota bacterium
GACACCGCAGCCACCGAAAACACCGCAGCCACCGAAAACACCGCCACCGACGAATTCTTCGGCTCGCTCGCCGCACACATCGGCTTCGACTGGAACAACGCCACCTCACTCGCCGGCGCCGACGAAACCTTCCGCTTCGGCGCAGCCGACCTCGCCCTCATCGCCGGTTTCAACGCCGGACGCGTCTTCCGCCCCGAACTCGGCCTGCGCTGCGACCTCTCACCCCGCGGATTCGAAAACGACGCCGCCGAGACCGACAAAGCCGCTCTCGTCAGCCAAATCGAACTCCTCCAACTCCGCGACCGCGAAGCCGCCTGCCGCCTCAACCCCAACGCCGTCGGCTGCGCCACCATCACAACCGACATCGCCAACACCGAAGGCCGCATCGCCGCCCTCAACACCGAAGCCGCCCGCCTGCGCACCCGCACCGCCCGCTTCTTCTCGTTCGAACCCGCCCTCCGCGTCTTCCCACCCGGACTCCACGGCCTCTTCGTCCGCACCGGCGTCGCCGTCGACCTCCCCTTCAGCGGCGATTCGCTCGACATCCAGGCCCGCCTGCGCCTCGGCGTCGGCTACGAATGGCGCGTCTCACGCCCCGTCGCCCTCAGCTTCGAGCTCGACTACGCCGCCACCTTCCTCGCCCCCGAAACACAACCCCGCGGCAACTACGTCGGCTTTCGCGTCGGAGTCATCTGGTTCCCCGACCCATTCCGCCTCACTTCACCACCCCCCGCCCCAGAACCCCCCGCACTCGACTAGCCCCCCGAGTTCGACGAACACCCGGCACGCCCCCGGCCCACTCAGCCACCCAGACTACTTGCTGTCACAATTGTGCCGTTCTCGTGACGACGCTACCATCTCACCGTAACGTCTGGCTGTGGACCCGTAACTTCTGTTTGCGGGCCAGGAGGGCAGGGCACCGCCACCCGCAAACCCCGCCCCCGCAACCGCAGCCTTATGGAGGCGCAAAGCGACCGTACGCATGTGTCGATTTCTCGGTTACGCGGGCAAAAACCCCGCACGTCTCGCCCTCCCACTCCTGCACGACACCAACGCGCTGCGCCACCAGAGTCGCCGCGACCGACGCGGCTCCGCCAACGCCGACGGCTGGGGCATCGGCACCTTCGACGACCGCCGCCCCCACATCATCCGCAAGCCCGTCGCCGCCCACCTCTGCGATGACTTCACCCGCGTCGCCGAATCGCTGACCGCAACCCACGTCATCGCCCACATCCGCAACGCCACCGTCGGCACCATCAGCGAGTGCAACACCCACCCCTTCACCGATGGACGCTGGATACTCGCGCAAAACGGACTCATGCAGGGCTTTCACGACCGCGTCCTCCCCCTCGTCCGCTCCCGCGTCCACCAAAACCTCCTCGACACCATCATCACCGGCACCACCGACAGCGAACACTGGCTCGCCCTCTTTCGCGCCCTCCTCCACGAAGAAGAGACCCACGCCGCCGCCGTCGCCAACGCCACCCGCAACAGCAGCGCCGCCCACCCGCTCAACCTGCGCCTCGCCCACGTCGCCGACCCCGCCGACCCCCACGCCGCCACCGCCTTCCGTGCCTTCTGCCGCACCGCCCAAGAGATCGAATCGCTCGCCCTCGCCGCCCACCAGAACCCCAACACCGAATCAAACCTCATCCTCTCCGACGGCTCGCTGATGATGGCCGTCCGCTGGCGCCACACCCTCTGGCTGCGCGTCACCGGCAGCGCCCCACCACCGCGCTTCCCCGCACCCGGCAGCCTCGCCACCACCCGCTGCGGACCCTACGACGGCGTGACCATCGTCAGCGAGCCCCACAACGACGAAGCCGAGTGGCTCGAAGTCCCCGAATTTTGTGCACTTCTCGTCGAACACGATGGTTCGCTCACATTGCGCGACCTACCCCACCGTGGCGACCCGATGGCGCTCGTCCCCCCGCCCAAAGCCGTCAACGTCCGCCACCTCGCCGCGTGATCGCTCGCCGCCCCCGCGTCTCGTCGCACCCGTGAACGCGCCGTACGGCCTACGCCCCCGTCACCGCCACAAGTTCGCCCAATAGCCCGTGCCGCGCGCAAACCTCGTGCACCGCCCCAGTCTGCGCCCCATGCAGCGCCAGGAGCGCCCGCACATCGCTCACCTGTTTCGGATTCCGCGACCCGCCGCCGTACAGTTTCAGCGCCACGAGATGCGGCAGCGTCACCACCTTCAGCGTCAGCCCCGTCACCCCCTCCGCCGCCTCAAGCGCCTCACGCGCCAGCGCCGTCTCATACCGAATCAACTGAATCACAAGCCCACCCGCCACCTCGATGTCGTACACCCCCGCCAGCGGATCACCCGGCTCCGCACCCCTCCATGCGAACGTGTATCCCCCCGCCCGCAACCCCTGTGACACCCGGTGCAGGTGCGCCTCTTCGCGCATGAACATCGCCAAATCGAGATCGTTCGTCGCTCGCGGATACCCATGAATCGCCGCCGCCATGCTGCCAATCAGCGCACACGACGCCCCCGCCTCGGTCACGAGCCGCGACACGTCACCCGCCACCGCAAGCTCGCGCGCAATCGAAGCCGGTGCATCTGGCGTCGCCGGTGGTGCGGTCATGTCTTTCCCCCAATTTCCACCCCCGCCTCCGCCGCCGCTCCTCTCCCTGCCACCACCCCCGCTTTTGCCCCCGCTTCTGCCCCCGCTTCTGCCCCTGCTTCTGCCCCCGCTCCTTTTCCCGCTTCTACTACCGCCCCCGCATCCCCACCCTTCTTGAACGGACTCCGCGCGGCCAGCTCACGGGCAATGTGCGACAACCGAAT
>CAZXXB010000113.1:6754-10551 GCA_964644185.1 uncultured Myxococcota bacterium
CGCAAGTTCGAGCCGTTCGAGCGGAGTCATCGCCGCCACCCGTGCCTCTTGCGCCTCGCGCGACACATCGACGCAGCTTCGCACCGGCTGCTCCGTTCGCCGCTCTGACCGCTGCTCGACGAATTGCTCCTGGCGTGAAGATTCACCCATGCGGGCAACGCTAAGCCCCCACCCCGCACCCCGTCAACCTCGCCTCTCCGCCCCTCGCCCCCGCATCACCCGCGTTCTCGAAATCCCAGACCATCCGCCCGGCTCGCCACACGTAGCCGCCCCGTGCGTTGGTTCTTGCATTCATCACGCTGCTCGCCTAACCTCCCCTCCATGCGGTTGGGAGAGCGAACTGTTGTTCGTTCGTGGCGTATGCCCCCAGCCGCCTTTTTTATCCATGTATCTTTGCTACGTTGACGAATCCGGCGACCCGGGGCTTGCAGGTGGCGGTTCGAGACACCTGTTGCTCGGTGCCGCCGTGCTTTTCGTCGGCAAATGGTCGAGCACCCAGGTTGAGCTACACCAATTGCTCGCCCGTTATTTTCCCACCGGAAACTGCCCTCCCGAAATCCACTGCGCAGACTTGCGCGGCGGAAAACGCCTCTACCGCAGCCTCACCGCCGAACAGCGCACTGCAATGCTCGGCGACTTCATCGCCATCGCAACCAGCATGCTCGAAAGCGAGCTACGCTACTTCACGGTCGTCTACGACAAGGCATGGTGGTCGGCGCGTAACCCCCAGCTCGACGGAAGCGCCCTCTACATTGAAGCGTTCGAAGACCTCGTTTCGCGTGTCGATCTTTTCCTCCGGCGTCGCTACGCCTACGGTGCGCCCGCAAAGGCCATCGTCATCGCCGATCCCCACAGCCCCGCGCTTTCCAGAGCGCTCAAGAAAGCACTCGTCGGCTTTCAGCAGGAAGGAACCCGATGGTCGCAACTCAACAACATCGTTGAGGCGGTTATGTTTCTCTCGTCGGCTGAATCACCCGGCCTGCAACTCGCCGACCTCTGCTCGTTCGCTCTCTGGCGCCTGGCTGAACACCACGACCCCCGCCTCGCCCGCGCCGTCGCATCCTGCTTTGACCGCGAGCCCATCAACTCAAGCATCAACCCGGGCAAGTGGCACGGCATCAAGTATTTTGGAGACGACCCCATCGTGAAGGGACTCATCGCAGACGTCTGGCCGTGATTCACCGCACGGGTGCTCTCCGCCCCTCGCCCCCGCAACCCCGATTCACACCGACCGCGCCTGCAACGCCTCGTACACCTCATACGCCGCCCTGCGCAGCCCCTCATCACCCGCCGGCGCCGCCTTCGCCTTCGCAATCTTCAACTCGCTCCCCGCCTCTGCCGGACGCACCTTGCCCTGCGCCGCAAACACCGCATCCAGCACCCGCGCAGGCTCGGCACACAACTTCTCATACCCCACGAAAATCGTCCCCGGCGGCGCCGTCTTCAACAAATACCGATACGTATCGAGCCAAATCGCCACCCAGTAATCGAGCGAAAACCGGTCCCCATCCACCGCCGGCCCCTCCGTGAACCGAAACGGCATCTGATTCCCACCAAACTCATGGTGCCCAAGCCAGTTCATATACTCCTGACCAAACGCGTCACGCTTGTGCACCGCCACAAAATGCTCATGCTGGCTCAACAGCGACCCCGCGTGCTGCAACGGGTCGCGATACGGCACCACAATCGTCGCATTCGGAAACGCCTCGCGTATCGCCCCAAGCCGCAAAATGTTCCCGTTGTTCTTCGACAGATACCGCGTCTGGCCCGCCTCAGCCCCCTTCAACACCCGCGCAATATACCCCCGCAACTCGCCTACCGTCTCCGCATCCGGCGTGTGCGGCGACAACGCCCCATCGCGAATGTAACTCGGCCCACACATCACCCGCCAAAACACCTCTTCAAACGCTTCCGGACTATCAAAATTCACCTTGATCCGGTCGCCGTGCGCCCGCTCTTCCGCCTCTTTATACGTCCGAAACAGCCGCGAAAACCGCGCCCAGATATTCGGCGCCAGCACAAACGGCATGTCGCGATACGTCAGCGAGCGATACCCGCCCGTCTCATAAAACGTCCGCATCAAAATCGTCGTCCCCGCCCGCGCCAGCCCCGAAATAAACAGATGCTGCCCGTTCTTCGCCGCCTCGACATCGGCCTTCACCAGCACCTTCTCAAGGTCAAACGACATCTCCGCCACCGCCCCAAGCGCGATGCGATGCAAAAGCTGCGACGTCGCGTCGTAATCGCTCTTCACCTCACCGCCCGACTCGCCGCCTGCCGCACCCGCTTGCGCAACCGCCGCCGCCCCCGCCGGCTTACCCACGACCCGCGACCGCACCGCCGCATACACCGTCGCCGCCACGATCGACACCAGCAGACCATCCCACGCTACAAACCGCTCGAGTATCGAATCTGCCGGATGAAACACCGCCTGCAACCCGCTCGCCGCCGCAACCGCCACCAGCACGACCCCAAAAATCGCCCCCGTCGTCTTCAGCGTATCGACAAAAACCGACTTCGCCGCCTTCATCACGAGCGGCTCTTTTTCATCATCGGTCAGCGTCGACGACGTGATCACCGCAAACACGTCACCCGTCGTCCGCGTGATTCTCCGCGCAGCGGCCACAACCGGCAGCCAGAAAAAACTCTCCGCCGCCAGCACAGTCGTCAGTGCCACAAATAGCAGCGTCACGAGGCCGACCCACCCGCACCGCCATTCGCGGATCCACCATCGGCGCCACCACCCTGCTGCCCCTCACGCATCGCCCCCGCCGCCTGCGCACCACCCGCCTGCGCCGCTTTGCGCTTCTTCAACCACCGCTTGATCGGGTAGTAAAACACCGCAAATATCGCCAGAAACACCGACAGCAGCACGCCCAGCACCGCCCCCAGCGCGCCAAGACCCACACCCGGCCCGATGTACGCATGAGCCGGACCCGCCACCCAAAGCGCGCCCGCAACCACAACCGCAAGCGTCAGTTTCCGCATTTCTGAGGCTCCTTGAAATCGAAAAAGTCCTCCGGAACCCACACCGCCTCGCTCAGCACGAGCGCCGCAGGGTTCGGCTCCAGATACGCATTGTAAAACTCAAACACCACCTCGCCTGCCGCCGTAACCTCAATCACTCGGCTCTGCTCGGGTATCGTGATCAGCCGATTACCCCCCGGCAAACGCTGATGCTTCCCACGGTTGCGCGAGTAAAACCCATCTTTCGCCCCGTCATACACCGTCCCAAACTCCATCGTCTTCGGGTCAACCCGCACAATCCGCGACGGCTTTCGGTGCATGTTGTTGTCGTAAATCGTGATCGTCCCGTCCGCGTTCCAGTCCGGGTCATGCTGACGCCGCGTCACCCCAACCCGCCACCACTTGATCTTCTGCGTCGTCGGACTCACAACGAACACGAGGTTGATCGACCTGAGGCTAATCAGCAAATCGCCCGCCTCAAACTGCGGAAACGCCCCGGCAAACGCCGCCGGCAACGGGTCAATGTCATTCACGTGCCAGTGCCCCCCCTCGTCTTCGCTCCACTTGAACTCTTCGCCAAAATCACGCTGCCGCAGCCCATAAATATCAAGCTCGGGATTCGCCTTCGTCATCCCCTCAAAGCTAATCTCCCGCAGCGTCTTCCCCGTCTCCGCATCCACATTCGAAAACAGATTGTTGTACCCGGGCCCAATCGCCCACACCGACCCGTCATCCGCCTCCGACAGCGCGTGATGAAAAATCCCCTTGCGCGCCCACACCCGCTCACCGCACCACGCAACGCGCCTCCAGCAGGAAATCCTTCTGGGGAT
>CAZXXB010000113.1:10692-11530 GCA_964644185.1 uncultured Myxococcota bacterium
TCAACCCCGACGCAAAATCGAACTGCCCATAAATCACCCGATACCCGCGCTCGGCCCCAGCCCCCACAAACACCTTCGGGTCGAGCGGACGTCGCGGGTGCCGGTCAGGCAGCGCCACCGTCTTATACGCCCGCCTGTTGCCCACATCGTACCGATTCAAATGCCGGTACGGCAGCACATCAAGGTCGTTCTGCACCTTCTCCCACACCGTCGTCGGCGCGCTCTCCGGGTGATCGTTGACGTAGTCGATCACATCTTTGAACATCCGATACGGAGGCACACGAAACCGCCCAATCGCGACGCCATACAGCACCATCGCGAGCCCAAACACGTAAATCAGCGCAAGCTTCGTCGGCCAGCCAAGCTCGTCGATGGCTCTACCAATCGACGACAATCGACCCAGAACACCGGACTCTCCGGCACGTGGCGTAGGCTCTTGCGACATAGCGCGCGAACTTCTGGCACATCGTTTTCAGCCCGTCAATCGCGTCGCGCCGCGTCAACGACCGCCCCACTTCGCACCCTCCGCGCCCCCACCCCGCTCAAGATTCACGCTCCCCGGCTCGGTCACGTGCAACACCACACCGACCGCAAACAACCCTGCCGCCGCGAGCGTTGACGCACCCCCACTCGTGTCGCCCAGCAACCACCCCGCTGCCGCCCCCACGAACGGCGCCACCGCGAATATCGACCCCGTCCGCGCCGCACCAATCTGCCGCTGCGCCAACAGATACAATCGCAAACTCAACCCGTAACCCGTCGCACCGCACCCCGCCCGCATCACCCCTGCCCCCACACCCGGCCTCGCGCCGCCCGCCCCCACCGCCCCCCCCCGCGA
>CAZXXB010000114.1:0-2464 GCA_964644185.1 uncultured Myxococcota bacterium
TCGCCACACTCCGTTCTTCAAGGGCTACCGCCCGCAGTTCTACTTCCGCACGACGGACGTGACGGGATCGATCAAGTTGCCGGAAGGCACTGAAATGGTCATGCCCGGCGACAACATCGCGATGGAAGTTGAGCTTCAGAACGTGATCGCGATGGAGCCGCAGCTTCGTTTCGCGATTCGCGAAGGTGGCCGCACGGTCGGTGCCGGCGTCGTGACCGAGATTCTCGAATAGTTCGAGGTTGGTCGCACGCGGCCGCGCAGACAGGTATGCGCGGTCAAAGTTGAGCGAGAAAAACGGACGAGGTTTGCGCCTCGTCCGTTTTGTTTTTGGCTCGTGCGAACGGTTGGGTGGCAGTGGGTGAGAGGGGTTGTGCGAGAGGGGCGTAAGCGCGTTGACATGCGTGGTCGCGGTTGCTATCTAGCGCGCCCCGCGAAGTGGGGGCCGCCGGGTTGCGGACTTGCGAATGCTGGGGCGTCGCCAAGCGGTAAGGCATCGGCCTTTGGAGCCGACATTCGTAGGTTCGAATCCTACCGCCCCAACCATGCGAATCGCGCGCGACGGCGTGGCGATTCTGGGTTTGAGCGAGGTGCGCGATGGCTGCTTCGAGAGAGACGACGACGGCGAACGCCGAAGCGAGCGATGTGGGCAGCGCGCGTCCGCACAGTGGCGTGACGCCGGGCAACTCGACGGCACGGGGATTGGAGAGCAAGGCGATGAGTGGCGACAAACGGACGCAGCGGCTGCGGATTTTTTCGGGGTCGGCGAATCGGACGCTTGCGAGCGAGATTTGCGATTACCTTGAAGCGCCGCTTGGGTCGTCGTCGATCAAGCTGTTTTCGGATGGTGAGACGTACGCGGAGATTGGCGAGAACATTCGCAACGCCGACGTGTACCTGATTCAGCCGACGTGCGCGCCCGTGAACAATCACCTGATGGAGCTGCTGATACTGCTCGATGCGTGTCGTCGGGCGTCGGCGGCGTCGATTACGACGGTGATTCCGTACTATGGGTATGCGCGGCAAGACCGCAAGGTGGCGCCCCGCACGCCGATTACGGCGAAGCTGGTGGCTGATCTGATTAGCGCGGCGGGTGCGACGCGCGTGATTGCGGTTGACTTGCACGCGGGTCAGATTCAGGGGTTTTTCAGCACGCCGTTTGACCACATTTATGCGATGCCGACGTTGCTTGACGACGTGCGGACGCGGTTTGCGGGTCGCGACATTGTGATTGTGTCGCCGGATGCTGGCGGCACCGAGCGGGCGCGGGCGTTTGCAAAGCGTCTCGGCTGCCGGTTTGCGATTGTCGACAAGCGTCGCGAGCGTGCGAACGAGAGCGAAGTGATGAACGTGATCGGCGACGTGCGCGGCAACGTGGCGATTCTCGTCGATGACATGATTGATACGGCTGGGACGATCGTGAACGGCGCAAAGGCGTTGATGGATCGTGGGGCGCAAGAGGTGGCGGCGTATTGCACGCATCCGGTGTTTTCGGGGCCTGCGATTGAGCGCCTTGAGGCGAGCCCGCTGTCGGCGATTGTGTGCACGAATACGATTCCGCTGACGGAGGCGGGGCGGGCGTGCAGCAAGATCAAGCAGCTTTCGATTGCGCCGCTATTGGGCGAGGCGATCAAGCGGGTGCATGAGGGCGAGTCGGTGAGCGCGCTGTTTGTGTGAGGTGCGGTTTGTGTGAAGTGCTGATTGCGTGACGCGGTGTTTGTGTCGGGGCGCGGTTCGGTGTAAGAGGCGCGGCCCGCGACGCAGGGTCGGGCACGACGAGCGATGCGCGTCGCGAAGAGACGTGGCGCGACGAGCAGAAGAGTAGCGAACGAGCCATCGCGACGGTAGGCGCGCGATGCAGCGTGAATGAAAGTGTTGAGACGCCGGCAGAGCCGGAGCGAGAAGAGGTAGTGTCATGACGAGTGCAATTCCGGCAACGCTGCGCCCCGTGACGGGCAAAGAAGCAACGAAGAAGCTGCGCACGGGCGGTATGATTCCGGGCGTGATTTATGGTCCGAAGCAAGAGCCCGTGCATTGCCTCGTGAACGTGGTTGACCTGCGGATGGCGTTTCGCAAGGCGCCGCAGGGCAAGAACACGGTGATGACGCTGAGCTTTACCGATGGCGACCGTCGCGTGCTGCTGAAAGATTACCAGCGCGACCCGGTGAAAGACGACGTGATTCACGTTGACTTTCTCGAGGTGAAGGCGGACCAGACGGTGAAGATTACGGTTCCGCTCGAGTTCTCGGGCAAGCCGAAGGCGGTGACCGATGGTGGTCTGTTTGAGATCAAGCGTCGCGAGTTGACGGTGCGGTGTCTGCCGGATGCGATTCCGGAAAAGATTGTGATCGACATCGCGAACCTCGGGATGGGGAGCACGATTCACATTCGCGACGTGCAGTTGCCTGAGGGTGTGAAGGCCGTGAGCGCGGTGAACTTCACGATTTGCACGATCGTTGCGCCGGAA
>CAZXXB010000114.1:2474-11353 GCA_964644185.1 uncultured Myxococcota bacterium
GCCCGGTCGAGCTTTTGGGATTGGCCGCGCCATGCAGATGCGGCGGCAGCGCCGGCGAAGGGCAAGGCAGCCCCCGCGAAGGCGGCGGCGGCTCCGGCCAAGGCGCCCGCGAAGAAGTAACCGAAGCAGCAACCGAGAAGAAGCAACTCGGGCTACCGGCACGAGAAGAGAGACCCCGAAGGCGCATGTCTTCGGGGTTTTTTGTTTTCGGTGCTTTTGACGTGGTGTCTGTTGGTCGCTGGGTTGACGAGGGCAGTCGTGATGCTGGCTGGGGCGTGGAAGCTGCGACCAGTTCAGCCGCGACCAGGTCAGCGGGGGTCGCGGCGGGCGAGGTGGGCGCGCAGGGCGATCTCGACAGCGCGGATGCCGGCAAGTGAGCCGTCTTCGAACTGGAATGCGGGGTCGGCGTAGAGGTCGGGGTAGTCGTGGGGCTGTAAGATGTCGTCGTCGGAGAGGTTGGGGCGGATGCGGCGGGCGAACTTGGCGACGCGCTTTTGCTGGTAGGCGATGAGTTCGGCGAAGAGGGCGTCTAGTTCGGCGATTGAGAGTGAATCGTCGCGGCTTGCATCGCGTGGGGTGGTGTTTGCGTCGTGTGGTGTTTGCGTCATTGCGGCCTCGTGTGGTGGTGCCCTGCCCTTTTCGGCCCCCGCACGGCGTCACCGTAGCGCAGTGAAGGTGGCAAAGGCAAAGCGCCCGCGCAGCGCCAGCCATGCAGCGTAGAAGAGAACGCGGAATGACCGCGGGCGGACGGGCAGACGGGCTCAAAAGAAAACGCGCCGCCTCGAATGCTCGAAGCAGCGCGCTCTTGCTGCGTCACGCACCACGCGGGGCACCTGTTGGGTGCCAACGGTGAGGCGCATCACGCGTCGTGCATCACACCTTGTTCTGAAGGAGGAAGGCGACGACGAACGTGAAGATGACGAGCGACTCGGCGAAGGCGAGGCCGAGAATCATCGGGGTCTGAATCTTGCCCTGGGCGCCGGGGTTGCGGGCGATGCCTTCGAGGGCGGCGGCGGCGATTTTGCCCTGTGCGAGGGCGGCGCCGAAGGCCGCGAGGCTGAGGCCGAGGCCGGCTGCGAGGGCGATCATGCCCTTCGTGTTATCGGCACCGCCGCCGAACGACTCGGCGAAGGCGACGTTGGAGACCGTGACAGCGCAAAGCGTGAGGAACGTACCGAACTTCTTCATGACCATTTCCTTTTTGGTGCGGCATTTGCCGAACCGGTTGTGTTTTGGGTCTCAGCCTCGCGACGTTGGCAATCTTCGCGGTTTTGCGGCTCTCTCTCTACTCACACCATCCAGCGCGATTTTCGCTTCGGGCGCGGGGTCGAGACCCATTGGTGACGAACTTAGTTGAACGAACTCAGTTGAACGAACTCAGCCTCAGTGGTGGGCGTCGCCCTCGTGGTGGTGCTCTTCGACGGCCATGCCGACGTAGACGAGGGTGAGGATGGTGAAGATGCCGGTCTGAACGAAGCAGACGAGCAGCCCGAGAATCATGAGGGGGACGGGGACGATGAGGGGCACAAGGCCCATGACGACGCCGAGGACGAGGTGGTCGGCGAAGATGTTGCCGAAGAGACGAAAGGCGAGCGACATGGGGCGGGCGAGGTGGCTGATGATTTCGACGGGGAACATGAGCGGGGAGATCCACCAGACGGGGCCGGCGAAGTGTTTGAGGTGCCCGATGAGACCCTGCTTACGGATGCCGTGGTAGTTGTAATAGATGAAGACCATGAGTGCGCAGGCGGCGGTGGTGGCGATGAACTGGGTTGGGGGGAGCATTCCGGGGAAGAGTCCGGAGAGGTTGGAGACGAGGATGAAGAGGGCGAGTGAGCCGACGAACCAGAGGTGGCGTTTGTACTCGGGGCCGACGATGTCGTGCATCATGCCCATGAGGCCGGAGAGGAACTGGTCGAGGACGGCGGTGAGGGTGATGGAGCCGTCGGGGATGATGGCGGCGTTGGTGGCGGCGAATCTGCCGCGCACGGCGGCGGCGATGACGATGAGCAAGAGGGCGATGATGCTGGCCGAGAGGGTCGGCTGAAATTTGGCGACCTCGGAGCCGTGCGGCAGAACGAGGTCGAGGAGTGAGAAGTGGTGTTCCATCGTGGGCCCTGTGGTCGTGAACCGTGAGGTCGTCAACTTGCGCGCGCGTATAGCGGTGCGTGGGTGCGGAGTCAACGGTTTGGCGGGGTGACGTTTGGTGGGTTCACGTGGTAGCGGGGGTGCCGTTGCTGGCGTGGAGCGGGAGATCAATCGTGAAGATGAGGCCCGATGCCGGGGCGCTCGCATTGGCGACGGTGATCGTGCCCGCGTGAGCTTCGATGACGCGCTTACAGAGCGTGAGTCCGAGGCCGATGCCGGTGCCGGCCGTGCGGCTTTTGCTCGCGCGATAGAACGGCTCGAAGAGACGCGCGAGATCGGCTTCGGGTACGCCTGGTCCGCCGTCTCTGATGGTGATGCGAGCGACGTCGCGGGCAGCGTTACTCGCCGCGGCAGTCGGCGCGGGACGGGTGACTTCGACAATGACGGGATGCTCGTCGGTGGGGTTGGCGTATTTGCCGGCGTTGTCGAGCAGGTTGACGAGCACGCGGCGCAAGAGCATCGGGTCGGCAAACGCGTGTGGGGCAGTTGGGCCTTGCGGGGCGCGCAGCTCGACACGCATCGCGGGGTGCAACTCAAGCGCGCGTGAGATGGCATGCCCGGCGAGTGCGGCAAGGTTGACGGGCTCGCGATGCAGGGCGAATGAGCTGTCTCTTCCGCCGGTGGTGGCGAGGTCGAGCTTTGCGGCGAGCAGCACGTCGTCGATGAGGCGTTCGATTTCAGAGAGGTCGCCGGCGACACCGGCGAGGCGCGCGCGCATGGCGTGGGCGTCGGTTTCGTCTTCGATGAGTTCGAGGGCGAGACGCACGCGGGCGAGGGGTGTGCGCAGTTCGTGCGAGACGTTGGCGAGCAGTTCTTTTTCGCTTGCGACGAGACGCTCGATGCGTTCGGCCATGGTGTCGAACGAGGCGGCGAGCTGGCCGATCTCGTCGCTGCCGTGTTCTCCGACGCGGGCGCGGAGGTCGCCGGATGCGAGCCTGCGGGTGGCGCGCTGAATGCGTTCGAGGGGGCGGGTGAGGGTGCGGGCGCCGACCCATGCGAAGGCGAGGAGGACGGTGGTGATGGAGGCGATGAGGACGAGGAGGGCGACAGGGCGACGCCCCGGAGACCAGAGGACGACGAGACGTTCAGAGAGTTCGGGGCGGGGTGAGGGGACGGGAACCGAGAAGACGATCGAGTTGTGGTAATGCACGCCCAGGCGGTCGCGGGTGACGCTGACCGATTGCTCGATGATTTCGTGGGGCGGCAGCGGGATAGAGCCCGAGACGGCGACGGTTTTGCCGTCGTGTCCGATGACGGCGAGGGTGGCGCCGGTGACGGTGTGAAAGGGGTCGAGCAGGCGGCGTAGTTCACCGGGGTCGGCGCGTTCGCCGCGGCGGGTGCTGGCGATGAGGTTGGCGAGGCGCTCGGGTACGGCGCGGAAGGGGGGTTCGTCGCGCAGCATGTGCCACGTGAACGACGAGACGATGGCCGACGCGGCGAGAATCGCGATGCCGTAGACGAGAACTTTGAGGTAGAGGCGCTTCACGTGTGACCCCGAGATCGCGGCGCGTGGTCTGAGCTAGCGGGCTGCCCCGGGTTCAGAGTGGGTGTCGGCGAAGAGGTAGCCCGCGCCGCGGACGGTGCGAATCCAGTTTTCGCGAGAGCCGCCCTCTTCGGCGAGCTTTTTGCGCAGACGCGAGACGTGTACGTCAATCGAGCGGTCGAAGGCTTCGTCGTCGTTGCCGCGTGCCATCTGCATGAGTTGGTCGCGAGAGAGGACGCGACCGGCGTTGCGCGCGAGGACGTGGAGGAGTTGAAACTCGTAGGCGGTGAGGGCGATGAGCTTGCCGCCGACGCGGGCGGTGAGCGCGGCGGGGTCGATTTCGAGGTTGCCGATGGTGAGACGTTCGACGGCGGGGCCAGCTTGTCCGCGGGCGCGGCGGACGACGGCGCGAATGCGGGCGAGTAGCTCGCGGGCCGAGAACGGTTTGGCAAGGTAGTCGTCGGCGCCGAGTTCGAGGCCGAGCACGCGGTCGGCCTCTTCGCCACGGGCGGTGAGCATGATGACGGGGGTGGCGCGGCGCTCGCGAACGCGGCGCAACACGGTGAGTCCGTCAACTTCGGGGAGCATGATGTCGAGGACGATGGCGTCGAATTCGTAGCGTTGGGCTTCGTGGATGGCGTCGGTGCCGTTGGCGGCGTGGCTGATGACGCATCCGGCGCGTTCGAGGTATTCGCGCGTGAGGTCGGCGAGGCGGTGATCGTCTTCGACGAGGAGGATGTGGAGGTTGTCTGTGCCGACCGTGGTCATGGTGTGTTCTCTTACGCGTGTCGTAGCGCAAACGGTAGGGCACCCTCCGGCTCCGCGCAACCTGTGGGGTGTGTGCGCGGAGCGGGAGGGGCGAAGCAGAGGGGTCTGGCGAGGTGTTTACGGGCGGGAACTTTTGGGGGCGGGGCCGTGGTCTCCTTTCACCCCACCGTGGCCGCTCGCCGTGGGTTGGCGAGGGCACGGTGAGGATGTTGGAAGCCAGGCATCGAACGGAGGTTTTTTACTTTGGTCGTTGGCTCGGTCGGTCAGTTGTGTTTGCGGGCGCGCCGCCCGGTGGCCGCGACGAGTCGCGTTGAGCAGGGTTGAGCAGGACTACTTGCCGTGGTGTCCGCCTTCCATCATGTGGGGTCCGAACCGTTCGAAGCGTTGCGCGACCTGTTTGCGTTGCTCGGGGGTGAGGACAGCGTGGACCTCGATGGCGCCGTCGATGAATTTGTCGGCCATGGCCTGCATGGCGGCGTGTTTTTCGTTGGCGAGGTTGCGCAGCATCTCGCGGTCGGGGTTGTCGCTGAGCCATGCCTGCATGAGCTTTTCGCGCATGGCGTCGCGGTCGCCGTGGGCTTTGACGCCCTCTTCAAAGAGGCGGTCTTTGACGGCGTTGATTTTGGCACGCTGATCGTCGGTGGCGTTGATGTCGTCGAGCACGTCGTCGACCTTCCAGTTGATGATGGTTTTGAAGCGTTCGGGGTCGTGGCGGTGGTGGAAGCCGTGGCGAGCGAAGGCGCCGCCCGCGACGAGCAGTGTGCCGAGTCCGGCGAGGGCGAAGAGTGAGCGGCGGCTGAGTTTGAAAAAGCGCATGATGTCGGTCTCCTGAGGTTCCAGTCTGATTGGCTGTGTGAGCGTGTGTGTCGGTCTGTTGTATCTGCCTGCTTGCGTTGTGTCGGCGTCTCTGCCGACGGTGCCCAATGTAGAGGTGGGTTGTTTCAACGGTTTGTTGCGAGCGTGAAGAAGTGTGAATGGTGAGCGCAGGCGTCGTGTACGTGGCAGGTGCACGTGGCAGGTGCGCGGTGACGGGCAGTGTGGTAGGGTTCGCGCCGCTTTGCGGGGCATGAGGTTGCCGCGACAAAGCGAAGCCCCTGCGACTCACCGCAACGACGAAAACGAAGATGGAGGCTGATATGGGCACCGCGTATATTCTGGATGCTGTCCGCACGCCGCGTGGCATTGGCCGCAAAGACAAGGGCGCGCTCGCGAACATTCACCCGCAAGAGTTGTTTGCGCAGACGCTGAATGCGGTGGTGGCGCGTGCGGGTGTGAACCCGGAAGACATTGATGACGTGGTGTGTGGCTGCGTGACGCAGGCGAGCGACCAGGGTGCGAACCTTGCGCGCAACGCGGTGCTGTCGGCGGGGCTTCCGCTCGATGTGACGGGGACGACGCTGAACCGTTTTTGCGGTTCGGGTTTGCAGGCGATCAACTTTGCGGCGATGGGCGTGCTTTCGGGCTTTCAGAAGCTCGTGATTGCGGGCGGCGTCGAGAGCATGTCGCGGGTTGGCATGGGCTCGGATGGTGCTGGCATTGACGGCAACAACGAGACGCTGCGCAAGCGGTATTTTCAGGTTCCGCAGGGTATCAGCGCCGACCTGATTGCGACGCTTGAAGGGTTTACGCGCGAGCAGCTCGATGCGTTCGGGTTGATGTCGCAGCAGAAGGCGGCAGCGGCGCTTGCCGACAACCGCTTTGCGAAGGGGCTTGTCGCGGTGAAAGACCCGACGACGGGCGCGACGGTGCTGGAGACTGAGCAGTATCCGCGACCGACGACGACGGTTGAGAGCCTTGCGAAGCTGAACCCTGCGTTTGCGGCGATGGGCGGGATGGAGCTTGGGCCGAATGGCGAGACGGTGGATGCGCTGGCGCTGAAGCATTATCCGCAGGTGTCGGCGATCAACCACGTGCACACGGCGGGTAACTCGTCGGGCATCGTGGATGGGGCGGCGAGCGTGCTTCTGGCGTCGGAAGAGTATGTGAAGGCGACGGGGGCGAAGCCGCGTGCGAAGATTCGCGCGGTGGCGACGGCGGGAGCCGAGCCGATCATCATGTTGACGGCACCTGCGCCGGCGTCGGCGAAGGCGTTGAAGCTTGCGGGGATGAACGTTGGTGACATCGACCTTTGGGAGATCAACGAGGCGTTTGCGGCGGTGGTGTTGCAGACGGCGCGCAAGCTCGAGATTGACCCGGGCAAGATCAACGTGAATGGCGGCGCGGTTGCGCTTGGGCATCCGCTGGGTGCGACGGGAGCGATTCTGCTGGGTACTGCGCTGGATGAGCTTGAGCGGACGGGCAAGTCGACGGCGCTGATCACGCTGTGCATCGGCGGCGGTCAGGGTATCGCGACGATCATCGAGCGCGTGTAAGCGCGAGAGGATTGGCAAGCGCCGCAAGAAACAGGAAACCCGCCGAGAGGCGGGTTTTTTGTTGGCGCCGGGTGAGTGGCGTCAGGCCTTTTCAGGCGAACCTGTGTCAGGCTGAGTGGTGGGCAGGGGCGGAATCGAACCGTCGACACATGGATTTTCAGTCCATTGCTCTACCGACTGAGCTACCTGCCCGGCAGCGTCACGCGGCGCACCGTTTGGGGGTGGCGTCGAGTGGGCGCGCAACCTAACCGCGCGGTTTGGATGTGTCAAGGAGGGGGCGCGCGATGTGTCAAGCCGGTGGAGGCTAATGAACAGTTCATCTTTCGGCGGAAAATTGGCGTCGCGGCATTGTGCCGGTCGGCACGGTTTGTGTTATAGAAAGGTTTCGAACGAAGGGGAAATGAGGCTCCGATGCGAATCTACGCGCGCATGATTCCGCCGATTTCGCGGGAAATTTTGAACCGACTCGTTGACGACCGCGACATCGAGGTCGCGGGTCATCTGATGGATGAGGCTGAGCTTGATATCGGCTCGGTGATGCGCGTCTACGTCGAAGACGAGCGCAAGCTGAACGACGCGGTGAAAGATACGCTCGAGCGGCGGGCGTTACCGTACTCTGAGTTCACGCGAATCAAGAAGCTTGAAGCCGAGAAGCGGGGCTTCAAGGTGGGCGACGACGGGGTCGATTACGTGATCGACCAGATGATTGAGCTGCTGTTTTCGAGCAAGAACATCGCCGAGGTGTACGCCGAAGACCATGAGTTGCGGAAGAAGATTGTGACGGTGTTGAAGAAGCACCTTGATGTGGACGAAGAGATCGACAAAGAAGCGCGGGGTCGTATCCGCAACCTGCAAGAGGGTACGCCGCAGTGGGAGATCGAGTACGACAAGGTGGTGTCGCAGATCAAACGAGCGCGCGGGATACGCTAGCGCGGCACGCTCGTGGCGCACGCTTTGGGCTGTGCATGGCGGGCTGAGGCTGAGATGGCAGAGTCTCCGAAGAAGAACCCAGGGCTTGCGGCGGTGTTGAGCTTCGTGATTCCGGGGCTGGGGCAGATTTACAACGGCGATTTTTTGTGGGCCGTGTTCTGGATGATTGTGACGCCGGGGCTATGGATTTTCAGCGCCGGAATGTTGGGGTGGGTGCTGCACCTCTTGTGCGCCTATTTTGCGTACGGGCGCGCCGACGAGCTGAACGAACGCGGTTAGTTGCGGTTCGCTGAACCCATCGACGCGCCCCCCCTCCCCTGTGTCGGATGCGCGACGGTATCGACCAGACAGTCGGCTACCAGACAGTCGGCTACCAGACGATCAGCGACCAGACTCAGCCGAACTTCGGGAAGGTGCTGGCGAAGGCGGCGTTGGCGGCCATGCGGTCGTTGAGGGCGCGGACGTTGGGGAAGTCGGCGAGCGGAAACGCGGCGGGGGCGGCGTAGGTGAGGCTCGACGCGACCGAGATGTCGGCGAGGGTCATGGCGTTGCCGACGATCCATTCGCGTCCGATCATGTGACCGTCGAGCACGCGGGCAAACTGCAAAAAGAACTTTTCGGCTTCGGCGATGACTTTTTCGTCGGGCTCGCCGCCGAACATGGGCTTGAGCACGCGCTCGTACTGAAGGGCGCCGCACCAGCGGTTGAAGTGGGCCATATCCCAAAACTGCCAGCGGGTGACGTCGTAGCGGTCGCGGCCTTCTGGAAAGAGGGTGTTGGGGGTTTTGGTGCAGAGGTACTGCATGATGGCGGCAGATTCCCAGAGGGCGAAGCCGTCGTCGTCAACGAGGGTGGGGAGTTTTCCGTTGGGGTTGATGGTGCGTCGAGTCCTTCGCGGTCCCACAGTTCGCAGGTCACCTCGCGGTGGCGCTGGTCGAGCGCCTCGCAGTAGTTGGTGAGGTCGGTGAGGATGAGCTCGGCGTCGAGGCCGAGGATGGCGAGGGTGGCGGTGGCGCGGCGGCTGTTTTGCGAAAACGGGTGATAGTAGAGCTTCATTGGGTGTGTCCCTTCGGTGAGGTGTGGAGGCGGGGGGAGGCTAGCGCGACGTGGTGTGTGCCGCAAGCGTGGGATTGCTCAGATTTTCGTGCGTGAAAGTTTGAGTGGGCGACGGGTTATGA
>CAZXXB010000115.1:0-11345 GCA_964644185.1 uncultured Myxococcota bacterium
CCGAGCGCGAGGCACGCGAGGGTGGCGAGGGCGGCCAGGGCCGCGCGCGCGGTGAGCGGGGTTGCGGCGAATTTTGTGAGCGGTTGGTTCATCATGCGGCGGGTCGTCATGCAGCGGGTCATCATGCAGCGGGTCATCATGCAGCGGGTCGTCGGTCAACGGGACGTCGCGCCAGACGAGCGACGTAGCGCCGCTCAATAACACGGGTGGCATAACATGGGTCAAATTTCAGGGGATGTCGAAGGGTGACTGGTTGATTACGAATTGTGACGGGCGGAGGGCGATTTGACGGGTGCGGGGTTGCACGATAGACGGGCAGCCCGCGCGGGATAGAGCGCGAGAGCGCGCGCGAGTCGCGAGAGACGAGGTGCATGATGCAGCGTGAATTTTCGGGCAAACTCGACGCCACGGGACTTAAGATGTCGCTTGTGGTGGGTCGCTGGAATCACTTCATCACCGACCGGCTGGTCGAGGGTGCGACGGATGCGTTTGTGCGTCACGGTGGCAAGCCGGAAGATTTGAGTGTCGTGCGGTGTCCGGGGAGTTTTGAGATTCCGGCGGTGCTGGCGCGGCTCGTGAAGTCGAAAGCGTGCGGCGACATGGTGGTGTGTCTTTCGACGTTGATTCGGGGCGACACGCCGCATTTTGATTACATTTCGGCGGAGGTGACGAAGGGGATAGCGGCGGTGAGCATGGAGTCGAAGGTTCCGGTGACGTATGGGGTGTTGACGTGCGACACGCTTGAGCAGGCGGTGAATCGGGCGGGTGTGAAGTCGGGGAACAAGGGATTTGAGGCGGCGATGGCTGCGATTGAGATGGCGAACCTCTACAAGCTGCTTTAGCGGCGCGGCGCGATCGCGGCGACAACCACCATGAGTAAGAAGCGTCGTTACGGGCGAGAGCTCGCGTTCAAGACCGTGTTTGCGTGCGAGACCGCGAGGCGTCCATGGCCGGAGGTGTTTGCGTCGGTGATGACGATGCCGCGTGAGGAGGGTGAGGAGAATTCGATTGGGGAGCCGGGCGAGACGGCGGAGGCGGTGGAGCGTGAGAGCGATTTTGCGATGGCGCTCGTGAAGCGTTATTTCGAGAATGAGGCGCGGATTGATGAGGCGGTGGAGGCGTCGTCGCGGACGTGGCGTCTTGCGCGGATGGATGCGGTGGACCGGGCGATTTTGCGGGTGGCGGCGACGGAGCTATTGGCGGGTACGGGTGAGTCGGCGGGAGTGGTGATCAATGAGGCGATTGAGCTTGCCAAGGCGTATGGTAGCGACCACAGTGCACGCTTTGTGAATGCGCTGCTCGACGATGTGTTGCGGGCGCGCGATGAGGCGTAGCGATGAGCGGCGGATCGAGCGGTCATTCTGGGGGTCATTCTGGGGGTATCTCGCAGGCGATTGCGGCCCCTTCGGCGGATGAAGTTCCGGTGGTGTTGTTGCCTGCGACGCTTGCGGGGCTCGACCGGGTGAAGTCGGCGGCGCTCGTGGTGACGCTTGGGCCCGAAGAGAGGCCGCCGTGGGGGCTTGTGGGGTGGGTTGACTGGCGGCTGCATTTCAAGTTGTCGACGCTGATACTGGAGGGGACGCTCGATCTTTCGCCGGGCGAGTGTCTGATGACGGCGACCGAGGGGCGGATGAAGCCCGCGAAGCTGTTTGTGTTTGGCAAGCAGCGTGACGCGAGCGCGCCGCTTGCGGAGTTGATTGACAGGATGTTTGCGGTGGCGGGGAGCGCGGGGATTGATGAGGTGGCGATTGCGCCGCCGACACCTCCACGCGAGCGGGATGATGTGAACTGGCCGGAGACGGTGGTGCGGATACTGCAGAAGCACATGCGGTTTGCGCGGTTTGAGTTGCTGTTGCCGCCGGTGTGGATTCCGAGGTTCGAGGCGGTGATTCGGCGCGATGGGCGGTGGTTGAAGCTGACGGCGAAGACCGACCCTGGCGCGGCGGACTGAGTGACTTACACAAACTATTGCGAAGCGCGCAACGCGGCGGTAGCGTGGGGCACTCACGTTTTTCGAACCTCGTTGGGTGAAGACGAGCATCGAGGAGAGAGCCATGCGGAACGTTGCGTTTTCGTCGATGGGTTTGTGCCGGGCGGCGCTGTTGTGCGTTGTGGTGCTGGTGGGCGTGCTCGCGGGGTGCGGGCCTGCGACGATTGATGGGTCGTCGGAGGCGGCGCTGAAGGCGTCGCTCGAAAAGGTGCGGGCGGGGGTCGAGAAGGGGAAGGAGGGTGACTTTGATGAGGCGGTGCTGCTGCTGGCGTACGCCGACATCGTGCCGGGTGAGCCGTTGCCGAGCGACGATGGCGACCGGGTGGCGCGGTATCAGAAGGCGCTGAATGGGTTGACGGCGGGCGAGGTGATGATTCGCGCGGCGGCGGTGAAGGCCGAGAAGCGGACGCGCGAGTTGTCGAAGCTGCGCGACGCCGAGGCTGAGTTGTTGAAGAAGAAGGCGGCGGATGACGTGCAGCGAGCGGCGCTGGGGAAGTTTGCCGTGACACGGGCGAAGTTCATGCGGCGCGAGACGGCGTTGACGCGCGAGCCTTTGATTGAGGTGTCGGTGACGAATGGGCTCGATGTGCCGGTGATGCAGGCGACGTTTGCGGCGACGTTGAGTTCTCCGGGGCGGGCTGTGCCGTGGGTGAAGTCGAGTTTTGTGGCGGAGGCGCAGGGGGGGATTGTGGCGGGTGAGACGCGGACGCTGACGGCGAACCCTGACCCTTTCAGCGAGTGGGGGCGCGTGGAGGAAGAGCCGAACATGGAGCTTTCGGCGACGCCGACGCGGCTAACGGGCGAGGGGGGCAAGGTGCTTTACGAAACGACGTTCTCAGAGGGTGACGCGGAGCGTCTTGCCGCGTTATCATCGCGCATTGCCGAACTTGAGGCGGGCAGGTAGCTCGCGCGAAGGGCCGGTGTGACCCCATGTGCCGTGTGGCTTGCCGCGCGGTGCGCTGACCGCTCACGCAGAGGCGTGAGGCGAGGTGGAGACGCGCGATGACGACGCTGACGGGAAAGACGATCATCATTACAGGTGCGAGCCGTGGCATTGGTCGCGAGATCGCGCTGCGGTGCGCGCGCGACGGTGCGAACATCGTAATCGCGGCGAAGACGGTGGATGATTCGGGGCCGCTCGCGGGGACGATTTTTGACGTGGCGAAAGAGGTTGAGGCGCTGGGGGGTAAGGCGCTGCCGTTGCAGGTCGATGTGCGCGATGCCGACAAGATAACCGAGATGGCCGAGCAGGCGGTGAAGGCGTTTGGTCGCATTGACGTGATGATCAACAATGCGGGGGCGATCAAGCTCTTGCCGGTTGAAGAGTTGCCGGTGAAGCGGTTTGATCTGCTGTTGCAGGTGAATGTGCGGGCGTCGTACGCGTGCGCGCAGGCGTGTATTCCGCATATGAAGGCGGCGGGTGGTGGGCACATCATCAACATGTCGCCGCCGTTGAACCTGAAGCCGCACTGGATAGCGGGCAAGACGGGTTACACGATCACGAAGTTTGGGATGACGATGTTGACGATTGGGCTTGCGGAAGAGCTGCGCGAGCACGGGATCAAGGCGAATTCGCTGTGGCCGCGGACGGCGATTGCGACGGCGGCGATCAACTGGATAGGCGGGGAAGAGTGGATGAACGCGAGCCGCAAGCCCGCGATCATGGCCGATGCGGTGTACGAGATGTTGACCGACCCCGACGCGTCGCTGACTGGCAAGTCGCTGATTGACGAAGATTATTTGCGGTCGCGGGGTTACACCGAGTTTGACCACTACGCGTACAAGCCGGGTGCGGCGCTGGCGGACGATTTTTACATCGACTGAGTTTGTTGCACCGACCGCACGAGCGCTGCGTTTGCTGGTGCTGCGTTTGCTGGCACGGGTGGTGTGACGGCAGAGCGTGGCGTGGTGGGGCGGCGCGCGGAAACCTCTGGTGTTTCGTCGCGGGGCGGTTATATTGCCCGCGAGTTGACACTCAACTGTCATTTTTGGGGGTGCGCGCGCGCCCCCTGTGGGGATTCGCCATGACGATGGTCTCGCTTGTACAGGCACAGTTTTCTCCGAAAGGGCTTTCGATGGCACTGGGGTTGAAACGCGGCGGGGCGCGGGGTGCGGCGGTTGCGCTCGCGGCTTCGTCGTTGCTGTCGGTGGGTCTTTTTGCGACGGGGTGTACGAAGCCCGAGCCGCAAGAGCCTCCGGCGCCGCCACCGGCACCTGCCGTGCCAGAGTACATTACGATTGTGAGCAGCCTGCCGCGGCTTGGGCCCGACACGGTGCAGGCGGCGAGCATCGCGAACGGAATTCGGCTTGCGGTGGATGAGGCGGGCGGTAAGGCGGGCAATCTGCAGGTGCGGTACGAAGAGTGGGATAATTCGTCGGCGGCGCGGCAGAACTGGGAGCCTGAGGCGGAGAAGCAGAACGCGACGAAGGCTGTGGGTGACGCGACGGTTGTGGCGTACATCGGGCCGTACAATTCGGGCGCGGCGGAAGTGTCGATGCCGATTTTGAACCAGGCGGGGCTTGCGATGGTGAGCCCGACGGCGAGCTATTCGGGGTTGACGAAGCCGGGCAAGGGCAAGGCTGACGAGCCGATGAAGTACCGTCCGAGTGGGAAGGTGAACTTCTTTCGGGTGGTGCCGAGCGATGAGATTCAGGGTGCGCTTGCGGCGGAGTGGATGGCGTCGATGGGGGGCAAGACGGTGTATGTGTTTGACGATGGCGACGTGTACGGCAAGGGGATAGCGGATGAGTTTGTGGCGGGGTTTAGCGCGACGGGCAAGGTGCTTGGGCGCGACACGGTGACGGCGGATGCGGCGACGTATGGTGAGATGGCGAAGAAGGCGAAGGGGTCGAAGGCCGACTGGGTGTTTGTGGGGGCGACGCTGGCTTCGGGTGCGGGTGCGCTCGTGAAGGCGATGCTCGATGCCGACGTGAAGGCGAAGTTCATGTTGCCCGATGCGGCGTACAACACGGCGTTGATTGATGCGGTGGGTGCGGTGGGCAACGACCGGGTGTACGTGACGTTTTCGGGGGTTCCGCCGACGAAAATGACGGGTGCGGGGGCCGAGTTCGTGAAGAAGTATGCCGAGCGTTACAAGGCCGACCCGGAGGCGTATGCGGTGTTTGGTTATGTGGCGGCGAAGGCGGTGCTTGAGGCGGTGGCGACGGGTGGTCGTGACCGTGAAGCGGTGCGGGCGGCGTTGGCGAAGACGCGGCAGGAGAATGGTCCGCTGGGGTTCTGGTATTTTGATGAGAACGGCGACACGACGATGCGGCTTGGCAGCGGCAATGCGCTGAAGGGCGGCAAGTTCGAGTTTGTCGATTACCTTGGGGTGTTGAAGGCGTCCGAGTGATTTCTTTGCCCGCGTGATGTGCGGCGCGTCGGCAGGTTGAGACGAATCGTTGCGAGTTGGGCGCGTGGGTGGCAAGTTGGCGCGCATGGGTTGCATGAGCAGCATTTGTCGCGCCATTTCAGTTGTGTGTGTGCCGTTGATGGCGGTGCTGCTTTTTGCGGTGCCGCCTTTTTTTGTGGTGGCGTGTGGGGGCGACGATGAGCGTGCGAGCGGTGGCGATGATGACGACGATGACGATGATGATGGGGGCGAGACGGGGGTGACGGGCGACGACGGCGAGGTTGTCGCGCAGAGTTGTGTTGATCTCGCGGCGTGTGGCGAGTTGACCGACAACTATCGGGTGAAGGCGGCGGAGTGCCGTGCTCGCGATAGCGCAGAGAATCCGGCGAGTGCGTGCTGTGAGGCGACGCTCGAAGCGGCGCGGCTTTTTGGCGTTTGCCCTGATGAATGAACCTGAGCATGAGGCGGCGTCGCGTGAGGTGACGGGTTCGTCGAATTGGGTCGTGCGGATGGCGCGGCTTGATCGGCGGCTGTTCTGGCTTGCGCTGGCGAAGACGATGGCGCTTCTGGGCGGGTCGGCGGTGTGGTCGTTTCTGGCTCCACATCTGATTGCGCAGGGGCACGCGGCGGATGCGGTGGGGCGGACGATCACGGGTGCGCGGGTGATTGGTGCGCTGACGCAGCAGTGGATGGGGCGGTTGTCGGACAGGGTTGGGCGGCGCAAGTTGCTGGTGTTGTCGAATGTGGGGCGGTGCTTTGTGATGGCGGGGTTTGGGTACGTGGCGTCGCACGGCAGTTCGCTTGTCGGGGTGTTTGTGCTGTTTGTGTTGTCGAGCGTGCTGTTTGCGATGGCGCAGCCTGCGTCGGATGCGACGGTGGCGGATATTGCGCCGCCGCATCAGCGGATGGATGCGTATGCGTTGCAGCGGCTGGGGGTGAATCTCGGGTGGTCGCTGGGGCCGTTCGTGGGCGGTTTTTTTGCGGACAAGTACCTTGCGGAGGTGTTTTTTTTGGGGTTCCGCTGTACGCGCTGGCGGCGCTGATATTGATGAAGGTGACTGACGAGGCGGTGGTCGAGGAGGTGCCTCAGGAAGCGCTGGCGCGGGTTGCGGTGAAGGCGGGTTCGGCGGGCGAGGTGGCAGAGGGCGAGGTGGCAGAGGGAGGCGGGCGGGCGTCGATATTCAGTGTGGTTCCGTCGGTGTTCTGGGGGCTGCTTTTGGTGGGGCTGATGGGGAACGTGATCGCGGGGATGTTTTTTACTCCGCTGCCGATGTTCGTGAAGGGTGAGTTGGGGCTGGAGAGCGCGGTGATTGGGCGGATGTTTGGGTTGAATGGGTTGCTGGTGGTGCTGTTGCAGGGGTTTGCGGGGGATGTGGAGAAGCGGCTTGGTACGCGGAACACGTTTGCGGTGGGGTTGCTGGGGTATGCGGGGGCGTTTGCGACGGCGATTTTTGCGCGGGATGAGGCGCTGCTGCTGGTGGTGATTGCGTGGATGACGGTGGGTGAGGTGCTATCGGAGCCGGCGCAGGCGACGCTGGCGGTGAGGATGGCTCCGGCACTGAGGCGGGGTGAGGTGATGGGGACGTTTCGGATTGCGACGGCGACGGGGCGGGCGCTGTCGGCGTGGCTTGGCGGTGAGACGTTGATGGCGCTGACGGGGAGCGCGGCGCAGATATGGGGGGTGTGGCTTGGCGTGACGCTGGCGACGATTGGTGGGCTTTACCTGCTGCGGGGGCTGCCCGAGCGGTAGTGCGGGGGCGCCGTCTGTCTGCGTTTCATCGGGTCATTCTTGTTTTTTGAGCCATGCGGCCATCGGCTCGAAGACCATCCGTTGTGAGAGGTAGCTGATGAAGAGGTCGGCGTGGGCGAAACGCAGGCGGTCGTTGCCGACGACGATGACGTCTTTGACGTCGCCGCCGATGTAGTCGAGCACCGAGAGGGCGGTGGGCGGCGGTACGATTCCATCGGCGTTGGCGAGGACGCAAAGGAGCGGGTTTTTGACGGTGCGAAGGGCGTCGCTGACGTTGACGCCGTTGATGAGCAGGTCTTTGGTTTTGACCCACTCGGCGATTTCGCGATTGAGAAAGCGGTTGGGGTCTTCGACGACTTTGGTGAGTGTGGCGGGATCGCTCGTGTCGACGAGTTCGCTGTGCATGTAGAGGTTGAAGATGGGGGGCACCTTGACGAGAAACGGGAGTGCGTAGCGGGCGAGCTGGCGGGTGCCTGCGAAGCGGACTTGCCCGGCGAGCCAGGGTGAGGCGAAGGCGATTTTGAGGGCGGGGTGGACAGCTTCCCAGCGCAGGGGGCCGCCGATGGAGATGACCGAGCCTGCGCGGTTGCTGGGGCGCATGGCGATGTGGGTGTAGACGTAGGTGCCGCCTAAACTGCAGCCGATGAGGTCGACTTTGGTGGCGGTGGTTTTGGTGTTTTCGACGATGTAGTCGAGCATCGCGCCGAGATCGGTGAGGGCGGCGTCGGCGATGCCGTAGTCGTGTGTGCCGCCGTTGCGGCGGGTGCCGGATTGTCCGCGCATGGTGAGCGACCAGACTTCGAAGCCTTCGCGGGTGAAGTATTCTTCCATCGAGAGGCCGGTGGGGTGCCAGCCGAAGATGAAGGAGTTCATGCCGTAGCCGGGGACGATGGCGATGGGTCGCAGGTCGGGCTTTAGCAGTTGGTCGTCATAGCAGTGGCGCGCGAGGAGTTCCCACCCGGCGCCGTTGGAAACGAAGTGTTCGGTGCGTACGAGCATGATGGGGCATGGGTATACGCGAACGGGTGCGGGTTGCAACGTGGCCGGGGGAGATGGGTGAGAGGGAATGCCGTTGCGCGCGGGGCCGTGAGCACGTAGCGTGGGGGCTCGCGAACGTATTCACGAGGAAAGTATCCGCCACGAATGTATCCGCCATGGGCGCGAGGCACGGCATGACGACGAGCACGACGACGAGTACGACGACGAGCACGACGACGAGTACGACGACGAGTACGGCAGCAGGCAATGAAGCAGGCGCAGGGGCGCTCAACCATGAGCAGGGTGCGGTGCGTCCGACGACGGGGGCGCCTTTGTACACGCTCGTGATTGGGAACAAGCGGTTTTCGTCGTGGTCGCTGCGTCCGTGGTTGTTGATGAAGGTGGCGGGGATACCGTTTAATGAGCGGTTGATTAGCCTTTACATGCCCGAGACGCGCAGTGAGATACGGCGGTATTCGCCGAGTGGGCGGGTGCCGGTGCTGGTGTCGAATGGTGTGTCGGTGTGGGACTCGCTGGCGATTTGCGAGACGCTCAACGAGCGGCATGCGGAGTTGAATCTGTGGCCGCGCGATGCGGCGGCGCGGGCGCAGGCGCGGGCGGTGGTGTGCGAGATGCACAGCGGGTTTGCGGCGATGCGGAACGAGTTGTCGATGGATCGACAGAATCGGAACGTCCACCCGTTTCCATGCATCGTTTGCCCGAAGCACGTGCATGAGCATCGGATGAGCGATGCTGCGCGGGCGGATGTTGCGCGGGTGCATGAGATTTGGCGGACGTGTCGGGCGGCGGTGGGCGAGGGTGAGGGGCCGTTTTTGTTTGGGGCGTTTTCGATTGCGGATGCGTTTTATGCTCCGGTTGTGACGCGGTTCACGACGTATGAGGTGGGGGTGGATGAGGTGAGCGCGGCGTATATGAAGGCGGTGTGGGCGCTGCCGGCGATGCAGGCGTGGCTCGATGCGGCGCGCGGCGAGCCGCAGGTGCAGACTTAAGAGCTTTACGCGTGTTTTGAGCCGCCCATGCAGGCGGGTGAGGCTTCGTGCTCGGCGTTGCGGGATATCCATTGGGCGGGGGTGTAGGCCTCGATGGCGAGGGCGTGCAGACCGGCGGCGAATTCGGCGGCGGCGGCCTCGTTGATGAGGCGGTGGCGGGCGATGAGGGTTTTGCCCTCGAAGGCTGTGCTGACGACGACGACGCGAAAGTGGCTTTCGGCGGCGGGGCCTGCGTGTTTGTGGCTCTCGTTGAGTACGGCGAGGTGGGTTGGGGCGAAGGCTCTCGTGAGCGCGGCTTGAAGCGCGCGGGCGCGGGGCGTGTCGGTGACGGCCTGTTTGCGGGTGGCGAAATGAAGCGTGGCGGCCTCGTCGGCGTTGGGGCTGTGCTGGGTCGAGGTGGAGATGTTTGTGGTCATGGTGGGGCGACCTCTTGTCTGCGTGCCTCGTTGACTGTCTGCGTCGTGTTGCGCGCGGGCACGGGTCGAGAAGCTAGCAACGTTCGGGGCGCGACGCCAGCACGGTTTGGGCGGGGTGGCGTTGACTTCGCGCGCATCAGCGTTTAGCAAGCACAACGACGCGCGCGGCTTTCGTCTGGCCAACCTCGCGGATGGGTGACATCCGCGTCGAATTCGTCCGTGCCCGAACAGGATACCGTCATGGCAAAAAAGGGTTTTAATCCGCTGATTGGTCTTTACATCGCGCTGCCGATCGTGGGCGCCGCGCTTGGCATTCTGGCGTTGCGCAGCACGGGGGCGGTGAGCGAGCCCGAACCTGAGCCGGGTAGCTGCGCCGAGTGGATCGACCGCCCGATGATGGATACGGCGCTTGAGCTTGGGACGAAGTTCATTCTGGCGAATCAGAAGCCGGAGGGGAACTTCAACTACGAATACAACTGGCGGACGAAGACGTTCACGCAGGGCGACAATCAGGTGCGTCAGGCGGGGGCGATGTGGGGGCTGGGGCTTATCTACCTCGACACGAAGAGCCCCGAGGTGCAGAAGGGCCTCGAAAAGGCGCTCGACTTTTTTTACATGTACACGGCGGAGCTGCCCGACGGGTCGCGGTTCATCAAGTATCCGGGTGATGCGAAGGGTGCGCTGGGTACGGTGTCGCTGGCGGCGCTGTCGCTGATTGAGTACCTGCGGGCCGACCCGACGGGGCTGCCGGTTGAGCGGATTGAGCAGCACAAGAAGGCGCTCGAAGGGTATTTGAAGTTCATCGTGAAGTCGCAGATGGCGAGCGGGCTGTTTCACCAGAGCTACACGCTCGAAGGTGAGCCGACGGGCAAGCCGTCGCCTTATTTTGATGGTGAGTCGACGCTGGCGCTGATCAAGGCGGCGAAGTACCTGAGCCGGGCCGATTTGAAGCCGGTGATTTTGAAGGCGGCGGCTGCGGGGTGGGAGTTGAATGTCGAGAAGGCGCTGAAGAAGAACCCCGACAGCGACACGACGAAGGGCTACTACCAGTGGTCGTCGATGGCGTTTTACGAGATTTTTACGTCGGGGTGGGCCGAGGGCAAGCCGTATGGCAAGCGGGTGATTCGTCTCGGCGACTGGATGATCGACGTGCACAAGGTGCTGTCGCGCGGGCGCAACACGGGCTACGCGTTTGAGGGCATCACGCACGCGTACGAGACGGCGCGGTTGCTCGACGACAAGAAGCACATGAAGAAGTACGGTTGCGTGATCGAGAAGGGTCTCGAAAAGCTGACGTCGTGGCAGGTTGGGCACCCGATGGCGAACAGCCACATTGGCGGGGGCGGCAAAGATGATCCGCTCGCGCTGGGTGGGGTGCAGAACGAGAAGAAGGCGGCGGAGTTGCGCATCGACGTGGCGCAGCACCAGATGCATGCGGTGATTCTGGCGCGGAAGTACTATTTCACGGCGAACGCGAAGTAAGCGGGCGCGTGGCGCGTGCCGTGAGCGACAAGCGAGAGCAGAACAAAGGCCCCTATCGGCGCGTTCACCTGTTGGTGGGTGGGCGCGTGCAGGGGGTCTTTTTTCGTGAGAGCACGAAAGAGCGGGCGCGCGAGCTTCAGGTGACGGGGTGGGTGCGCAATCTTGCCGATGGGCGGGTCGAGGTGGTGGCCGAAGGGCCCGAGAGCTGGCTCAACGAGTTTGTGCGGTATTGCGAGCGGGGGCCATCGAACGCGCGGGTGACGACGGTGCAGGTCGATTGGGATGATTTCATTGGTGAGTTTGAAGATTTTTCGGTGCTGCGCGGGTGAGGGGTGGGGGGCGCGGGGTCGCGGGTGCCGCCGGGCG
>CAZXXB010000116.1:0-10513 GCA_964644185.1 uncultured Myxococcota bacterium
GGGGGGGGTTCGGGGGGGGGGGGGGGGGGTGGGGGGGGGCGCGTAGCATCTCTATGCCGTTGCGGACGCCATCGACGTGGGAGCGCAGTTCGCCGGAGATGTTTTGCCCGAGCGCGTCGACGACGAAATCGATGCCCTCGCGTCGGGCGAGTTTTGCCGCTGGCAGAAAGTCGGCGTCGCCTGTGACGAGCACGATTTGATCGACGAGGCGCTTGTACGCAAGCGTGGCGACGTCGATGCCGATACGCATATCGACGCCTTTTTGGCGGACGTCGTAGTGAAAATCGTTGTCGGTGAGGGCCGACCATTCGCGTCGGTTTTTCAGCAGGTCATCCATTGCGCGCGGCCATAACACCCATTCGCCGCGGGCTTCGAGCTTTCCGAGACGGAGTGCGACCTTCCGCGAATTGCGCAGGGCGATATGCAAGGCGTTGCGGAATCTCGCCGTGTCACTCTGAGCGTAGTCGGATTGGCGCTTAGAAATTGGAGTGAAGACGGTCTTTTCAATGGGTGGAGAATCGTACACGAAGATTCGATAGAGGGTTCGCGTCTCTTCATCGGGCTCGCCGTTCAGATGTGCGCGGGAGAGTTCTACGATGAGGTCTGCCGTCTGCTCGGGTGACAGCAGAAGTTTCGAATGCGGCAGGCGGCGCAGTAGGAAGGCGGCGTCAATGAGAACGGCGGTTTTTGGCTTCATGGCGAAAGAAAAAGGCCCCCGGCTTCGCCTTACCGCGGATCGGTGCGGGGGTTACTTTCCGGGGGCGGATCACAATTGGATTGTGGGACGGTAACGACGAGCGCAATGCGTGTCAACAACTTGTTCGCTGCCGAAACGATGGTTCGCAAGTCTGAAACGCCGTGCCGCAGTGGTCTTTGCGTAAGCGGTGCTGTCTAGTGCGTTACGCGGTGTGTGGGTTGCCTCACGCCACGGGCACGGGGGGCGCAACGGGTACGTCGGGTTGGGTGGCGTTGGCGTTGGGTTCGGTGGCGCGTGGTTCGGTGGCGTGGGGCTCTGACGCGCGCGGCGGCGGGGTCTCGCCGGGTGCCGTCTCGGCGGGGCGGCTGTCGAGACCGCCAGGTACCTTGATTGCCGAGAGGGCGCGGGGGGCTGGCTCGGGTTGTCCGTAAAGCCAGACGAGGTTTCTTCCGGCGCCTTTGGCCTTGTAGAGCGCGTCGTCTGCGGCGGCGATGATGGCGTCAATCGAGTCGATGTTGTCGCCGGGGTAG
Organism: uncultured Myxococcota bacterium; assembly: GCA_964644185.1. Classification (GTDB taxonomy): domain Bacteria; phylum Myxococcota; class JAJVIH01; order JAJVIH01; family CAZXXB01; genus CAZXXB01. The sequence continues at coordinate 1,228 of CAZXXB010000116.1, forward strand.
CTGCAGATGCCGAGCGAGACGGTGACGGATTGATCATCCATACCCGGAAATTTGTGGCGCTCGACGATGCCGCGCAATTTGGTGGCGACGAAGATCGCTTCGTCGGGGCCGGCCATGGGTAGGAGGATGACGAACTCTTCGCCACCGTGGCGGGCGACGACGTCGTGCACGCGCAGGTTGTTTTTCAGGATGCCGGCAAGCTCTACGAGCACCGAGTCGCCTTGCAGGTGTCCGCGCGTGTCGTTGATTGATTTGAAGTGGTCGATGTCGAGAATGACGAACGAGAGCGGCAATGCGTAGCGCTGGCAGCGTTCGAATTCGTTGAGGAAGATTTCCATGAAGTGGCGCCGGTTGTAGAGGCGCGTGAGGTAATCGGTGACGGAGAGTTCGCGGTAGCGTTCGTTTGCGGCGCGCAGGTCGTCTTGCAGGGTTTTGATTTTGACCTGGACTTTGACGCGGGCGATGAGTTCGCCTGGGTCGAAGGGTTTTGTGAGGTAGTCTGAGGCGCCGAGGTCGAGTCCCTGAATTTTTTTCTCGGTCGATTCTTGCCCGGTGAGCATGATGACGGGGATATCGGCGAACTCGTCGGTGGCTTTGACCTGGGCGAGAAACTCGAAGCCATCCATACCGGGCATGATGACGTCGCAGAGTACGAGGTCGACCTCGTGGGCTTCGAGCATGCGCAGCCCTTCGCGGCCGTCGCGGGCCTCGTAGTACTCTTCGAACAAGCGCGCTTTCTTCAACTCCAGCTTGATTCGTTGGCGAATCGTGATGCTGTCGTCGATAATCAGCACCGACATCATTGCAGGGTCACCTGTGGCGGTGGACTATACGACCGCAGTGGGGTGATGTCCAACAACTCGCGCCGTGGGGGTGTAGAGGTTTTTCGCGTGGATGCGCGCGGGGTCAGGGGTGCGTAGATGGCAGAGACGAACAGAGAGACGCGCGGTGCGTTGACGGCGGTCGAGCGGTTGCGGCTCGCGCTTTCGGCTGGGGGTGAGGTGCGGGTGACGGCGCAGGGCAAGAGCATGTGGCCATTGATACGCGAAGGCGAGGTGCTTGTCGTGCGTGGGTTGCGGGGTGGTGAGCCAGAGGCGGGGCAGGTGGTGCTGACGGCGCGCGATGCGGTGGCGGCGCCGCTTGCGCATCGGGTGTTGCATGCGCACGGGGCGACGGTGATTGCGAAGGGTGACGCGAATGCGATGGCCGACCCCGAGGTGAATTTGCGCGATGTGCTGGGGCGGGTGGTGCGTGTCGAGCGCAAGGGTACGCGTGGGGTGCTCGTGGGGGCGACGTTTGGTCTTGATGGCGAGGTGGGGGTGAAGATGGGCACGGGGGTGACGCAGGCGATTACGCTCGCGCGGTGGGTGCGGGGCAAGAGCAAGCGGGTGTCGTGACGAGGGGGCGGGGTGGAGGTGGTTACCACTCGCCGCACTCGACTTTGCCTTCGAGATACCGTTTGGCGGTCTCGAAGACGCGGTTCCATGGCACGATGTGTTTTTCGGGGATGATGGGGCAGCGTCGTGTGCGGTAGTTGTCGAGGTCGTAGAAGAAGTAGCCCGAACGGGGGACAGGGTCGCATGCGGGTCCGTACTGGGCGAGGATTTTTTCCTGACGGGGGTGGGGGATCATGATGGGGCAGACGCCGGATTCGCGGTAGGCGGCGTAGTCAGCGAAGCGGTCGCCGATGCCGACGAGGCGTTTTTGTGGGGGGCATGCGCCTTTGATGTAGGAGAGGACGCCGATTTTGTGGACGTAGTCGCAGACGTAGAAGTCTTCGCCCTGCATGCACCACTCTTCGAAGTTGGGGAGGAAGGGGAGTGGGCGTGTGAAGAGGGGTGCGACGGGGTAGCGGTTGGCTTTGAGAAACTCGTTGATCTCTTCGCCTTTGAAGTTGGCTGAGACGTAGGCGATTCCGTAAGTTTGGTCGAGGTCGTTGAGGGCGTCGATGGCTTCGTCGAGGGGTTTTGCACCGGCGATGAAGTCGCCTTTGACGGCGGTGTGGTCGATGTCTACGTAGATTGAGCGGACCGACTTGCGGTCGGCGCAGAGCAGGTCGTCGCGCAGAATGTAGTCGCCTTTGAGTTTGCCGATTTGCAGGTCTTCGCGGCGTGGCAGGGCAGACGAGCTGCATGAGGGCAACGCGAGCAATGCGGCGAGGGCGAGGGCGAGTGGGGGCAGGTGTGTGGCGGCGGTCTTTGCTGAGTACATCATCATCAGGTTACCTCACGGGCGTGGTACCCAAGTTTGGGGTGCCACTCTCTAGCGTGCGGCTGAACCTCTGCCAAGCAAAGTTTTTTGAGCGTCTAGAGAACTAGACTACCCGCTGCGGTCGAAGACGCTTCAGGTTCGGTATCGCGTCAAAATGTACATCAAGCGCGAAGAGCGAGAGGTCGTGCCGTCGGGCGACGGCCGCGATGATGCTGTCGGTCGGGGGAATGGTCGTGCCGCGCCGTCGAAGGGCGCGCCATTGACGCCCTGCCTCAATGAAGTCGTCGCGAGAGGTTTCTACGAACGGAAGGAGCGCGAGCACAGACTGCACGCTGCTACGATCTGAGTCTCTGAGGCCCTGGATGATTTCCATCTCGACGATGCCGCAGAGGACGACGCGATCTTGCTCAAGTAGATCGTCGAGCAGGTCGCCAGTGCGGGTTTGCTCGTTGCGAAAGAAGTCGATCCAGACAGAGGTATCGACGAGCACATCAGCCATGGTCGCGCTCGCTAGCCAAGATTGCGCTCGCTGTCGAGCGTCTCAATGCGGCGCATGGTTTCGAGGTCACCTTCCCACGCGATGGTTCCGCGGCGATGGCGGAACTGATCGATTCGACGTCGGCGCACCCACTCGGTGATTGCGTGATTGATGGCCTCAGACTTGGTCTTTGCGTCGCTCAGACGCATGAGGTCACGGATGATATCGTCGTCGACGTTGATCGTTGTTCTCATGGGTGCCTCGTCGTCGCAGCCCGGCGCTCAATTCGCCAGAACAGTGACCGAACCCATCATACAATGGGCTCGGCCAATATGCGACGAAGTTGCGACGGCAGGATTTTTACGCGACTTGAGGCATCGGTGCGTCGTACGCTGGCGCGGGGCGATGCGTCACGAGCGAGCCTGTCGAGTATAGCGCGCGGAAAGTACCTCTGTTAGCGTTGCGGGACGATGACTGACCTGACATTTCCTGTGCCTGAAACCCAAGAACCCCTGAAACCTGAGAGCGGCGGCGCGGAAGAGAAGATTCCGGAAGCGCGACCGACCTCCGAACCGATTGTGACGACGGCGACGGCTGGGTCACCGAGCGATGATGATCGCGCGGCGGTGGCTGAGCTTGCGCAGGCGCGGCTTGCGATCATGACCGAGTTGCGCAAGCGCATCATCGGGCAAGACGATGTGATCGACCACATGCTGGTGTCGCTGTTTGCGCGGGGGCACTGTCTGTTTGTGGGTGTGCCGGGGTTGGCGAAGACGCTCTTGATTCAGACGTTGGCTGATTCGCTGAGTTTGAGTTTCAATCGCATTCAGTTCACGCCCGATTTGATGCCGAGCGACATCACGGGGACGGAGATCATTGAAGACGACGGGTCGGGGCGGCGGACGTTTCGGTTTGTGAAGGGGCCTGTGTTCGCCAACATTTTGCTGGCGGATGAGATCAACCGGACTCCGCCGAAGACGCAGGCGGCGCTGTTGCAGAGCATGCAGGAGAACCGGGTGACGGCGTCGGGGCAGACGTATGAGTTGCCGCGTCCGTATCTTGTGTTTGCGACGCAGAATCCGATCGAGCAGGAGGGGACGTATCCGCTGCCTGAGGCGCAGCTCGACCGGTTCATGTTCATGATTCGGGTTGAGTATCCGAATGCGGAGGATGAGTTTCGGATAGCGCGTGAGACGACGGGTGCGGCGCGTGAGGCGTTGCAGCGGGTGCTCGACCCGCGGCGAATTTTGGCGTTGCAGGCGCTGGTGTTGCGGGTGCCGGTTGCGGACCACATTGTGAAGATGGCGGTTGAGCTGGTGCGGCGGACGCGCCCTGGTGATGCGAGTGCGCCTGCCGTGGTGAAGGAGTTTATCGGTTGGGGCGCGGGGCCGCGTGCGTCGCAGTATCTCGTGTTGGCGGGCAAGGCGCGGGCGGTGTTGAACGGGCGGTTTGCGGTGGCGGAGGAAGACATTCGGGCGTTGGCGCTGCCGATATTGCGGCACCGGTTGATCACGAATTTTCATGCGGAGGCGGAGGGCAAGACGAGCGACGCGGTGATTGAGGAGTTGTTGCGGGGGATGTGATGGGTTGGTGAGTTTGCAAGCTATCGCTGGATCGATTGGGCGAGTTGGTTCGGGCTCGGCATCGGGCTCTGGTCGCTCTGGCTGACGTATCGCGCGATGTGGGCGGCTCAGGCGGCTGAGCGACAGGCGAAGTCGGCTGAAGAGGCAGCGCGAGAGGCGGCGGCAAACGTACGCAGAGAGTTTCGCACCGAGCAGGCCACCGAAGTCTGCGACGCGTTGCTTCGAGATGTCACGACTTTGTCGACTCAGTTGCTCAACGCAGACGCCGATCTGACTGAATTGGCTGAGTTGGCTGCTAACGTGCATGCGGCGTGTGGTCGCCTTGAAGTGCTATTGGCAGCCGCGAAGCTGGAGCGTTATCAACGGCGCTGCCGAGACGCCGGCCACTACCTGAGCGATGCGTGCGTGGCGCTGCGGCACGACGCAGGCTTGCTGGGTGCGTCGAACGAAGCGGTCGAGACTCCAACGGAGACGGCTGGTCGCAAGCGGGTTGGCAGAGTCTCAGACAGGCTGGTAGAGTACGACAGGGCGCGGGCGGTGATTACAGAGATTCGTGCAGGCTTGCAGGTGGCAAAAGATGACGGCGACACACATTAGCCCAACGGCAGAGAACCCAACGGCAGAGCTTTTGTCGTTCCTCGCTGGCGAGACCCGCGCGGGTCGGGTGCGCTGGCATTACGGTATCAACGCTAACGTGTTGAATGCGCGGTTTGACGACAAAGATTGCGTCATCGCGCACGTGCCCGAGGGAAACTGGCGAGCGGAAGAGATCACCTTCACCGCGGGTGAGGGTCGAGACGTTTATCTCAACGTCAGCAACGACGCGAAAGCCGACAGTGCAACCGCCGAGGCATTGCGGTCATTGTGGGCCGCAGCTTACGAAAACGCATCGGCCAATAACTCGGCTGCGTGGCTGTCGCGGCTCAAGAAGGCAGCCGCTTAGCGCACGCGCACGAGCGTCGGGCAAGCCACCTCTCTTTGCTCACCAGTGATCTCTGCTCACCAGTGATCGCGCAACTCACGCCGTCGTGAGCCGCAAACGTGACGGCGTTGCGTGACGGTGCTGAGAGACGGCGTTACGAGACGGTCGCGGGTTCGTCGGTAGCGTCTTCGACATCGGCTGAGACGGAGGGGCGTTGCGCGCTGCGTGGGCGGCGTTTGCCGACTTCGTTGTCGCGCACCCGCCATTGTCCCCATGGTTCGCCGCGCACCTTGTGTATGCCGGCCTGCGATGCCTCGACGGTGGTGCCGAAGACGCGGTCCCAGAAGCCGTTGCTCACGCCGAAGCAGGCGTCGGGGTAGCGGTAGTGGTGCATCATGTGGCGGCGCTTTGCGGCCTTGAACCACTCGGCCTCAAGCTGAAAATTGTGCACGGCGTAGTGCGAGAAATCGTAGCTGAGGTAGCCGAGCGCGAAGCCGACGTGAAATGCGCTGCCGTAGAAAAATCCGAGTGAGGTAAAGGCTGCGCCGTCGACGATAAAGCTCGCGATGACGACGTAGAGCGCCCAGAAGCCGATGTAGAGGGCGGCGCCGTAAATCGTGGGGATGACGAGGCGGTCGTTGTCGTTGGGGAACTCGTGGTGGATGCCGTGGATGCCGCGGACGAATTTTTCGCCTTCGGGGGTGTGGGCGTGAAAGTGAAAGAGCCAGCGGTGCAGGGTGTATTCGGCGAAGGTCCAGAACAGAAGGGCGGCGAAGGCGAGGCCGAGGGCGGTGAGCGCCGAGAAGGGGGCGTTGAAGGCGACCCAGGCGAAGATGCCAATCGTGGTGGGGAGGAACAGCGCGAAGGGTTCCCACCAGTTGGCGCGTGAGAGGCGTTCGAGCACGTCGTTCGCGTACATGCGGGTGGGGTCGGACTGCGAGATTTTGCGGGTCATGGGATGAGAACCTCGTGAGGGGCCGTCGGCGTCGTGCCGCGCCCTCATGTAAGGTACGGCGCGCATGAACGCAACAAAGAAAACCTGAGTGAGATCAAATGGTTCGCGAGAATTGGTTCAACCACCGGCGGGCGCGGTGGCTGCGCTGGCAGCGGGGCTTTGTGGCGGTGCGGTGGGGTCGGCGGCGGGCGGTGGCACGTGCGGTGCCACTTCGGCGGGGGGTTCGTCTTTGAGTTTGGGGTCGTCGTAGACGGCGCGGATGCCTTCGAGTCCGCGAACGAAGGCGGCGACGCAGGCGGGGTCGAAGTGGGTGCCCGAGTCTTTTTGAATCATCGTGACGACTTCTTCGAAGGGGACGGCGGCTTTGTAGACGCGGCGTGAGGTGAGGGCGTCGAAGACGTCGGCGACGGCGACGATGCGTCCGGCGATGGGGATGGCGTTGCCTTTGATTTTGTTGGGGTAGCCGTTGCCGTCCCATTTTTCGTGGTGGCAGAGGGCGATGACTTCGCTGAACTTGAGGACGTCGGAATCGCTGCCGGCGAGAATCTGTGCGCCCATCGTGGTGTGCTGTTCCATGATGGTGCGTTCTTCGGGGGTGAGTCTGCCGGGCTTGAGCAAGACGGCGTCTGGCACGCCGAGTTTGCCGACGTCGTGCATCGGTGCGGCGGTGAGCATGAGTTCGCAGTAGTCGCTGCTGAAGCCGAGGTTGTAGGCGACGATTTTCGAGTAGTTTGACATGCGCCTGAGGTGGTTGGCGGTGTCTTTGTCGCGGTATTCGGCGGCGACCGAGAGGCGGAAGATGGTGTCGAGGTGGGCCTGTTTTAAGCGTTCACCGGCTTCGGCGTTGCGAATGGCGACGGCGGCCTGGCTTGCGAGCGCGTTCATCAGCGGCTCGTAGGTTGTCGAAAAGGGGACAACTTTGCCCTCTGCATCTTGCGCGTTGATGAGCTGCAGGGCACCGATGATGTTGCCGTCTGTATCTTGCATCGGCACCGTGAGCATCGAGTGGGTGCGGTAGTTGTTGCGGCGGTCGAAGTCGGGGTTGAAGGCGTACTCGGCTGCGGGCGCGATGTCGTAGGCGTCGGGGATGTTGACGAGGGTGCCGTGGGTGATGGCGTGGCCGACGATGGACTTGCTGGTGAGCGGAATGGTGAAGGGCTTGAAGGCGGCTTCACTCGAGGTTTCGCCGACGTTGCGTGAGAGGGTGTCGTTTTGCGACACCATGAAGCGAATGCCTTCAGCGCGTTTGATGAAGAGGCTTCCGCCGTCGGCGCGGGTGAGGGCGCGGGCTTCGGTGACGATGAGTTCGAGCAGCTTGTCGAGATCGCGCACGCTCGACAGGGCGATGCCGATGTCGATCAGCTTCCCAATCAATCGGGAGTGTTCATCGTTGCCGAGCTTCATCAGAGCATGCGCCTTACCAGAGGTTCCGCCCACGTTAGCAGCGGTGCGGCACCCCCGCAACTTGAAAGAACATTCGCGTGGGGCGAGAGCGTCGCGCGTCTGACGCGGGCTTGCCTGCCGTTGTTCATCGCGTGGGGGCGGGGTAGAGTCGGGGCATCATGGCTGACGTAACACCTTCATCGACATTGCATATGACTGACCACGAGATCTGGGTCGTGACGGCGCTTCACGGGGCGACGCGCGGAGGGCACGTGGCGACGTGGGTGATGCCGGCGACGCTTGTGCCCGAGTTTCCGCGGGTTGCGGCGGTGTTGTCGCCGCAAAATGCGACGTGGCGGTTGATTGAGGGGTCGGGGCGGTTTGCGTTGAATTTGCTGGCGGAAGGTCAGGAAGAGCTGTTTGTGCGTTTTGGGCGCTACTCGGGTCGCGAGATCGACAAGTTTGCGGGGCTTGAGCTTGCGACGAGCGCGGGGGGGTTGCCGGTGTTGACGGGCACGTGCGGCTACGCCGAGTGCGAGATTATCGAGATGATTGATGGTGGTGACCGACGCATCGTGCTTGCGGACGTGGTGGATGAGCGGGCCGACGTGACGCGGGTTCCATTGCGAAAGAACGCGGCGTTTGGTCGCATCTCGGCGGAAGACCGAGCGGCGTTGTCGGCCAAACGGCGAGACGATGGTGTTCGCGACCGGGCGCTGATCACGAAGAGCCGCGGTGAAGGCCGGTGAGGGGCGCGGGTGACGCGGTGGGCGATGTGACGGAGCGGGGTGGCGAGGCAACAAAAAAAGTGAAGCAAATTCGACACATGCCCACCGTTGTGGGGGGTGAGCGCGCTTGACGCGCTTTCGCATCGCGACGTATACGGGTTGGGTTCACACGACGAAGTGGTTCGAGAATAGTGGTTCGACAATGACGAAGGCCGATATCATTGAACGCGTCTACGAGGCGGTGGGTGGCATCTCAAAAAAAGAGGCCGCCGACATCGTCGAGTCTGTGTTTGACGCGATGAAAGATGCGCTCGAAAACGGCGAGAAGATCAAAGTCTCGGGCTTTGGGAATTTCGCGGTGCGGGCGAAAAACAAGCGGGTCGGACGGAATCCGCAGACGGGTCGCGCGATTGAAATTACCGCGCGCCGTGTGCTTACATTCAAGTCGAGCCAAGTTCTGAAAAACGCTCTCAACACAGAGTCGCGCGACGCCTGACGCCAACGCCCGGCAATCGCGCGCGCGCGGGGTTCGCCGTGGCCGACATTCTGCCCGAACAGCGCTACTTTCGCATCGGTGAGGTCGCCCGCATCGTCGGGGTCGAGACGCACACGCTGCGTTTTTGGGAAACGGCTTTTTCGGGCGTGAAGCCGAAGAAGAATCCGAGTGGGCAGCGCATTTACAGCCGCGCCGACGTGCAGCGGCTGTTGAAGATCAAACATCTTTTGTACGAGCGCCGTTATACGATTGAGGGCGCGAAGAAGTTTTTGTCGGGCAGGCAGCCGACTGGGCAGGCGTTGGGGGCGCTTTCGCTTGCTGCTCCAGAGTCGGCGGTGGCCGAAGGTTCGGCAGGTGCGGGTGCTGATGGTCTGGTTGTTGGGGGTGGCGCGGGCGAAGGTGCGGGTGAAGGCGCGGGTGAAGGCGCGATTGACGCGATCGTGGGTGCCGTGGATGCGGTGGCCGATGCGCTCGACGCGTCGGCGGCGGCACCGCTCGAGGCTGCTGCTCCGATCGGTTTGTCGGCGCCG
>CAZXXB010000116.1:10580-11217 GCA_964644185.1 uncultured Myxococcota bacterium
CCGTCGCTGCCGCCTGAGCTTTTCAAGAAGGTCGAAGAGAGCCGTCGGTTGATTCAGGTGAAGACGAGCAAAGAGACGGCAGCCGTGACGTCGGGTGTGGCGGTGAGCGCGCGGGCGAGCAATGGGTCGCGGTCGGGGGTGTCGAACCCCGGGGTTGTGGCCGAGGCCGTGGCGAAGCCGACGCGGGTGTCGGCGACCTGCTGCGCTGCCTGCAGCACCTGCACGGCCTGGTCGAGGTATCCGAGGTCGGCGTAGAGGCGCCCCAGGGCGTTGTAGGCCTCGAGGAAACGCGGGCCCTTCTGCACGGCCTCTGTGTAGCGCTTGAGCGCCTCCTGGAGGTGTCCCACGCCGTCGTCGGTGATCGCGAGTTGCTCATGGACACGCCCGAGCTTGTAATAGGCCTTGAAGAGCTGCGGATCGCGCTCGATCGCCTTCTCGAGCGCCGCCTGCGCGCCGCTCCAGTCGCGCAGCTCGATCAGCACCTCGCCGAGCTTGTACTGGTATCCCGCGGAGTCCGGCGCGGCCGCGATGGCCTTCTGCAGGTCCTCGCGCGCCGCCTCGTACTTCTGCATCTCCATGTGGACGATGGCGAGGTTCCAGAACACCTCGTGGTTCGTTGGGTCGATCGCCGACGCCT
>CAZXXB010000117.1:0-2688 GCA_964644185.1 uncultured Myxococcota bacterium
CGCGTGAAGATGGTTCGAGGTTGACGCGCGACGACGAGATTGTCGCGGCGCTGTCGGCGTTGAAGATTGAGCTTGCGCGGTGGCCTGTGGGCGATGATGCGGGGCTGCGTGCGCTGTTGGCGAAAGACGCGCTGAGTGACGACGAGAAGGGGCGGGTGCTGGTGGGGCTCGATGGGTATTTTGAGCAGTTGAAGGCGCGGTACGGGTATGCGGCGCGTGACCTGATTGTGCTGCACACGGCGGTCGAGGGGCTCGACACGTTGCTGGCGAAGTTTGAGAAGGCGCACACGCATGCCGACGATGAGGTGCGTTACATTGTCGATGGCGAGGGGGTGTTTGGTTTTGTGTTGCCGGGGGGTGAGCAGGTCGAGTTGCTCGTCGAGGCGCAGGAGTACATCAATGTTCCGAAAGGGACGGAGCACTGGTTTCATCTGACGGGGGCGCGGCGCATCAAGGCGGTGCGCTATTTCATCGACACGACGGGTTGGGTGCCTGAGTACACCGGCACGTCGGTGCGGTTTGGGTGAGCCGTGGTTGAGGTGGTTTATCGGTTTCCGGCTGGGGTGGATGGCGCAAAGCAGGCGCGCGTGATTGCGGTTGGGCAGACGGCGGGTAGTTGGGATGAGCGGTTTGCGCACAGGGCCGATGTGCTGACGTCGCATCTTGGTGAGGTGGTGTCGGTGACGGTTGAGGCAGGTGGTGGTTCGCGGGCGCTGGTGCGGTTTCCGGAAAAGAATTTTGAGGGAGATTTGGCGACGCTGCTGGTGGCGGTGTTTGGGAAGTATTCGATGGCGGGGCCGTGCAAGGTGGTGGGGTTAAGGTTGCCGGCGACGTTCGGGACGGCGGCGCGGTTTGGTGTGGCGGGGCTGCGTGCGTTGACGGGGGTTTATGGGCGCGCTTTCGTGATGGCGATTTTTAAGCCGGCGCTGGGGCTCACGGCGGGTGAGCACGCGGAGATTTTTCGCGAGGTGGCGTTTGCCGGCATCGACATCGTAAAAGACGATGAGATCAGTTTTGATCTGGCGCGTGCGCCGACGATTGAGCGGGTGCGTGCGATGCGCGGCGTGATTGAAGAGGTGCGGCGGCACACGGGCAAGACGGTGCTGTTTGCGGCGAATGTGACGGGGCGTGGAGAAGAGCTGTTTGAGCGGGCGCGGGCGATGGTTGGCGAGGGGGCGAATGCGCTGCTTGTGAATGCGTTGCCGTTTGGGCTTGCGACGGTCGAGGGGCTGGCGCGCGACCCGCGGATCAATGTGCCGGTGTTTGCGCATCCGGCGCTGGCGGGGGCGATGGCGGGGGCGGGTGAGCACGGTATTTCGTATGGGGTGCTGTTGGGTACGTTGATGGCGCACGCGGGGTGCGATGCGGTGCTTTATCCGGCGCATTATGGGAGTTTGCCGTTTGCGGCGGGGGAGGGGGCTGAGATTCGCGATGCGTTGCGTGCGCGGGGTGTGCTTGCGGTGCCGTCGGCGGGTATCACGGCTGTGGTGGTGCCGCGGGCGATTGCTGACTACGGCATTGACGTGGCGCTGAATGCGGGGACAGGGATTATGGATTATGAGGGTGGGCCCGCGGCGGGTGTGCGGGCGTTTTTTGATGCGATGGGTGCGGCGTGAACGCGCGCAGAAATGGTCGTCGTGATGCGAGTCGAAGTGGGTGAGCAAGTGAGTGAGCAGGTGGGTGAGCAGGCGGGTGACGATGGTCGTGAGGCCGGGGGCAGACCTGATGTGGCGGTGTTTTGCGACTTTGATGGGACGATCACGAGCAGCGAGACGTTTGCGAACATGCTGAAGCAGTTTGCGCCGGAACTTGCCCCCGTGTTGATGCCGAAAATCTGGGCGCTTGAAGTCTCGCTGAGTGTGGGTGTGCGGCAGATGGTCGAGGCGATACCGTCGTCGCGGGTGCCAGAGATTGTGGCGTTTGCGCGTGCGTCGGCGATACGTGCGGGGTTGCCAGAGTTGATTGGGTCGCTGGCGGCGCGTGGGGTGCCGTTTTACGTGGTGTCGGGCGGGTTTGGGCTGATGATTCGCGAGACGCTGCGTGAGTTGCTGCCGCAGGTGGCGGGGGTCTACGCGTGTGAGGTTGATGCGTCGGGGCCGAACCTGAAGGTGGTGACGGCGTGGGAAGATGGCGATGAGCTGGTGGCGAAGGTGAAGGTGATTGAGCACGTGGGCGCGCGGCGCAGTGTCGCGATTGGCGACTCAACGACCGATCTCAAGATGGCGTTGCATGCCGATGTGGTGTTCGCGCGTGACCGGCTGGCGCGGTACCTCGACGAGCGGTCGCGTGCGTACATTGGGTGGGGCGATTTTCACGACGTGGAGCGTGAGCTTTTTGCGCGCGGGGTGGTCGCTCGCTAGCGGTAGAGTCCGTAGCGCAGGCCGAGGGTGCCGGTGATGACGCCGGGGAGGTTTTGTCCGAGGGCGGCGACGAAGATTCCGGTGTCGATGCTGGCTTGCAGGGTCCATGTCGGGTCGAAGGCGTATGAGGCGGCGATGCCGGCGATGGTGCGCCATGTGGCGGAGTCGGGGAGGTTAATGCCGTTGATGCGTAGCTCGCCCTCGTAGTTGAAGCGGGTGAGCAGAGCGAGGACGAAGCCGGGTGTGATCTCGTAGCCGCCGATGAGGGTGGCCTGTCCGCCGATGCCGAGAAGCGAGGCGTCGCTTGCGGGGCCAGAGCGCGACTCGA
>CAZXXB010000117.1:2708-8710 GCA_964644185.1 uncultured Myxococcota bacterium
GAAGCCACGGTCGAACGCTTTTTCGATGTTGAGGGCGAGTGAGATGACCCATGCTCCGCGCCCGGTGGTGTTGGCGCCGAGTGAGGCGAGCGCGTCGGCGGGGGCGACGCCGGTGGGTGCTGTGACGGCGGCGATGAGTGCGAAGCCGGGGATGACGGGGTCGCGACCGACGGGCCAGAAGTCGTAGCGGGTGCCGAGGGTGACGTCGCCGACTCCGCCGTCTACGGAAGAGAGGTCGCCGAGAGCGCGGTAGGTGAGGACGAAGGGGAGGTCGGCGTAGAGCATGAAGTCGTCGATGGGTGAGCCGAGTGCGCGCAGGACGAAGCGCGAGGTGACTTCTTTGTAGGTGTCGGTGGTTGATTTGTAGGTGGCGCTGGCGTTCCAGAAGCCGACGGTACCGGCGACCTGGGTGGCGAGGGTGGCTGAGAAGACTTCGCCGAGTTTGAGTCTTCCGACGCCGGTGGCGGTGGCGCCGAGGCAACAGGCGGAGGCGTGGGCCGTTTGGGCGTGGGTGAGTGATGTGGCGCAGGTGAGCCCCGCCAGGATGAGCCATGCGGCGCGATGGTTGAGGCGCGCGAGCGGGGGGGGGTGCGGCACGGGGTTCGGCCTATTCGACTTCGATGCGGGCGACGAGTGAGGCGGTGAGGTTGCTGGCCTCGGCTTCGATGGTGACCTGCCAGTTGCCGGGCATGTGGTACATGATGGCGATTTCGTATTTGCCTGTGCCGACGTCGGTGACGGTGATGGGTTTTGGGGTGCCGTGGTTGTGGGCGGGCATGATGGCTTTGACGGTGAGTCTGGCGCCGTCGACGAGAGTCGAATGGTCGTTTTGCATGAGGCTGACGGTGATGATGTTGTCGCCAACTTTGGGAGGGTTGGGTTCGGCTTTGCTGAGGTGGAGGTGGATACCGCCCTCGACGTCGTCGGGTGAGGCGTCGGTGATGGTGATGGCGGTGCCGAGGCTGTCGGAGTCGTGGTCGTGGTCGTCGGGGGTTGCGGTGTCGGCTACGGCATCGTCGTCGTCGGTTGACTCGTCGTGGCTGTCGCAGCCGTCGCCGTGCGAGGCGAGGGCGACGTAGGCGAGTGCGAGCAGGGTGAGGGTGGTGGCGAGTTGCAGGCTGCGCATGGGAGGCTCCGAAAAGGTGAGGCGCGGGTCGCGGTGTGGCCCTTTTGGGGTTCCGACACGAAGACGGGCGAACTCGCCACGTGAGAGCGCGGGGCGTTTCGGGGGCGGTGTGTAGCAACGCGAGGGGTGAGCCACAAACGGGTGTGGGGTGTCTTTTTGGGGTTTCTTTTGGGGAGGATTGTGGGGGGGGCGGGTGCCCCGGCGTGCGCGAGCCTAGCGGGTGGCTTGTGAGTTTTCGAAGTCGGGTGGGTGTCCCCAGGGGTCGAGCGAGGTGGGGTCGGGCTCGCGGTCGCGGCACGCGGGATCGGCCTCAAGGCAGTAGTGGAAGACGCGCAACCGTTCGAAGCGTTGCGAGCGCAAGAGGCGGTAGGGGGCGAGTTGGCGGCGAAGGCTCGCGTGTTCGTCGTCGCACCAGCGGGCCTCGTAGAGCACGAGCCAGATGCGTTTGTGGGGGGCGATGTCGCGGGGGTGAAAGGCGCGCTCGTAGCCGGTGACGCAGGTGTCTGATTCGCCGGTGTCGGAAGCGAGGCCGACGCGGATGGCGTAGGTGCGGTTGGCGTCGTCGTTGAGGGGGAGCATCCGACGTCCGGCGGAGAAGTCGCAGTAAGGGCTTTTTGGGTCGTAGTGGTACATGAAGGGGCAGAAGGTGGTGTACGAGCTGACCATGAAGGCGGTGGCGTCGGTGTCGGGGTCTTTTTCTCGTGCGGCGGTGAGCCATGCGGCAGCGTCGGAGAACATGGTGCGGTCGTTGGCGTAGGAGGCGGGGAGCATCGCGGCGAAGGTGATGACGGGGATGCCGACGAGTGCCACGCCGATGCGGGGGATGGCGTAGAGGAGGAGGGTGGCGGGGAGGATGAGCCCGAGCAGGGCGAGGCCGAAAGAGCGTTCGCGTCCGATCATGCCGGTGGGGCCGAAGATGATGAGGGGGACGAGGCCAAAGGCGAGCAGTGGGGCGACGGCGTAGAGGCGGTTGAGGGGTGTTGCGGGGGTGTTTTCGCGCAGCGCGAGGGTGCCGTTGCGCGGGGGTATGAAGACCCAGATGGCGATGAGCGCGAGGGTGATGAGGGCGAGGGTGAGCCCCAGGGTTGGGTTGCGCCCCTGTGCGGGAAGATCGATGACGAGGCGTTCTAAGATGGGGAAGTGGGTCGAGGCGAACCAGACGCCGCTGTAGAGTCCGGCGAGGCGGTGCGCCATTTCGGTGAAGGTGAGGTAGGGGGCTTCGCCGCCGTAGCGGGCGGCGTGGCGGGCGGCGACGAGGGCGAAGTTGTAGGCGACGACGGCGAAGTGCACGGCTTGCAGTTTGAGCCAGGGGCGGATGCGTCCGTCGCGGCGGCGTTTGTCGGTGAAGAAGAGGAGGTTTTCGGCGACGAGCAGTAGCAGCGCGAGGTGGTGCAGGAAGAGGTGGAATGTGACGACGAGGGCGTGGCGGAAGTAGTGTTCGCGGCGGGTGGTGGTGCCGGGTTTGGTGAGGGCGAGAAAGCTCGCGAGGTGTGTGAGGGTGCCGGCGACCTGGAAGCCGTAGCTGTCGAGAAAGCGCGAGCGCATCACGGCTCCGGGTAAGACGACGATGATGGCGGCGAGGGCGAGTGAAGCGCCACGGCTGAGGGTGTGGCGGGCGATGAGGTAGGTGAGGGGGACCCATGCGGTGCCGGCGAGGACGGTGAGCAGGCGGGCCTCGCCTTCACTTGTGCCGACGATGCGAGCCCAGAGCCAGAAGATGATGCCGTAGAGGGGCGGGTGTGACTGGTCGAGGCGGCGGTCGCCGGCGGCGAAGGGGTCGGGCTGGGCGGCTTCGAGCAGCGAGAGCATGGCGTCGAAGGTGTAGTTGTCGCGTGCGATGTCGAAGAGGCGCAGTGCGAGTGCGATGAGGGTGAGCGCCGCGATGGGGGCGACGTTGCGAAACGAGGCGGCTCTTGTCGCTTGCGCTTCCATGGTGTTCGTCTCCGCGAAAGAAGCGGGGGCGTGTGCGATGCGCGAAAGTGCGTTCACGAGCGAGTTCGTTTATCGTGGAAAATGCAGCGACTGAAAATCGTAACTTTCCGACGCGGGTTGCGCGTCTGTGAGTTGATGCGGCGTTGCGGGCGAGCGGGTAGAACGGGAGCGAAGAGCGAGAGCGAAGAACGAGCGAGAAAAACGAGAGAGAAAAACGAGCGAGGTTTTCCGTGACAGAGGCTGGCTGTGACATCTCGGTTTTGCTGCCGGTGTTCAATGAGCGCGAGAACATTCGCCCGCTCTACGAAGAGTTGCGCGCGGTGCTCGATGGGTTGTCGCGCACGTATGAGATTGTGTTTGTCGATGATGGTTCGAGCGATGGCAGCGGCGAAGCGTTGCGCAATCTTGCGGAGGCGGATGCGCGGTGCGTGGTGATTCACTTTCGGCGCAACTTTGGTCAGACGGCGGCGTTGTCGGCGGCGTTTGCGCATGCGCGGGGCAGGGTGCTGGTGACGATGGATGCGGATCGGCAGAATGATCCGCATGAGATTCCGAAGCTGCTGCGGGCGCTCGATGGGGGGGCCGATTGCGCGAGTGGGTGGCGTCGTGAGCGGAAAGACAAGTGGCTGACGCGGCGGGTTCCATCAATGCTGGCGAATCGGCTGTTGAGCTGGTGGACGGGGCTGTCGCTGCACGACTACGGGTGCAGCCTGAAGGCGTATCGGGCCGAGGTGGTGCAGAACGTGAAGCTGTATGGCGAGATGCACCGGTTTGTGCCGCTGTATGCGTGGCTGAATGGGGGCAAGGTTGAAGAGGTGGTGGTGAATCATCGTCCGCGTGTGGCGGGGACGTCGAAGTATGGGCTGATGCGGACGTTTCGGGTGCTGCTCGATATGGTGACGCTGAAGTTGCTGGGCAGTTACTCGGCGAAGCCGATGTATTTTTTTGGCGGGGTGGGGTTCGCGTTGCTGGCGCTTGCGTTTGCGATTGTGGCGTTCGTGGTGGGCGAGAGGGTGCTCGTGGATGAGCTGACGCACAAGATGTCGCTGCTGTTGATGTCGACGATGTTTACGACGGTGGGGGTGCTGCTGGTGATGATGGGGCTTTTGGCCGAGCTTTTGATACGGCTGTATCACGAGACGACGGGGCGCGAGATTTACATCGTGCGTGAGGTGCGTGATCGGCGCGCGGCGCTGGCTGCGCGCGACGAAGAGGCACGTTGATGTGTGGCATTGCGGGGTTGCTGCTGGCGGGTGGCGAGACGCCGGCGCGCGAGGTTTTGGGGGCGATGGCGGCGAGCCTTGCGCATCGGGGTCCGGATGGGGAGGGGGTGTATGTGGGGGCGGGGGTGGGGTTTGCGCATCGGCGGCTTGCGATTGTTGATTTGGTGGGTGGTGCGCAGCCGATGCACTCAGCGGATGGGCGGGTGCATGTGACCTTCAACGGTGAGATTTATAATTACCGGGCGTTGCGGGCCGAGCTCGAGGGCCAAGGGTATCGGTTTTTGACCGACTCGGACACGGAAGTGATCGTGCATGGGTATGCGGCGTGGGGTGATGCGTTGCCGACGCATCTGTCGGGGATGTTTGCGTTTGCGGTGTACGATTCGCTGCACAGAAGTGCGTTTATCGCGCGGGACAGGATGGGGCAGAAGCCGCTTTACTACGCGCAACTTTTCGATGGTTCGCTCGTGTTTGGTTCAGAGTTGCGGGCGGTGCTGGCGAGTGGGCGCATCGAGCGACGGATTGACCGGCATGCGGCGGCGCTTTTTTTTACCTACGATTACGTGCCGCACCCCCACACGATCATCGAAGGGGTGCGCAAGCTCGCGCCCGGTGCGACGCTGACGTGGTGTGATGGGACATTGCATGAGGGGCGGTACTACGCGGTTCCATTTGTGGCGGGGGGGGCGTCGCTCGATGACGACGTGGAGAGCTTTCGTGGGCTGCGCAGGGCGATTGTGGGGGCGACCGAGCGGCATCTCATGAGCGATGTTCCGCTGGGGGTTTTCGTGAGTGGGGGCATCGACTCGTCGGTGATTCTGGCGAGTGTGCGGGCGGCGGCGCCGGATCGGGCGATTGAGGCGTTCAGCATCGGGTTTGATGAGCCGTCGTTTGATGAGACGCAGTGGGCGAGGCTTGCGGCGCGGCATTTTCGGGCGCAGCATTTTCATCAGACGTTGTCGGTGGCGAAGCTGTTTGATGTGTTGCCGCAGGTGGCGCGGCATCTTGATGAGCCGTTTGCCGACCCGAGCGTTGTGCCGACGTGGATGCTTGCGCGGTTCACACGGCAGCATGTGAAGGTGGCGCTCTCGGGTGATGGGGGCGACGAGCTGTTTTTGGGGTACGACACGTTTCGCGCGCACGAGGTGGTGTTGAAGTTGCGGCGGGTGCTGGGTGGTATGGGCGAGCAGGCGGCGTTGCGTGTCGCGAGGGCGGCTGCGGCGCTGTTGCCGGTGCGGCACGAGAACATGAGCCTCGAGTTCAAGCTTGCGCGACTGATGCGGGGGTTGTCGCAACCCGATGAGGTGATGCACGCGGCGTGGCTTGCGCCAGCACTTCCGGGTGCGCCTGATGATTTCGTTGCGCGCGAGTTGCGACGTGAGGTGCCGTATGCGGCGGCGTTCGCGTTTGCGCGTGAGGCGTGGAATGGGTGCCTCGATGACGACCCGTTGCAGCGGGCGTCGCACCAGTATCTTTGTACCTACATGGCGGAGGGGATTTTGACGAAGGTTGATCGGGCGAGCATGGCGCACGGGCTTGAGGTGCGGGCTCCACTGCTTGACCCGGAGGTGGTGCGCATCGCGGTGCAGACAGGTGCCGCGTACAAGCTGCGCAACGGGGTGGCGAAGTACAATTTGAAGCGGGCGTTTCGCGCCGATCTTCCGCACGAGATTGTGTCGCGGGCGAAGAAGGGGTTTGGGATACCCGTCGCGTCGGTGTTC
>CAZXXB010000117.1:8729-10961 GCA_964644185.1 uncultured Myxococcota bacterium
GTCCGCTGAAGGGTGAATTGTTGCGGTTGACAGAGCGTGGTCGGCTCGAAGAGTCGGGGGTGTGCGAGCCCGCGGTGGTGGCGCGGCTCGTGGATGAGCATTTGCGGCAGCGGCATGACCATCGCAAGCCACTGTGGGCGCTGATGATGTTTGAGTATTGGCGCGAGAACTGGCTGAACGGAGCGAATGCGTAGAGGTCGGTGGTGGTGTGGTGGTGTGGGGGTGGTGTTGGGGGTGGTGTGGGGGTGGAATTGTGACGCGGGGTTGTCACGTGCTCTTCACGGCGCTGCGCGATTCGGTTACGGTCGGGGTCTTGTGCGTGCCTGGCCGAGCGCGCCTCGACAACGAAGGGGAGTTTCATGTCGTACACAGACGCGGTGCGTGGTTTTTCGGGTAGGCTGTCGGGCAGGGTGGCGGCGGTGTTGCGCGAGCGGATCGAGGTGCCGATGGCCGAGGTGGGGCGGCGGCTTGATGCGGTGAATCCGCTGTTGCGTCCGCTGTTGCGCGACCAGGCGTCGCTGAAGCTGCTGGAGGGTGAGTTTCGCTTTTCGGAAGAGACGATCAATCAGGCGGTGCAGACGTTGACGCGGGGGAATGATCGCGTGCGTGGGTTGAAGGTGAAGGTGTGTGAAGATGGCGTTGCGTTGACGGCTGAGCTGACGGTGTATGGTGAGCCGACGCATGTCGATGCGACGGTGAGCTTTCGCCGGGCTGAGTTGAATCGGTCTGAGGCGGTGGTTGATTTTGCGTTTGTGGGGCCGATTGAGGTGAAGATTGGCAGTACGCACAATCACCTCGATGGGAATCTTCCGGGTTTGTTTTTGCGGCGGATGTTGAACCGCAAAGATAGCGCGCGGGGGCCTGTCGTCGAGTCGCTTGAAGAGCCGGTGATGCGGGTGAACCTGCATCGCATTGATGCGGTGGCGGGGGCGCTTCAAAGCGAGTTGAAGGGGTTGAGTCCATTTGAGGTGGTGCACATACCGGCGATACGGCACGGTGATGGGGTGTTGACGGTGCAGGTGAATTTTACGCCGGGGGCGGGGGCGCGGGTGCTCGAGACGGTGGGGCGTGTGTTGCAAGAGCAGGCGTCGCGGCTGCGTGACGAGGCGCGGATGCAGCTTCGCGAGAAGGGTGTGGGCGGTATCGTGCGCGAGCTTTCGGCGGGGCTGCGCGAGCGGCTACCCGTGCGGGCGTGAGTTGGGCGTGAGCTGGGTGTGAGCTGGGTGTGAGCTGGGTGTGAGCTGGGTGTGAGCTGGGTGTGCGTGTGAATGGCGAGGGCGTTACGGCTTATTGCCGGTGAGGGGGCTGCCGTCTTTTGTGCCCTGCATCGAGCGGTAGAGGTTGTCGGCGATGGTCATGGTGATGGCGCGCGGCAAGAGCCAGAAGAGAAACACCTGCAGCTTGTTCATGAAGCCGGTGACGACCGAGACGTGGCCTGCCATTGCGCTTTTGAGGCCGATGCGGACGACAGCGTCGGCGGGCATCATTTGCGATTGGGCGGTCCTGGTGAGTTTGAGGCCGGCGATGTCGGGGAATTCGGATTCGGTGCCGCCGGGGTGGACGGTGGTGACGTGGACTCCGGTGCCGTTGAGTTCGTGGGCGAGGGCTTCGCCAAAGGCGCGGACGTAGTGCTTGGTGGCGGTGTAGACTGCGAAGCGTGGGACGGGGAGGAATCCACCGGTGGAGCCGAGGAGGATGACGTGGCCGAAGCCGCGTTGCACCATCGCGGGGGCGAAGCGGCGGGTGAGCTCGGTGAGGGCGATCATGTTGACCTGCATCGACTGGCGCAGTGACTCGACGGGTTGATCGAGCACGGGTGCGACGCCGCCGAGTCCGGCGTTGTTGACGAGAATGTCGACGTGGAGGTTTGCGCTGGCGACCTGCTTTTCGAGTTCGGCTGGGAAGGCGGGGTCGGAGAGGTCGCCGGGTAGGACGGTGATGGTGACGTTGTGGGATTTTTTGATTTCGTCGGCGAGGGCGACGAGGCGCTCGCGTCGGCGGGCGGTGAGGATGAGGTTGCAGCCGTGTGCGGCGAGCTGTTTTGCGAACTCGACGCCGATGCCTGCGCTTGCGCCGGTGACGAGTGCGGTTTTGCCTTTCCAGCTATTCATGGGTGCCCCTTTTTCTCTTTCGACGTTCTGCTGTCTTTTGCGGTTCTGGCTTCGCGGGCCTCTTGTTCGCGCAGCGCTTCTTCTTTCATGCGCTGCTCGATGAGGTGGTCTTCGTTGGCGA
>CAZXXB010000117.1:10993-11211 GCA_964644185.1 uncultured Myxococcota bacterium
TCATGTCGTTGAGGCTGGCGCGGGTTTTTTCGACCCAGTCGCCGTTGAGTCCGGTGCGTTCGGCCATGTCGAGGGTGCGCTCGTAGACCATGATTGCCTTGCGGATGAGGACGTTGACCTTTTTGAGTAGTTCTTCGTGGTAGATTTCGTGTTCGACCTCGTGGGTGAGCACGGTGGGTTTTGGCACCTGCATGATGGCGTCGTAGGGAAAGAGTGTA
>CAZXXB010000118.1:0-4634 GCA_964644185.1 uncultured Myxococcota bacterium
CGTCATCCGTCGCATCGTCGTCATCCGTCGCATCGTCGTCATCCGTCGCATCGTCATCATCGCTCGCGTCGTCGTCATCCGTCGCATCGTCGTCATCGGTCGCGTCGTCGTCATCGCTCGCGTCGTCGTCATCGCTCGCGTCGTCATCATCGTCGTCATCCGCTGTCGTTGCCGTATCCGACGTCTCGTTCGAATCATCGTCGTCGTCACAACCCGCATAGCCAAATGCCCCCACCGCAAGCAGCGTGAGCAGTAGACGTGAAAAAATTGAGGCGCGCATTTTCGACATGAGGGTCTTCGTATTGGATGAAACTGAGTGCTACCGCAACAAATTTTCAGGGTCTCCCACAAGTCGCACGTAACCCACCACAACGCAACAACTTTTCGTCCATTCCTCATTTTGCGGGTTTCCTTTTATGTCACGCGCATCCCCCCTCGCCCCCCCGTTTCTGCCCCTCCCATCACCCCCACCCCAACGCCACACAGCCGGTGCCACCCCCACGTCGAAAAATTTCCCCTTGCGTCCGTGTGATCTTCATCACATAGTTTCGCCCGTTGCGATTCTCAGGGTCTCTCTTTGCAGCGCGCATGTCGGCTACCACGCCCACCGCGCGCATCGTGGTGATTCCGTGCGTGTGACCGACCTTCTCAGCGTGGGCGCAATCCGCGTTTCCACCTTCGCCGCCACCAAACCCGACGCACTCATCGCCGTCAGCGAAACCCTCGCCGCCCGCCTGCCCGGCTGGAACCCGCGCCTCATCTACGAGGGCATCATCGACCGCGAACGCAGCGAAGTCACCGGATTAGGCTGCGGCGTCGCCGTACCACACTGCCGCCTCTCCGGCCTCGCAACCCCACAACTCGTACTCGTCCTCTTCCCGCAAGGCGTCGTCTACGGCGCAGTCGATGGCGCACCCGTCTACGCCGCTTTCGCGCTCGCCTCCTCAGCCGGTGACCGCCTCTCACACCTGCACGTCATGGCCGCCGTCGCTCGCCACTTCTGCCGCGCCTCTTCACTCACCGACCGCACCGCGCAGGCCCGCGAACTCGCAAGCCTCGACGACCCCGCGCGCGTACTCGCCACCCTCCACCGCGACGCGCCACCCATCTCCGGCGAAACCACACCCGTCCCCCAAAGCGACGACGCAGACCCGCCCCCCGACGCACCCCGCGCCAAACCCAGCAACGATCTCCCTCGCGCCCCGTCGAATCCACCCTCCCCCGGTTGGAAATCTTCGCCCGTCTTGGCATAGTCGCAACGCTCTGGCGTCGTCCCATGTCCGCATGGGGGCTCCACCGCATCAACACGCCGACTCACGCAACAGGGTCAGCGCGCGCTACACCGTGACCTCGCGATGCACATCACGTTGCAACATCTCTACGAGCGCTTCTCCACCCCGCTCTGCCTCACCGTGCTAGGCCCGCGCGAGGCCCTCGCGCACGAACTCGCCGACCCTCGCATCGCCGAAGCCGGACTCTCCCTCCTCGGACACTTCGACGACCACCCCGGTGACCGCATCGCCATCTTCGGCTCCGCTGAGTTTCGCTACTTCGGTTCGCTCGACGCCGCCGCGCGCATCGCCGCCATCGCCCGCATCGCAAACCACCGCACCATCGCACTCATCGTCACCGACCTCGACCCCACCACACCCGCCGAGAGCCTGCCCGCCCTCGTCGCCGCATGCGCCACCTCCAGCATCGCCGTCCTGCGCGCCGAAGTCCCCCCCGACGTCGTCCGACACGAACTCCAGGTCTTCCTCGAACAACGCCTCCCGCCCCGCCTGCGCGTCCACGGCGTCCTCGTCGATGTCCTCGGCGTCGGCATCCTCATCACCGGAAAAAGCAGCATCGGAAAAAGCGAGTGCGCCCTCGACCTCGTCCAGCGCGGACACCGCTTCATCGCCGACGACGTCGTTGAAATCACCCGCTACCGTGGCGGCGCCATCGCCGGACGTTGCTCCAACGTCCTCGGTCACCACATGGAAATCCGCGGACTCGGCATCATCGACATCCGCGAACTCTACGGTGCCTCCGCCGTCCGCCGCCTCAAACGCATCGAAATGGTCGTCAACCTCGTCGAGTGGAACCCCGGCACCGAGTACGACCGCCTGGGCGTCACCAACCGCGAACACGCCATCCTCGACGTCCGCCTCCCACTCGTCGAAGTCCCCGTCAGCCCCGGTCGCAACGTCGCCTCGCTCATCGAAGTCATCGCCCGCAACCAGCTTCTCAAAGGGCAGGGACACCACACCGCCCACCGCTTTCAGCAGCAACTCGCCGACCGCATCCGCAAAACCTCCGACCTCGTCGCGCCCGTCGACACCGACCCCGCGCAGGTTTCCCAGCCGGAGGCCCGCGCATGACCACCCAGAAACGCTCACGCATCGTCGTCCTCTCCGGCCTCTCCGGCTCCGGCAAAACCACCGCATCCAAAGCCCTCGAAGACGCCGGATACTTCTGCATCGACAACCTCCCCCTCGCCCTCGTACCGCGCCTCATCGACCTCGCTGAAGCACAGCACGGCGCACTCGACCGCCTCGCCCTCGTCATCGACGCCCGCGAACCCGGCCAACTCACCGGCCTCGCCGAAACCCTGCAAAACCTCGCCGGTGAAGCCTCCTCGCTCTACGTCATCTTCCTCACCGCCGACGAAGAAACCCTCGTCCGCCGCTACAGCGAAACCCGCCGCCGCCACCCCTTCTCACCCGGCGACGTCCGCGAAGGCATCCGCAAAGAAAGCGCTCTCCTCGAACCCATCCGCAACGCCGCGCACATCGTCCTCGACTCATCGCGCCTCAGCATCTACGAGCTGCGCGCCGAAGTCCTCGCCGTCGTCGGCGAAAGCGCAACCCCTCGCGAAACGGGCGTCGCCGTCATGTCGTTCGGCTTCAAACACGGCATCCCCGGCGAAGCAGACCTCGTCTTCGACGTCCGCTTCCTCCCAAACCCATTCTACCAACCCCACCTGCGCGAACTCGTCGGACTCGACCCCGCCGTCCGCGACTACGTCCTCTCACAGCCCGACGCCGCCCCCTTCCTCGAACGCGTCGCAGACCTCCTCCGTTTTCTCCTGCCCCGCTACGAAAAAGCAGGCAAAACCATCGTCACCGTCGCCATCGGCTGCACCGGCGGACAACACCGCTCCGTCGCACTCTCACACGCGCTCGTCGACCGCCTCACCCGCGACGGCCTGCACGTCACCGCCCGCCACCGCGACGCCCGCTTCAACCGCGCCGAGCCCATACCCGCGCAAGACCCCGAAGAGGAAATCGAATGATCGGCGTGCTCGTCGTCACGCACGGACGCTTAGGCGAAGTGCTCATCGAAACCACACGCGGCATCGTCGGCGACTGCCACAACATCCGCTCGCTCTCTATCGCCGCCCACGAAAGCAGCGACAGCGTACGCAACGCCATCGCCGACGCTCTGCGCGTACTCGACTCCGGGCGCGGCGTCCTCATCCTCACCGACATGTTCGGCGGCACCCCCTCAAACATCAGCCTCTCGTTTCTCGCTCCCGGCAAGGTCGAAGTGCTCACCGGCGTCAACCTGCCCATGCTCATCAAACTCGCCACCACCGCCCGCGACGCGGGTACACTCAGCGACGTGGCCCGCCTCATTCAAGAGTACGGCCAAAAAAACATCAGCCTCGCTTCGGCGCTCCTCCAAAGTCGCCGCAAGCCCGGCGAAACGGCGTAACGCCATGCTCCTCGAACCCGCATCACCCACCGCCGCCGCCCAAAGCCCCGCGCTGCAACTCGCCCACGCCCGCATAGACTGCCGCCTGCTACACGGCCAGGTCCTCTGCGGATGGCTACCCCACCTCGAACTCTCCGCCATCGTCATCGCCGACGACGAAGCAGCAAGCGACCCACTCCGCCGCTGCGCCATGGAAATCGCATCGCCACCCGGCGTCGCACTCCACGTCGTCCCCCTCGCCGCGTGCCGCGACGCCCTCAACACCATCACCGACCGCACCCACGCGCTGCTCATCGTCGCCACACCCGATGCACTTCTCGTCGCAATGGGGCAGGGCGTCACCCCCGATGAAGCCACCGTCGGCGTCTGCCACGCCGGCGGCAACCGCGTCGCCGTCACACCCTCTGTCTTTCTCGACCTCGACGAACTCAAAACGCTTCGCGAAATCGAGCGCCGCGGGGTCGCCGTCGTCATCCGCTCCGTACCCGGCGAAAAGGGGCTCACCCTGCGTGAAGCCGCAACCCGCGTCGGCGAACGCCTCAGCCAACCCGGAATCTGACGGAGGCAACCGTGCTACTCGACGTGGCGTTTGCAGGGCTCATCGGTGGTGTCGCGGCGGTTGAACGTCGTGCCCTCGTGCAGGCCATGCTCACGCAGCCACTCTTGCAAGGGCTCTACTTCGGCCTCTTCTACGACCGCCTCGCCGAAGCCGTCATGCTCGGCGCCCTCTTACAACTCTTCTGGGTCGGAGCCATCGCCGTCGGCGCTTCGCTACCCCAACACGAATCCATCGCCGCCGCCGCCATCCTCCCACTCACCTTCATCACCGCCACCACCACCCACACCCACCCCCTCGCCGCCTTCGCCCTCGCATGGCTCGCCGCCGCACCCCCCGCCCTCGCCGGCCGCGCCCTCGAGCGCCGCCTTGAACGCCC
>CAZXXB010000118.1:4728-11194 GCA_964644185.1 uncultured Myxococcota bacterium
ACTCGCCCTCGTCGCCCTCGCCGTCGCATCCCTCGCCCCACTCCTGCGCGAAGTCGCCACCCTCTCCGCCGCCTCGCGCCTCGATACCGACGCCGGACTCCGCCTCTTCACGCTCCTCTTCGCACCCATCGCCCTGCTCTCAGCCCTGCGCTCACAACAACGCCGCGACCTCGCCACCATGCTCCTGCTCGGCATGGCTCTCGGCACACTCACCCTCGCGCTGCGCATCGCGGGATGGCTTGGCGACACCCGGCTACCCGCCGCCGTTCAAGGGGGCACGCCATGACCTCGCTTCCCATCACGTCGCCTCCCATCGCCTCGCCTCCCGTCACCTCTCACGCCACGACCACCCGCGCCCTCGCGCGCGGCGTCTTGCGCCGCTCGTTCGCCATCACCGCCAGCCTCCATCCGCAGGGCATGCAAAACATCGGCTTTCTCACCGCCATCTACCCCGCGCTGCGACGCCTCTACCCCGATGACGCCGCCTGCGCCGCCGCCTGCCGTCGCCACCTCGCCTACTTCAACACCCAGCCCTACGTCGCCGCCCTCCTGCTCGGCGCATCCGTCAACCTCGAAGCGCGCACCGCAAACGGCGACCTCGACCCAACCCGCGTCACCCACGTCAAAACCGCCCTCGCGCCACCCCTCGCCGCAATCGGCGACAATTTCTTCTGGTTCGCCCTCAAACCCCTCGCCAGCGCCGCCGCCGCTGCCCTCGCCTTCGCCGATTTTCCGCTGACGGCTGCACTCCTTTTTGTTACCATGTTCAACGTTCCTCACCTCTGGGTGCGCGTTCGCGGATTCCACCGCGGACTCGAACTGGGCGACTCGGCCTTGAACGAAGTCATCCGCTGGAGACTTCCGCTCTTCACCGAGCGGGCGCGCGTCGCGACGCAAGTCGCGCTTGGGGCCGCGATCACCCTCCTTGCCGGTGCACCCCTCGTCTCACCCGCACTCTTCGACCTGCTCGCCCCCTTCGCACTCGCCTCGCTGCTCATCGCCATCATGCTCGCGCGGCTCGCAACCGACCGCGTCACCCTCATCCGCTTCACCTACCTCGTCGCCCTCATCGCCATCACCGTCACCGTCGCAAAGGGGCTCGCACCATGAGCAACCCAACGACGCGCCACACCGCACCCGGCACCACCCCCGCCACCGGCCCCTCACCCTCCGAGCGCTCCATCGACTGCCGCATCGTCAACGATTTCGGACTCCACGCACGCGCCGCCGCACGCCTCGTCCACCTCACCCAGTCGTTTCAAAGCGACATCTTCATCGAGCACGACGGCAACCGCGTCCACGGCAAAAGCATCATGGGCGTCCTCTCGCTCGCCGCCGCCCACGGCTCGCAGCTCGTCGTCATCGCCGACGGCCCAGACGCCGACATCGCCCTCACACAAATCGCCGCCCTCGTCGCTCGCGGATTCGACGAAGGCGTCAAGCCCGAAGGCGACGACGGGGCAACCCGATGATTCAACTCACGGCCGTCAGCGTCGCCACGGGCATCGCCGCGGGCCCTGCCCTCATCGTCGAGAGTCAGGTGCCCGCCGTACCGCGAAGACACATCGACCTCGCAGAAACCACCCACGAGATCAGCCGCTTTCGCGCCGCCATCGCCACCTGCGACAACGAACTCGCAGACATCATCGCCGCCCAGTTCATCTCAGGTGAGGCTGTCGCTCACGCGCCCCTCGCGCCCGCCCCCAAAAACGCAGACCCCACCGTCGAGACCACAACCATCCTCGAAGCCCAGCGCGTCATGCTCAAAGACCCGCTGCTCGCCTCGCAAACCGAAAAGCTCATCGCCGACGAACACATCAACGCCGAGTGGGCCACCGCCCGCACCCTCGAACTCTGGCGCCAGTCATTCGCCCGCGTCGAATCGCCCTTCTTTCTCGAACGCGCCCAGGACCTCGACTTTCTCGGACGTCGCATCCTCGCCTGCCTCATCGGCCACGACACCGCAATCGAACCCACCGCCGCCGCCGGACGCATCGTCTTCGCCGACGACCTCTCACCCGCCGACGCCGTCGTCCTCGCCCGCCACGGCGCCCTCGCCTTCGTCACCGAAAAAGGCTCACGCACCACCCACGCCGCCATCGTCGCGCGCTCATTCGAAATCCCCGCCATCGCCGGCGCAAAAGGCATCCTCCAGCACGTCTCAGACAACGACCACGTCATCGTCGATGCCACCCGCGCACTCGTCATCATCAACCCCGACGACGCCACCCGCGCCGAGATTCACACCCGCCGCAAACGCCAGAGCGACGTCCGCAACGCCGCCCTCGTCGGCGAACGAGAACCCTGCCGCACCGCCTGCGGAAAAAACATCGCCGTCCTCGGCAACCTCGAACTCGTCGACGACGTCGCCACCCTGCGCAAACACGGGGCCGAAGGCGTCGGACTCTTCCGCACCGAATTCATGTTTCTCGGTCGCCAGTCGCCCCCAACTGAAGACGAGCAATACGCCATCCTCTCACGCGCCCTGCACGACTTCGGCACCGGCCCCTTCGTCGTCCGCACCCTCGACGCCGGCAGCGACAAACCCCTCGCCGGTTACTCAACCCCCCGCGAAGAGAGCCCCGCACTCGGCCTGCGCGGTATCCGCCTCACCCTGCGCGAACGACACCTCTTCAAAGCCCAGATTCGCGCCATCCTGAGAGCCAGCCTCGAAGGCGATCTCCGCGTCCTGCTCCCCATGGTCAGCGGCGTCGATGAACTCCGCCACTTCCGCGCCCTCTGCGACGAGACCCGCGACGAACTCGCCCGCGATGGACTCAACCTCGAAGCGCTGCCACCCATCGGCGTCATGATCGAGGTCCCCGCCGCCGCACTCTGCGCCGACCTACTCGCCGCCGAAGCCGACTTCCTCTCCATCGGCACCAACGACCTCATCCAGTACCTCCTCGCCATCGACCGCAACAGCGACCACGTCGCCTACCTCTACCGCCCCTGGCACCCCGCCGTGCTCCGCATCATCCGCCTCGTCACCGACGCCGCCGCCCAACGCGGCAAGCCCGTCGCCGTCTGCGGAGAAATGGCGGGCGACCCCTACGTCGCGCCACTTCTCGCCGCCCTCAATGTACGCACCCTCTCAATGAACGCCGCCTCCATCGCGCCCGTCAAAGCCATCCTCCGCGCCACCCACCTCGACGACATCGGCCCCCTCGTCAACGACCTGCTCGCCGCCACTGGCGAGGCCGACGCCGACGCCATGCTCCGCACCTACATGGATACCCACTACCCCACATTCACCGAACACTGGGCGGGGTAATCGCCGTGTCGCGTGTCGTCTCGTTCGCTCGATTGCCGTTCGTCTCGCTCGCGGTCGCGCACCTCGCGTCGTATCTCGCGTCGCTCGCCCTCGCCTGCTCCGCCCTCGCCCTCTTCGCGCCCGCAACCGCCAACGCCGCAAGCTACGACCCCGCGCTCGAGTGGCGCACCATCACAACGCCCCACTTCGACATCCATTTTCACGAGGGCATCGACGTACTCGGTGCCCGCGCCGCCATCCACGCCGAAGAAGCCTACGACGCCGTCAACCGCCTCATGGGCTACGTCCCCGACACCCGCATTCAAATGGTACTCGCCGACAACACCGAGTCGGCCAACGGCAGCGCCACCGTGCTGCCCACACCCCTCATCCGCATCAACATCGTCGCCCCCGCCGAAGGCAGCATCCTCGACGTCTCACCCGACTGGCTCCGCAAAGTCATCATCCACGAGTACCTCCACGTCCTCCACTTCCAGATGGCCGACGCCATCCCCGGTGCCCTGCGCAAAATCCTCGGCAACCAGATCGCCGTCAACGCACTCTCACCCCAATGGATAGTCGAGGGACTCGCCGTCTACGTCGAAAGCGAAATCACCGGCTTCGGACGCAACGCATCGAGCTACGCCGAAATGTTCGTCCGCATGTCGGTCCTCGAACGCAACGAAGTCCCCATCGACAAAGCCATCGTCGTCAACACCGACTGGCCCGGCGGCAACGCCGCTTACCTCTGGGGTGGACGTTTCCACCGCTACCTCAAAGGCCGCTTCGGCAACGACGCCATCGCCGCCTACGCCCGCAAATACGCCTCGTTCCCCATCCCATTTCTCCACCCCATCATCAGCCACAGCCACTTCGGCAAACCCTTCGAAACCCTCTGGGCCGAGTGGCACGACGAACTACGCCACGAGTACCACACCCTGCGCCAGCAACTCGTCGAAGAGGGACTCACCCCCATCACCCACCAATACACCACCACAGGCTTCACCTCGGGCCGCGCCGCCTTCGACCCCGACCGACGCCACATCTACTTCGAGCGCTTCGAACCCTCATGGGGCCCACGCGCCGTCAGAAAAGACCTCGTCACCGGCGAAGAAGACAGCATCCTCCCCGCCGGCGTCGACGCCATCAGCGTCAGCGACGACGGCACCCGCATCGGCTACTGCGCACCCCGCCCCGAATCGTGGTTTTACCTCTTCGGACAATGCTACATCCGCGAAGAACGCTTCGAAGTTGACCCTGCAAACCCGCCCTCCCAAAATGTAAAAAAAACCTCCGTCGTCCACTGGGTAAAAGACCCGGCCCACCCCGATGCGCCCCTGCGCGCCCGCCAGATTGAGCTACACCCCAACGGCTCAGACGCCCTCTTCGTCGCGTTAGGCGGCGCCGCAACCGGCATCTCACGCATCCACCTCGAAACCTCCGCCACAGGCGCCATGCAGGTCGCCCGCGTCGAAGAAGTGCTCCCCCGCGACCTCGACCGCGTCTACGGACGCCCCGCATACGCCCCCGACGGCTCAACCTTCGCCGTCAGCATCCGCAAAACCGGCGGCTCGCGCGACCTCTACCTCTACCGCCGCGATGGCTCGCTCCTCGCCCAACTCACCGACACCCACGCGCAAGAGATGCAGCCCCGCTTCACCCCCGATCAACGCTACCTGCTCTTCACCAGCGACCGCACCGGCATCTTCAACATCCACGCCTTCGACCTCGCCACGGGCCGCCTCTACAAAGTCACCAATGTCGTCGGCGGGGCCTTCGAGCCCATCGTCTCACCCGACGGCGCAACCCTCGTCTTTCGCAACTACACCTCTCGCGGGTTCGATGTCGTCGGCACCCCCTTCAACCCCGCCACGTTCCGCGAAGTCCCCTTCGCCGGCCCATCTGTGCCCGCTCTCCCCACGCCATCCAGCGCGCCCAACGCATCACAAGCCGACGCACCACATGCCGACGCATCACAGGCCGACGCACCACCCCTCAACCCGGCAACAACCGCATCGCCAAAGCCCTACTCACCTTTGCCCCAACTCACACCCTTCAACGGCAACTGGTTTCTCTTCCCCGCCATCAACGTCGCCGATGGACAATTCTACCTCGGCCTCTCCACCTCATTCGTCGACCCCTTAGGCTGGCACCAGTACGGCATCAGCGCCAACTACACGAGCATCACCAACGCCTTCGGCGGCAGCCTCGCCTACGCCTTCACCCGCTACGTCGTCACCGGCGGCATCAGCCTCGACACCTTCGCCAACTTCTTCCCCTCGCGCGTCGTCACCCGCGGCGGCCCCACCGACGACCTCGTCTACGGCGACAACAACGGCGCCTACATCGAGCGCCGCTTTCGCCTCACCCCCTCAGTCACCGTCCCCATCGATCTCCGCACCGCCATTCGCTTCTTGATGCGCTTCGAACACCGCATGCCCGAGACCACGCTACCCGCCAACACCCTCTACGACCGCATCCCCGCTCGTGGAAACTTCACCCGCGCGAGCGTCGCCCTAAGCTACGCCGCCGCCGGAGCCTCACCCTTCGCCATCTCGCGCGAACGCGGCCTCATCGTCACCGTCGCCGCCGACGCCATCACCACCGCGCTTGGCGGCGACTATAACGAAGTCGTCCTCTCCGCAGAATACCGCCAGTACGTGCAGATGCCATGGCTGCGTAATCACGTGCTCGCCCTCAAACTCAACGTCGGCGCATCATTCGGCCCCGACCTCGTTGAAATCTTTCGCGTCGGTGGTGCCGCCGCCGACAGCGTGCTCGTCGGTGGTACCGATCAATACATGCCCGTGCGCGGCTTTCCCGTCGCCTACTTTCAGGGCAATGGAGCCTACGCCGCCAACCTCGAATACCGCGCCCCCATCTGGCGCATCGAACGCGGCATCATCACCGCACCCATCTACTTCAACGACCTCTCGCTCGCCGCCTTCATCGACGCCGGCAACGTCTGGAACAACGACAGCTTCGGCCTCAAAACCTTCGAAGAGGTCAACGTCGGCACCGGCCTCGAAATGCTTCTCCGCGTCTCGCTCTCATGGGCCCCAAGCCTCATCTACCGTCAGGGTTTCGCGCTGCCCCTCACCGGCACCAAACCCTACGACTTCGTGATCTACTTCCGTATCGGTTCCGCATTCTAACTCGAGATCACCCCACCCCTCAGGGGTGGGCGTGCGGACGCGAGCCCGGGGTGAAAGA
>CAZXXB010000119.1:0-2368 GCA_964644185.1 uncultured Myxococcota bacterium
ACCCTCACGATACTTGTTCAACGCCGCCTTGCGTAGCGTCTGCACCCCGAGGCGAATCATTTCGGCCTTGATTTCTGCCGTCGAGGCGCCGTTGATGGTGAGTTCTTTCAACTCCTCATAGTATGGCATGACTTCGTAGAGCGCGACGCGACCTTTGTAGCCGGTCTTGTTGCAATTGCTGCAGCCGGTTCCTTTCATCGGCTGAAACGTGCCGATCCACTCACGCGGAACCTGGCTCTCGAGCAGGTCTTGCTCGGTCACACTCTCGTCGGGCACTTTGCATTCGGGGCAGATACGGCGAGCGAGGCGCTGCGCCAAAATGAGATTGACCGATGCCGCCACCATGTAGGGCTCAATGCCCATGTTCAAAAGACGTCCAATCGTCGATGGGGCGTCATTGGTGTGCACCGTCGAGAGCACCATGTGGCCCGTGAGCGACGCCTTGATCGCGATTTCGGCGGTCTCAAAGTCGCGAATCTCACCAACCATGATGATGTCGGGGTCTTGCCGCAAAAACGAGCGCAGCGCCGCGGCAAAGTTGAGCCCGATGTCATCGTGCATCTGCACCTGATTGATGCCGGCAAAGTTGAATTCGACCGGGTCTTCAGCGGTCGAGATATTGGTGTCGGTCTTGTTGAGGTCGGCGAGCGCCGAGTAAAGCGAGGTCGTCTTGCCCGAGCCCGTTGGCCCCGTCACGAGCACCATGCCGTAGGGGCGGTGAATCGCTTCTTTGAAAAGTTTCAGCGGACCGGGTTCGAAGCCCAGCTTCGTCATGTCAAGCTGCAAGCTCGACTTGTCGAGCAGACGCAGCACGATCTTTTCGCCGAAGAGCGTCGGCAGAACGCTGACGCGGTAATCCATCTCGCGACCGCCGCCCAGCTTCAGCTTGATGCGACCGTCTTGCGGCAGGCGGCGCTCTGCGATGTCAAGCTGTGCCATGATCTTGACGCGTGACGTGATGGCGCCTTTCAGCTTGGTGGGGGGGCGCATCACCTCGTAGAGCACACCGTCGATGCGGTAACGCACGCGGTATTCTTTTTCGTACGGTTCGATGTGAATGTCGGATGCGCGCTTCTTGATGGCGTCGAGCAGAATCAGGTTCACGAGGCGCACGACCGGGGCGTCTTCGCTCTCGCGTCGCAGATCGACGACATCGTTCAGGTCTGTGTCGTCGCCGAGCGATATATCGGCCTCGTCGAAGTCGCTCAGTACCTCATCGACGGTGAACTCTGGGCCGAAGTCTTCGTGCGACGCCGTCGGCGCGGCTGCCGCGCCGTAGTACTGGTCGATGGCCGCGAGAATGTCGGCTTCGGGGGCGACGCAGCGCTCGATGTTGTATTTCGTAATGAAGCGAAGGTCGTCGCCGGCGAAGACGTTGCCCGGGTCGGCCATTGCCACCACGAGCGATTGGCCCGCGCGCCGTACCGGAATTACCGTGTGCTTGCGGCACACATCGCGCGGAACGAGCTTGATCACGTCGGGGTCAATCTCGACCTTTTTTAGGTCGATTGCCGGGACGTTGAACTGGCGCGACATGAAGTCGGTCAGCTCTCCCTCTTTGAGCAGCCCCAGCTTCACGAGGTGAACGCCGAGGCGCCCACCCTCCTGACGCTGCGCCGTCATCGCCCGCTGCAAATCTTGCGGGCTGATCATGTTTTCGCGGACAAGCAGTTCGCCAAGCTTTGCCGCGTGGCCCGTCTCTGCCCGCCCTGGAGTTGCGCCTGATGCCATCTGGTTCGCCTACCCTGCCTGCGTGCGCACCCGCGAACGCGCCGTCGCCGCCCGGGTAAGGTGCCGGGCGGGTGAGTGCGACCGCGATGATTGGCCGCCAAGTCGGCCAGCGCATAGCAACTCGAAAAGTTACGGGTCTGGTGCTCGCAGTGTCAAGGATAACCGCGTTACGTCGCCGCGATATTTCGTTCGCCGCCCTCTTCGCTGTCGCGTTCAGGTGACTGCCAGGGGGCGTTCGTGCGCCGGTTTCGGCGGCTGAGCACCGTTCACGAACTCGTTTCGCCGGTTCAGTATTCGGTTCGCAGCATTGCGCGAGGCGTAGGGCGAAGCTATACGGTTCGCCGCTTGTGCCATGAACTGGAAGAAGACGACGGCAAGGTCTAGCGATTGAGTGTGCGCCTCATATCCCCCGAAATCCCCGCCGATGTGGGTGCCACTGCGTTGACAGAGACGATGTCGCCGACGGTTGCCTCGCCGCACGCGTCATCGCCGTTTCTTCAGGTTCGTGGCCTCACGCGCACATTTCGCATCGGCGACCGGGAGGTGCCGGTGTTGTCGGAGGTCAATCTCGACGTAGCTGAGGGCGACGTATTGACCCTGACCGGTGCATCTGGCGCGGGCAAATCGACGTTTCTTC
>CAZXXB010000119.1:2483-6782 GCA_964644185.1 uncultured Myxococcota bacterium
TCTCTTTCAGGGCGCGGCCCTCTTCGATTCCATGACCGCCGTCGAGAACGTCGCGTTACCCGCGCGCATTGCGCGCTTGCCTGAGCGCGACGCTGAAAAGGTCGCCGAAGAGATGCTGCATCGGGTTGGGCTGGGGCATCGCCTTGACCACAAGCCAAGCGAGCTGTCAGGGGGCGAACAGCAGCGGGTCGCGGTTGCCCGCGCGCTTGTGATGCGTCCGCGGTTGCTACTGGCCGATGAACCGACCGGAAACCTTGATGAGCGGACCAGTGCGTCGATTCACGATCTGCTGCTCGAACTCAACGCGTCGCTGAAATTGACGATGATTATTGCGACGCACAACACCGCATTCGCGGCACGCGGCGCTCGTCGCATCATGCTCAAAGACGGCGCGCTTCACGACGGCATCTACGCTCGGGGGGAAGTCTCGTGACCCTCTCTCTTCGCGTGGCTCGCCCCCTGGTCTTCCGGCTGCTGCTCGGGTGCGTTTGCACCGCCATGCTGATCGTCGGTGTGGTGCCGCAAGTTGCCGGTGCCGAAGAGCTCGCTGATCGCCCGATCGTTGAAGTGCGCATCGAGGGCAACGTTCGCACCGAATCTGAAACCGTGAAGACTGAAATTCGGTCGAAGGTTGGCGAGCGTCCCGACGCCGGGGTGGTACGCCGCGATGTCGAGCGCATCTTCGACATGCGGCTCTTTGAAGACGTCGTCGTTGACCTGGAAGAGACCGCCGATGGTGAAGGCGTTGTGCTGATCTATCGGGTGAAAGAGCGCCCGACGATTCAGAAGGTGGTGCTCGAGGGCAACGACGAGGTCAGCGAAGAAGACATCCAGAAGGTGCTCGATGTTCAGCCGTTCAGCGTGCTCGACCAGTCGCAGCTGATTCAGAACCGCCAGAAAATCGTCGATCTCTATGCCGAGAAAGGTTTCTTTCTTACCGAAGTTGATGTGCGCGTGCGCCCGGCTGAAATCGACCCCGGTGACCCCAACGCAGATCTTTCGAACGAACGGATCGTCGCCTTCATCATCAACGAGCGCTCGAAAGTGATGGTCAAACGCATCACGTTCATCGGCAACGAGAAGGTGACCGATGAAGACCTGAAGGGCGTGATGCAAACCAAAGAGGGCGGTTGGTTCTCATTCATCAGCCAGACTGGAACCTATCGCAACGAGGTGTTTCAGCGCGACATGCTGATCGTGCAATCGTACTACCTCGACAACGGCTACGTGAAGGTAAAGGTGGGTGACCCGCGCGTCACGCTCTCGCCCGACAAACAGTTTCTGTACATCACCGTTTTTGTCGACGAGGGCGAGCAATACAAGATCGGCAAGGTCGAGTTCAGCGGCGACCTCATTTTCGACAACGACAAACTCAACCGTGTGCTGACGACCAAAGAGGGCGAGGTGTTCAGCCGCGCGAAGATCGCGCGCGATATCGAAGACGGGCTCGGTGACCTGTATCGCGACGACGGCTACGCCTACGTCAACGTGAATCCGCTGACGCGAGCGAACGACGAAGAGCTGACCATCGACCTGAACTTCGAGATCGAAAAGGGCCAGAAGGTCTACTATGAGCGCATCGACATCGTCGGCAACACGAAGACCCGTGACAAAGTGATTCGGCGCGAGCTGTTCATCAATGAGGGTGAACTCACCAACGCCTCACGCCTCAAAGCGTCGAAAGCGTCCATCAATCGGCTCGGGTACTTCGACTCGGTTGACATAACGACGGCAAAAGGCAGCGACGAGACGAAGCAGGTCGTCATCGTACGCGTGGCCGAGAAATCAACCGGACAGTTTCTCATCGGTGCCGGCTTTTCGAGCGTGCAGAACTTCTTCATCCAGGCGCAGGTGCAGCAGAACAACCTGTTCGGGCGCGGACAAACGCTGCAGCTATCGGCCCAGCTTTCGTCGCTGTGGCAGCTCTTTAACGTGCAGTTCACCGAGCCCTATCTCTTCGACAGCAACTTCTTTCTCAGTGCGGGCATCTCACGCTCGCGGCAGAATTTCTTTCAGTTCATTCGAGATTCGACGGGCGGAAACATCAGCGTCGGTTACCCGATTACGCAAGAGTGGCGACTGTTTCTCGGATATCGCATCGAGTACGTGAGTGCCGAGGCGAGCGTGCTTTCGCGCCAGCGTCGCATTCGAAACCTGCTGCAAGACGGTCTCACATCGGCGGTTTCGTTCACCGCGCAGTATGACAGCCGCGACAATCGGCTCTTCCCCAACAGCGGTATGTTGCACGTGCTGACTGTCGAAGACGCAGG
This sequence comes from uncultured Myxococcota bacterium, assembly GCA_964644185.1. Taxonomy (GTDB): domain Bacteria; phylum Myxococcota; class JAJVIH01; order JAJVIH01; family CAZXXB01; genus CAZXXB01. Next base: position 4,754 of record CAZXXB010000119.1, read on the forward strand.
GCCCTGGTGGGGCAGTGAAAACGTCTTCACGCGCGTCTCTCACTCGTCGCGATTCTACGTTCCGCTGTTCTGGAAGGTCGTGTTGAAGACCCAGTTACGACTTGGCTGGGTTGGTAGTTCATCGCCGACCGGCGTGCCGATTTTTGAGCGCTTCTTCGTCGGCGGCATCAACTCGGTGCGCGGCTATTTCTGGAACTCGATCAGCCCCCTGCAAAAGGTTGCGCTCGACGGACGTGACCCGCAATCTCCACTCGTTGACTTCGCGATCGGTGGCGACAAGCAGCTCATCTTCAACCTCGAAATCGAGACCCCCATTGTCGAGCAACTGGGTTTGCGCGCGGTGGTGTTTTTCGACTGGGGCAACGCCTACAACAACAACGAGTTCTTCTTTCAGGACAAGGGCGACAACCGTGGCCGCGGTGTCATCATCAACCAGCCGCCGCTTGGGTTGTTTCCATCGGTGGGGTTCGGTGTGCGCTGGTTCAGTCCGATGGGACCGCTGCGTTTCGAGTGGGGATTCCCGCTGTTTCGCCGCGAAGACCCGTCGCGCCCAGGCTTCGTCATCGACCAGCCCGTACTTTTCGAATTTACGATCGGCAACTCATTCTGACGTTCGTCAACTAGCGCCCAACCGCTTCGACCGCGCGAAAATATTCGCGAATCATGTGGGCCGTCGCGCCCCAGACGGTGTGCGGCCCAAACTGGTAAGTGTAGACGACGCCGCGCCCGACGGTGATGCGGGCGAGTGGGTGGGGCTTTTCGCTCACGTTGCGCGGGTCGGCGAGCCATGGGTACGGCACGAAGACCACTTCGGCCACCTCATCGGGCTGCGCGACGATCTCTGGCATCCGGTCGAGCCAGCCCACATATGGAAAAATGCGGTAGCGGCTGGGGGTGTAAATCGGCGCGAGCGGACCAAGCACGTGAATTCGCGACGGGTCGATGCCCAGCTCTTCGTGGGTTTCGCGTAGTGCGGTCGCGAGAAGGTCGGCGTCGGTCTCATCGCGACGCCCGCCGGGAAACGCGTATTGGCCCTTGTGTTTGCTCATCGTTTCGGGCCGCCGAAAGACAATCACCTGCCGCGATGTGCCGCCATCGACGATGGGCATGAGCACGGCAGCGTCGGTAAAGGCGTTACCCACGATGGGCTTTTTCTTCTCGCTGAAGGTCTTGGATCGCAGCAGCTTTGCGACCGGCTGGAGGTCGGCTGGCAACGCGTGAAGTGGCGCAAATCGCGAAGTCGAGGCGCCCTTGTGGTCGGCAAACATCACGCGGGGAAACCTACGCGCCCCGGTCATGCGACGCAATGGCGTTTGAGTGTGCATGGGCCGGATGGCGTGCGTGGCTGATTCTGTGAACAAATCTTCACGCGGTTCACGGGGGCACGCTTGACACCCCCCTTCGCGTGCTTACTTTCCGTTGCGGAATCGCGGACCTGCGCAAACGGTCAGACCCCGGCGCAGAGCCAGAGGGTGCGGTTCTCGAACGCGAACGGGCTGACGCAACGACGCAACGATAACGACGCTAACGCAACAACGATGCGCGCGGCGGTCGCAGGTGGCCTGCGCCGTACAGGAGACGAGAGAAGACCATGGGAAAGATCATCGGCATTGACCTTGGCACGACCAACTCGGTCGTCGCCGTGATGGAAGTGAAAGAAGTCAAGGTCATTCAGAATCAAGAGGGTGCAAACACGACACCCTCGATCGTCGCGCTCACCAAAGATGGCGACTTTCTCGTCGGCCAGGTGGCGAAGCGTCAGGCCGTCACCAACCCCGAAAACACGGTCTACTCGGCGAAGCGTTTCATCGGTCGTCGGTGGGGCGAAGTGAACGAAGAGATCAAGCGCGTGCCCTACAAGGTCGAGCAGTCGTCGAATGGCGGCGTGCAGATTGGCCTCTCGGGTCGCACGATGGCACCCGAAGAGTTGAGCGCGAAGGTGCTGAAGAAGCTGAAAGAGGCTGCTGAAGCTTACCTCGGTGAAGAGGTGACCGATGCGGTCATCACCGTTCCAGCCTACTTCAACGAC
>CAZXXB010000119.1:6804-11136 GCA_964644185.1 uncultured Myxococcota bacterium
CGACGCGGGGCGCATCGCGGGCCTCGAAGTCAAGCGCATCATCAACGAGCCGACGGCAGCCGCGCTCGCCTACGGTCTCGACAAGAAAAAAGACGAGACGATTGCCGTCTACGACTTCGGTGGCGGTACGTTCGACATCTCGATTCTCGAAGTGGGTGACAACGTCGTCGAGGTGAAGTCGACCAACGGCGATACTCACCTCGGCGGCGACGACGTTGACCACGTCTTGATGGACTGGCTGATGGCCGAGTTCAAAAAAGACACGGGCCTCGACGTGTCGAAAGACAAGATGGTGCTTCAGCGCCTGCGTGAAGCTGCCGAGAAGGCAAAGATCGAGCTGTCGTCGGCCAAAGAAACAGAAGTCAACCTGCCGTTTTTGACGGCGGATGCTTCGGGTCCGAAACATCTCAACGTGAAGCTGACCCGCGCGAAGTTCGAGTCGCTGATTGAGCCGATCGTCGAGCGCACGCTTGAGCCGTGTCGCAAGGCGCTGCAAGACGCGGGGTTGAAAGCGGCGGATATTGACGAAGTGGTGCTGGTCGGTGGCTCGACGCGCATTCCGATGGTGATCGAGAAGGTGAAGGCTTTCTTTGGCAAAGAGCCGAACCGCAGCGTCAACCCCGACGAGGTGGTTGCGATTGGTGCGGCGGTGCAGGGTGGCGTGCTCGCGGGTACGGTCAAAGACGTGCTGCTGCTCGACGTCACTCCGCTGTCGCTGGGCATCGAGACGCTCGGCGGCGTCAACACGGTGTTGATTGCGCGCAACACGACGATACCGACGTCGAAGTCGGAGTCGTTCAGCACGGCGAGCGACAACCAGACGAGCGTCGAGATTCACGTGCTGCAGGGCGAACGTCCGCAGGCGCGCGACAACCGCACGCTGGGCAAGTTTCACCTTGACGGGATTCCGCCGGCACCACGTGGCGTGCCGAAGATCGAGGTCAAGTTCGACATCGACGCGAACGGCATCTTGAACGTGTCGGCGACCGACAAGGCGAGTGGCAAGCAGCAGCAGATCACCATCAGCGGGTCTTCGACGCTTTCCGAGGCCGAAATTCAGCGGATGGTGAAAGACGCCGAGGCGCACGCCGAAGAAGACAAGCAGCGCCGCGAAGAGATCGAGGTGCGTAATCAGGCCGACAGCCTCGCGTACCAGACCGAGAAGTCGCTGCGCGACCTTGGCGAGAAGATTGATTCGGCGACGAAGGCCGACATCGAGTCGAAGCTTGCGGAACTGAAGACGGCGATTGAGGCTGGCGAGATCGGCGCGATCAAGACGGCGCAAGAGGCGTTGCTGGCGGCGTCGCACAAGATGGCCGAAGCGATGTACCAGGAGGCGGGTGCGGCGGGTGATGCCGCGGGCGCAGCGGGGTTTGCCGGCGGGCCGGACGCTGGACCTTCCGCCGGTGGCGCGGAACCGTCGGGCAAGAAGGGCAAAGTGGTTGACGCCGAGTTTGAAGAGGCGAACTGAGAGCTTTCACCCCCGCCGCGGACGGCACCCGTTGAGGGGGTTGGGTCATATCGGCGTGCACCACAGGGTGGTGCGTCGAAGTGAGCGTTAGAGATGAGACGGGCGTTTGAGGCAACTCGAACGCCTGTTTTTTTGGGGGGCACGTGACACGCGTTGCTGGGCGAAGCTTCTTTTGCAACCGAGAGCTTCGCAGCCGGGTGTTCCCCGCCTGGGTGTTTCGCGGCGGGGAACTTTGCGCGTAGGCTCTGACTCATGTGTACGCTGACGCTACATGACGGTGATGAACGACTGCTCGTGACGATGAACCGCGACGAGTTATGGACTCGGGCAGCGGAGATTCCGCCGACGATTCGCACGCACGACAACGGGGTCGTGTGGGCAGCGCCGACCGATTCGGCAGCGGGCGGAACGTGGTGCGGCGTGAATGATCGTGGGCTCGTTGCGTGCTTGCTGAATCGTTACGCGCCCGAAGACCCGATGATTGTTGATCGTGACCCGCCACCACCGAGTCGGGGCGGCATCGTGCCTGTCGTGTTGCGCGAGGGTGGGTTCGATGCCGCGCGGAGGTTCATCGAGGCTGGTTTTGATCCGTCGCCGTACGCGTCGTTCACGGTGGTGATTGCAGCGCGTGGCGAGAATGCGGTCTATGACTGGTCGCCATCGGTACAAACGTTGAAGCAGCGGAGATTGGCGCAGCCATGGGGCGTGACGGCGTCGTCAGGGTTCGATGTCGAGGCGACGCTGGCGTGGCGGGCGAGGCGGTTTGCGTCGTGGCAACGGGAGGGTGGGGCGTTTGTCGGGGCACTTCCGCGCTTTCATTTGGTCGAAGCAGGCGACGATGCCGATGGTGACGTTGCGGAGGGTGAGGCAAGTGATGATGCAGGCGACGTTGCGGGCACGCGCAGTGGTTACGCAGTGCGGGTGCAGCGTGCGTGGAGCGGTACGCGCAGCATCGTGCAGGTTGCGGTGCTTTATGAGGCGGGCGAGGCGTCGCTCGGTTTTTGGTCAGTGCCGCGTGAGGGCGAGGTCTCTCGCGAACCCGACGCGACCGTCAGGCTTGCGCTTCGACGCCCGGCCACATCCGCGAACGAGCAAGCGCTTCGACGCGGGTGATAACTTCTTCGAGCGTGAGGGCGTCGGTGTCGATGATGACGGCGTCATCGGCGGCCCGCAGGGGTGCTGCGGCGCGGGCGGTATCGCGCTCGTCGCGTTGCCGTTGCTCGGCGAGTACGGCGTCACGTGTAACTTGCGCGCCTTTGGCGGTGAGTTCGCGATAGCGACGCTCGGCGCGGACGTTGTCGTCGGCGCGGAGAAACACTTTGAGTTGGGCGTGCGGAAACACGACCGTGCCGATGTCGCGTCCATCGAGAATGGCGGCTTTGCCCGATGCGAGGCGACGTTGCAGGGGTAGAAGCGCAGCACGAACGGAGGGGTGGGCTGAGACTTGCGAGGCGGCCTGGGAGACTTCGGGGGTACGAATCGCGTCGGTGACGTCGTCGCCGTCTAGGCGGACGGTGAAGGGTTTGCCTGCGGTGCCGGGTTCGACGGAAAGGTTGGCGTGTCCGATCATGACGGCGACGGAGGCTTCGCTGGTGGGGTCGAGCTGGGCGCGCAGGGTGGCGAGGCCGATGGCGCGGTAGAGGGCTCCGGTGTCGATATAGGCAAGGCCCAGGCGGGTGGCGAGAGCTTTGCAGAGGGTGCTCTTGCCGACGCCAGAGGGTCCGTCAACGGCGATGATGAATTCTCGTGGGTTCACGCTGCCCTCGTGTGGGGTGTGGGTGGGGTGGCTATGGTATTGGGTTGTGGGTGTGGTGTTTGTGAGGTGTGTGATGCGTGTGAGGTTGAAACGTGGGCTTCGATAAGGGCGACGAGGGTTGCTGGTTGTGCGGGGGCGTCGAGCCACGTGACGTTGGGCTGGCGGCGCAGCCATGTAAGTTGACGTTTGGCGTATTGCGCGTGAGCGATGATCGTTTGTTTTTCGGCGTCGTCGCGTGAAAGTTCGTTGCGAAGATGCGCTGCGACCTCGCGGAAACCAGTCGCGCGAAGAACGGCGGCGTGGTCTCCGGCGAGATCGCGAAGAGCCTGGACCTCGTCGATGAAGCCGTCGTCGAACATTTGTGCGACGCGGCGGGTGATGCGCTGGCGCAGCCACTCGCGGTTGGGGTTGAGGGCGACGTGGAGCGCGTGGTAGCGCGGCGCGGGGGTGTGGGTGGCATGAAAAGATGAGAGAGTACGGCCAGTTACAGCGTATACTTCGAGGGCGCGGATGACGCGGGTCGTGTCGTTTGGGGCGAGGCGGGTGGCGGTTGCGGGGTCGATGGTGGCGAGGCGCGTATGCAGTGCGGGGGTGCCCAGGGCGAGGGCTTCTGCTGCGAGCTGGTGGCGGGTGGCGTCGTCGCGTCCGGGGGCTTCGGAGAGTCCGTACAGGAGGGCTTTGATGTAGAGGCCGGTGCCGCCGACGAGGATGGGGATGGCACCGCGCGCGTGGATGTCGGCAAGGCAGGTGGTGGCGAGCTCAAGATAGCGCCACGCGTTGGAAAGCTCTTTTGGATCAAGGAGTTCGAAGAGGTGGTGGGGGACGGTTTCGCGCTCTTCCGGGGTAGGTCCACTGCCGCCGATGGGGGTGCCGCGGATGAGTTGGACGCTGTCGATGCAGACGATTTCGCAGGGGCGGGAGTGGGCCGCGAGGTGGTGTGCGGCGGCGACGGCGAGGGCCGATTTTCCGCTTGCGGTAGGGCCAGTTACGATGACGATGGGGGGCATTTGAGGGTTGAAAAACACGGTGAAAAACACGGTGAAAAAGTGGGGGCGGAGTGGGGCGAAAGTGGGTACCAAAGTGGGGGCGGAAGTGGGGGCGGAGT
>CAZXXB010000120.1:0-2882 GCA_964644185.1 uncultured Myxococcota bacterium
GGACTGACGCGCCCCCGCAGCGCGTGCGCGATGCTGTCGAGCTGCCCCGCCAGCGGGTTCGACCGCCGCCAGACCATGCCGATCGTGCGGCTGGGACGCGGCGGCCCCAGCCGGGCCACCGATACCGCGGCCGACCGCGTCTCGACCGCGCGCAACCTCAACGCAAGCTCGCGCAACATCGTCGCGGCACCCCCCGCCCTTTCGAGCGGCCCCGTCGTCAAACTCACCCCGCGCGCCACCACCTCAAACCTGCAAAACGCCAGCACCCCCAGCGCCCGCCAGCGCCTCACCGCCGCTCAGCGCGCACGCGCCATCTGGCGTTCACTTCACCGCTGATTTCGGTGCGGCGGGCTGCTGCCCTGCTGGTCTCTGCCCTGCTGCCGCTGGCTTCGCTTTCGGCTCCGTCACCGGCAACCCGAACGATTCGGTACCCGTCGGCGGGTTGACCAACACCGGCTTGCCCGCCGCATCTGCCACGCGCGGAACCACCACCGGCGCCGCCGTCGCCCCGACCTCTTCTGGCGCCAACCCCGCCGCCACCATCGCTTTCGCAATCTCTTGCTGCGATGGATTCGTCGCCTCACTCCGTCGGCGCACCTCTTCACTCGGCGGCTCGACGGCAAGCCCCCCTGTCGGCGCTGGAGCGACAGGCATCGGGGGCGGCGGGGGCTGCTTCCACGTGTGAATCGTAAAACTTGTCACGCTCACTTCGACGCTCGTCTCGGCCCCACCCGTCTCGCCGCCCGCGTCGGCGACCAAGCCTTTGTCTGTCGCCGCCGACTCGCCACACTGGCACCCGACAAGCGTCGTGCTCGCCGTCACCACCACGCCCACCAGTGCCATCGGCGCAATCACGGCAGCGGCGCGCGACTTCCGCGACTCTCGTTCAGAATACCATCTGCTGTGTGCAAAGTTGCGCATAGACATCTCACCCGCCTCGGCTCAGAATCCCCTATCTTTTACATCAGATGATTGCTACAAACAAAGGAAGTTCCGTTGTCGCGAGACGCTGGCCGGTCACGCCTGCCGTCTCGGCGTTGCACAGGGGTCACATGATGTCGTTCGTTCGTCACGCCACGCTCGCCGCCGCGCTCGCGGTCGCCACCTTCGCGTCACTCGCCGCGCTCGCCACCGCCCACGCCCAAGGTTGCACCATTAGCTCGAACAGCTCGTGCTCTTCGACACAGAATTGCACAAATCTTGTCGTCAACGCCGGCCGTACCCTCACCATGGGCAATAGCTGCACCTATAATGTCAGCGGAAGCGTCACCATCAACGGCGCGATCACGATGAACGGCAACTCGCGCCTCAACCTCAATCAAGACACATCGGGCAACTGCATGCTCGGCAGCGGCTCGTTCGCGATGAACGGCACCTCGTACCTCATGACCCGCTGCCGCATCGCAACCACCGTCGTGCAAGCCGCCGCGTTCTCGGTCAACTCGACCGTCGAGTGGCAAGGCACCGGCACCATCCACCCCCGCGTCTGGACATACGGCAACCTCACCATCAACAAAACCGGCGGATGGTGGTGGTCCGAAGGTGAAACCCCCATCGTCCTCGGCACCTTCCGCAACCAGAATGCCGCATGGTCATACACCCGACCCGTCGCTTACGAAGGGCGCGGCATGCAGACCAACAACTTCACCATCGACGCCGGGCGCTACCACATTCACGATAGCGGCGCAGCCTCAGGCTACCCCGACAGCAACCCCATGACCTCATGGCCCGCCGCCACCGACATCTGGATAGGTGGCGCAAACGGCCAGGCCAGCAACGGCGTCGCAAACATCAGTGGCTGCCTCGCAAGCTACGCACCCGGACACCGCTACCGCCTCAACAGCAACGGCGGTCAGGTGCACTACCACAACTTCGGTGTGTGGGATGGCGGCGCGTGCAACCAGTACGGCGAAACCTACCTCGACCGTGGTGTCCACTCGCTCAGCGCCAACTGGCGACTACGCGGCGACTCGTTTCTTCATATTGGCTGGGACAACACCATCCAGGCCTCGTTTCACACCAACGGCTACTGGGCCACGATGGGGCGACTCTACTCTGGCAGCGGCTCGGCATGGCCCGGCTGGCACAAATTCTACGGCAACCTCGAACTCTACGCCGGCAACGTCGCCATCCCCTCGCGCGCCGAAGACGTCGTGCTCACCAACCTCAACGTCTACAGCACCGCCAACCTTTTGCAGAGCGGATACCAGTCACTCGTTGACGGCAACCTGACCGTCACCGCCGGGGCGCAGCTCTACCTGCGCGGACACCGCGGCGACGCAGCAAACGGCGCTTACATCAACGGAGTCAACACCTTCACCATCGGCAGCGGTGGCCTCTTCGAGCAAGACCCGCAGGGCTACGTCGCAAACGACGTCTGGCTGCGGCAGGTGAGCAACGCCGGTTGCTGGCGCCACAACCAGAACGGCGACAAGAACCGCATCGTCATTCGCAATGACGGTGCCTTCGCCGGCGCCAATCAGGCCTTCGGCTGGCCCGACCTCGACAACAACTGCAACGTCTTCGGGCACGTCTACTTCGGACGCGGCAACAACACCCTCACCACAAACCTGCGTACCAAGACGGGCGGCGGTTTCGTCCACATGTCATTCGACCCGGCCGTCGATTACTCAAACCTCTACACCGGCTCGAACTGGATCATCACCGAAAACATCAACACCCCGCTCGCCAACGGCATCGTCGACGGCAACGTCGAATACGTCGGCTCAGGCACCGTCACGCGCAAGCGCGTCACCTACCGCAACCTCACCATCAACGGCAGCTTCTACCTGCCCCTCAACGCCGACGACGGTGCGGGTAACTACACCTACAACCAGACCTGGGTCAGCGTGAACGGCGGCGAACTGCGCATCAAACCTTCC
>CAZXXB010000120.1:2892-11034 GCA_964644185.1 uncultured Myxococcota bacterium
TCTCGATGGATACCGACCAGTCATACTCGGGTCTCACCGCCGCCAACGTCATCGTCGAGGCCAACGGCACCATCAGCATGACCAACTCGACCAACCAGCCATCGTTCGACCTGCAACCCACAGGGCTCACCAACGACGGCTGCATTCAGCACAACGGCAAGCTCGGCAACCGCCTCGTTTTTCTCGACGACGGCAACCCCACCACCATCAAGCCTGGCACACCCAACACCGGCAACGGCTGCAACGTCTTCTCACAGGTCTACCTGCAAGGCGGCGACTACACGCTCAGCTCAGACCTGCGTAACCCCGTCGGCGGCTTCACCGCCATGGGCTGGGTACCCGCGCACACCACCCGCCTGCTGACCGGAAGCAACTGGCTCATCACCGCCGATCTGCGCACCAACAACGGCGGCGCAAACGGCGGCTTCGACGGCAACATCGAGTACCTGGGCGGCACCGTGGCCCTCACCAACGCGACCTACCGCAACATGCGCGTCTCGGGCGCTACCGCACTCACTGGCGCCGTCAGCATCAACGGCGGCGCGCTCACCGTGCTCAACGGCGGAACCCTCTCGCTCGACGCCAACGCCGACATCTACAGCGCCTCGCCGCTCAACGTGAACAGCGGCGGCGTGCTCCAGCACACATCCAACGGCGTCGATACCGACATCTGGGCGACTGGCGACATCTCAATCGATGGATGTCTAAAACACTTTGGTGCGAACAACCGCTTCGTCATCGACGCTCAGGTCGTCCACAACTTCAAACCCGGCGTCCCCGACCAGGGCGGCGCGGGCTGCAACCGCTACCGCCAGATTCACCACGTTCGCGGCGACGTACAACTCACCGGCGACCTCACCATCGACCCCTCAGGCTTCCTCATCATCTACCAGGCCGACAACACCCCAAGCCTCTCCTCGCGCTTCTACACCAACAGCTACACCCTCGACACCGCAAGCCTGCAAATGGGCGCGCAATCACTCTTCGACGGCAACGTCTACTGGCGCGGAACAACCCTCCCCGTCGGCGCAAACGTCACCTACCGCAACCTCACGATCGACGCCCCCTCCGCCACACTCGCAGGCTCGACCGAAGTGCTTGGCTCGCTCACGGTCAAAGCCGGGCGCACCTTCGCCGTACCCGCCGGTGTCACCCTCGGCATTCGTGGGCTCACCCTCGAATCGGGCGCAAACATCACCTTCGGCGCTGGCTCAACCATCGCCATTCGCGGCACTGGCAACCTCACCCTGCCTGCCCTCGCCTACCAGAACGTCGTCATCGATCGCGCAAGCGGCACCGTTGGCCTCGCCTCCACCACCACCCTCACCGGTGCGCTCACCGTCTCGCAGGGCGCCTTCAGCACCGCCGGATTCCCGCTTTCCGCAAGCAGCATCGCCAACAGCGCGACTGTGACCATCAACAGCGGCGTCACCCTCACCGCCACCGGAACCTCACTCACCAACACCGGAACGCTCACCCTCGCCACCGCCGCCGACCTCGACCTCGCGGGCTCATTCTCTCAATCGTCCGGTTCAACCACCCTGCAAACCGCAAGCACCCTGCGCGTCGGTGGTGCCCTCGCCATCTCTGCCGGAACCTTCACCCCCAACGCTGCCTCAACCATCGTCTTCGACGGCGCAACGACCCAAACCATCCCCGCCCTCGCATACGGCAACCTCACCCTCGCCAACACGAGCGGTAACCCGGTCACCCCCGCCGCATCACCGCTCAACATCGCGGGCGCGCTCAACATCAACGAAGGCGCCTTCAGCCTCACATCGGGTACCGTCAACGTCACCGGCACCACCACTCTCGCCGTCTCACGCGGACTCAACATCACCGGCACCCTCAACGCCAACGGCGGCTTCACCGGCAACGGAGCCACGATCATCAACGGCACCGGTACACTCTTCGTCGGCGGCAACCTCGTCACAGGCGGCGCCTCAACCTTCACCACCTTCGCCGGTGCCAACATCGACACCACCGGCACCGCAAACTTCGGCGTCGCCCCGCTGCTCGTCGGCTCAACCTTCACCTACTCGGGTGGCGCGAGTCAGTCGGTCGCCGCCGTCGCCTACCACAACCTGCGCATCAACAAGTCTGCGAGCGCCGCGACCCTCACCGGCACCACCACCGCGTCGGGGGCCCTCAACGTCGATGCGGGCGCGCTCGCCTTAGGTGGCAACACCCTCACCGTCTCGGGCTCAATCACCAACAGCGCCGGGCTCACCGTCAACGGAACCCTCAACGCCAACAGCACCGCCACCGCACTCACCAACAGCGGCACCCTCACCCTCGCTTCGGGTAGCGCCCTCACCCTTGCAGGCTCGTTCTCGAACAGCGGAACCGTCAGCGCCGACATCGCCTCAACCACCACCTACACCGGCACCGTCACCGCCAACGTCGCCCCCCTCGCCTCCGGCGGCTACGGCAACCTCACCCTCGCCAAGACCGGCGGTGGCGAAGCAACCCTCACAGGTACCACCCTCGTCAAAGGCACACTCACCCTCGCCACCAACAGCTTCGCCAACTTCACCGGCGCAACCCTCAACCTCAACGGTGGCTTCACCGTCCAGTCGGGTGCCTCATTCAACCCCGACAGCTCGACGATCAACTTCGAGACCGCGACCGCCGCAAGCGTCCCCACCGGCGTCGCCTTCTTCAACCTCAACATCAACGGAACCAACAAATCGCTCACTGGCCCCCTCACCGTCGTCGGTGCCCTCGTCATCGGCGCGTCAGGTCAACTCGCCGCCGCCAACCAACCCCTCACCCTCTACGGCGCCTTCACCGACAACAACGCTTCTGGCGGGCTTCAAACCGCATCGGGCAGCGACTTCACCTTCGACCCGCTCTTGAACGCCGCTTCAAACTTCACCCTCGCCGCCGCCTCTGCCACCTATGGCAGCTTCACCATCCGCAACGGAAAATCACTCACCACCGTCGGCTCAAAAAACTTCACCATGAGCGCAATGAACATTGAGGCAGGCGCAACCCTCGTCGCGACGGGCGACACCTTCAACGTCAGCGGCGACTGGAACAACCTCGGCACCTACACCTTCGACGCTTCGTCAACCGTCACCCTCAACGGCGCCGCCGCCCAACTCTACCGCGGCAACTTCCACAACCTCACCATCGCCAACACCTCGGCCTCGCACGTCGTCACCGCCGCCACCAACACCACCATCGCCGGCACCCTCGCCCTCAACGACGGCACCCTCGCCGCCGGCGCATCGCGGACCCACGCCATCGGCAGCCTCACCTCCGCCTCAGGCACCACGCTGCTCGTCGATGACGCCACCCACGTCAACGTCTCGGGCCTCGTCAACATGGCCGGTGCCGCCGAACTCGACATCCAGTCGCGGCTGCGCGTCGGCAGCAACCTTGCCCACGCCATCGGCTCACTCAAAACCACCGGTTCCGGAAACAACGGCGCCAATCGCGTCAAGATTCTCCGCAACCAGCCCTCAGGCTACTTCTCGATGACCCTCACCGGCACCATCGACATCGAAGACACCGACTTCTTCTTCACCGGCAACGTCGGCGGCGTTAACGGCGTCAAAATCGAGGGCCCGCCCTCTTCCGACACCCCAACCATCAACACCACCCAGCGCGGACTCAACTACGTCACCTTCGCCAATGGACAACCCGGCGCCGGCAACGCCTACCTCGTCATCGACACCCCCAACGACGCGTGGAGCGGTGCGGTACTCACCGGCGTCAGCTTCCGCAAACCCGGCCTCGACGATATCCCCACCCCCAACTCTGACAGCGCCGAGCACGCTCACGCTGCCGGTAGCCCCCCCCGCAGTTTGAAACCGTCGGCGGGCGAGATTTCAATCGACAATCAGGACAACGGATCCATCACCGTCGAGGGCAGCGCCCAGGGCTCGCAATACATGGGCTCGGGCAGCGAATCGGGCGACGTTGACTGGGGCACCAGCAGCGCCGATCTGCTCACCTTCACCGCGACTGGCCTCGCCGCCCAGCGCGCCGTGCGCCTGCAACGGGTCACCGCCAGCGAAAACAACAACCTCGGCTTCCGCGTCTTGCGCGCCACCTCACCCGACGGCCCCTTCGAGCTCGTCAACGACCTCATCCCCGGCGCGGGCACCGCCGCAACCGGCAACTCCTACGCCACCCTCGACATGCTCGCGACCAGCGAATCACTCATCAACCCATCAACGCTCTACTACGCCCTCGAAGACATCGACTTTGCCGGACTTGTCACCCGCCACCCGCCCGTGCGCGTCGTCTGGGTCGATTCTCTCCGTGGCGAGTTTGCGGGCGACGAGACCGTCTCGGCCCACACCGCCAGGCCCGCGACGCAGCGTCCCGTTGCCAGGCACCCGTCGGCAACCGGCCCATCAGCAACCGGCCCATCTGCCGCTAAGCCCACGCTCGCTGCCGCGCGACCAACCCTCTCGCAACCGCGCCTCGCGGCAAACGGCAGTGGCAACCTCAGCAACGTCGCGTCGCGCTTCTCGCCACGAGTCGGCACCCCGCTCAACGCCGCCGCGCCTGCCGCACCGCCACGTCTCGAATTCACCGCCGCACGTGGCGACCTTGCCCACGTCGAAGACGACACCGTCGCCTTCGTCTTGCCTGCCGCATTCAACCCCGCAACCTCCGCGCGCGTCACGTTGCGTCTCGCAACATCGCACGCCACCGACGCCTCACCCCTCATCACAATCAACGATCGCCCCCTCGACGAAGACGCCATCGCCTATGTCGGCACAAGCGAAATCATCGTCATCGTCGATGCCGGTACACTCACCGCGCAGCGCAACACGCTTCGCATCGAACCCGCCGAAGGCGACACCACCAACGCATCGCTCGTACCCCACACCGTCGAGATCGATTGGATAACCCCATAGCGCCCCGCGCTCTCACTCCCCCATCGCGCCGCCTCACCGCATCGCCCTGCGTCGGTACATCGCGCAGCGTAAGCACATCGGGCAGCGTGGGTACATTGCGCAACCGGGGCAGGGCAGGGCATCATGCGCGCATGTTGCCCTTGCCCCTTCGCATTCTCTCGCTCTCCCACTCGGCCTCCACGCGCTTCAAGCTCTTCACGCTCGCTGTCGTCGCCGCGCTCGCCACCACCCCTGCGTTTGCACCCGCGCTCGCCCACGCCGCAGAGCCCGCCACGACGTCAGCCACAAAGTCAGCCGCCGCACCTGCCGCCGCACCGCATGAGGGTCGCGGCCTCACCTTCATCGAAAACGACTACGCCGCCGCCCTCAACGAAGCCCGCACACGCAACGTCCCCCTCTTTGTCGATGCGTGGGCCCCCTGGTGCCACACCTGCGTCTTCATGCGCGAACACGTTCTCTCGCGCCCCGAGCTCGCCCGCCACAACCCCCGCTTCGTCTTCCTCTCCATCGACACCGAACACGAACATTCCGCACCCTTCGTCGAAAAATTCCCCGTCGAATCGTGGCCCACCCTCTTCATCATCGACCCCACAACCGAAAGCGTCCGCGTCAAATGGCTTGGCACCCTCGACTCCGATGGATTCGCGCGCCTGCTCGACGACGGTGAGCGCGCCGTCGCCGACGCCGCCGCCCGCAAAGAATCGTCGCTCGCGAAAGCCGACGCCCTCTTCGGCGGCGGAAAAGCCGTCGCAGCCGCCAAAGCCTATCGTGCTCTGCTCGACACCTCGACCCCCGTCGCCCGCCCCCGCACCGCCGTCTCACTCGTCCTTGCCCTCTTCGACGCTGCCGAATACGCCGACTGCGCCCGCACGGCCTCAGCCGAGGCGGGCCACCTCGCCGCCCGCGGGCCCACCCCGCCCGAGGCCGCCCGCACCACCGCCATTCGCGACACCACCGCACTTGCCGCACTCGCCACATGGGGACTTGTCTGTGCCGGATACACCGACCCCGGTGAACTCGACGCTGCCACCACCCGCACCATCATCGAGACCGGCGCCGACACCGTTGAACTTCCCGGACTCTTAGGCGACGACCGCTCGTCGCTCTACGAGGCCCTCGTCGCTGCCTATGCCGCAACGGGTAATGTCTTCGCCGCCAAAAAAGCCGCCGCCCGCTGGCTCACCTTTCTCGAGACCGAAGCCGCCGCCGCAAGGTCGCCCGCCGCCCGGGCCGTCTACGACGCCCACCGCGTCGCCGCTGCACTCGCCCTCGGCCAACCCGAGCGCGCCCTCGCCGCCGTGCAGCAATCGGGCAAAGACCTGCCCAGCGATTACAACCCGCCCGCTCGCGAAGCCCTGCTCCTCAAAGAACTACGTCGCTACGACGACGCCCTTGCCGCCGTTACCCGCGCCGAACGGCTCGTCTACGGCCCCCGCACCATCCGCGTCCTCGAACTGCGCGCCGCCATTCACACCGCCAAAGGCGACACAGCAAGCCGCGACGCCGCCCTCAACGCCGCCATCGCCGCCGCCGAAAAACACCTGCGCGGAACCCGTCACGACGACACCGTCGCCCGCCTGCGCAAACATCTCGCCGGGTCGCGCTGAACTGCACGCCGCATCGCCCCCGTCCCCGCCACAGTCCCGCCACAGTCCCCAACCTCGCAAGCATGTCTCACTTCGGTGCGTCTCGTAGTGGCGCATGTGACAACTTGCTGTCCCCACATGATGCGCGCGGTGCCTTGATGTGAGACGACTTGCTCACCTTTGCGACAGAGAATATCCGTATTTACGGGTATGATTCTTGCTCGTTTTGCGCGACATGAATTGCACGCAACCCCAATCTGCGGCCAGGGCGCTCGCACGCCTGCAACGCCATTGGCTCAATACCTACGCGCCATGGCACTTTTCCGTCACCGACGCCGGATACATCTCCGCCGTCGGTCCCGCACTCGCCCGCGTTGACTCTGCACCCGGCGAGGGCACCCCCGCCGACGCCTGCTTTCGTCGCCTCGAAACCGCCCCACCAACCTCTCAAACAGGCTGCGGCCCAATCACCGCGCCAGAACCCAGCGAACACGCTCACCACCTCGTCGAGGGCGAGTGGGGTGCCACCCGACTACGCCTTCGCGGCGCGTTTCATCGCCTCGACACGCTACCCATCTCGCACTTCATCGGTGCCCCCGCCCGTGGCCCTTATCCCCACGACCCGCGCTCTCTGCACCTCGCCAACGATGCGCCCCTCGCGCACGGCACACCCCGCCGCCTCAACATCCTTCTCGCCACCGATGACCCGATGAACGCGCTCGTCGCCACACGCCACCTCGCCCGCGTCGGACACGACGTTGCCCGTGTCCGCGATGCCGTCGAAGCCGCCGCCATCGCACTCGCCCGCGCGTTCGACGTCGTCCTTCTCG
The DNA here is from genome assembly GCA_964644185.1 of uncultured Myxococcota bacterium. GTDB lineage: Bacteria > Myxococcota > JAJVIH01 > JAJVIH01 > CAZXXB01 > CAZXXB01. The sequence continues at coordinate 10,186 of CAZXXB010000120.1, forward strand.
GCGTCCCCGCTGTCCGCGCAGACGTGGCAGCCGCCTTCCTTACAATCCGCGACGCCGTCTCGCGCGCCGGAACCCCAACCCCGCTCATCGCCATGACCCCCGACGTGCCACCGTGCGAACTCGCCGTACCCGGCAGCTCGCACCTCGACGCCATCCTCCTCACCCCACTCAACCTCGCACACCTTGATGGATACCTCGCGCCGTTTGTGCTGCCAGTCTGAACAGATGAGACGCTGAAATTGCAGGGTAAAAGGCTTGTGTTGCGCCTTTTGTGCGCTAAACTCCCTCATCGTCTGTCACTCGCAATTTCACTCTGCAACCGTCCACATCGCGACCAGCGACCGACCAAATGACCGCGATACCGCCTCGCTCTATTGTCGACCCGACCCCGCAGCGCCAAGGACCGTAAATGCCCCGCACCGTTCTCGTCGTCGATGACGACCCGACCGTCCACACCATTCTCTCCCGCAGGTTCGCCGGCACCTACACCATCGTTAGCGCCTACAATGGACGCGACGGGCTCGAAGCCCTGCGTGCTCGCCACGACATTGACGCCATCCTGCTCGACATGCTGATGCCCGAACTGGGCGGAAGAGACGTCCTCGCCGAACTGCGCACGACCGACCCCGACCTGCCCGTCGTCGTCCTCACCGGCGAAGGCTCCATTGAGGGCGCCGTCGAAGCCATGCAACTCGGTGCCTTCAACTACCTCATCAAACCCATTGACCTCGACAAACTCGTCTCGACCCTGACAAACGCCTTCGAGACCCGTGACCTCAAGCACGAAGTTCGCAACCTGCGCGAGGCCATGCGCGAACGCTACGCCTTCGACAACGCCGTCGGCGCAAG
>CAZXXB010000121.1:0-10952 GCA_964644185.1 uncultured Myxococcota bacterium
CCGCGACCTCTCGATGGGCGGACGTCAATTCACCGAAGAGATTCAAAAACAGCTCAACGTCAGCTTCGAAGAGGCCGAGTCACTCAAGCTCGGTGGCTCGTTCGGCGGCGACGAAGACGCCATCGTCCCTCAAGAAGTCGAACGCGTGCTCGCCCAGGTGAGCCAGACCGTCGCACAAGAGGTGCAACGCTCGCTCGACTTCTACTCCGCCACCACCGCCGACACCGCCATCTCGCAGGTCTACCTCACCGGCGGCGGCGCAAAACTGACCGCCCTGCAACGCGCCATCGAGGCGCGCCTCGGCGTCAGCGTCGAATTACTCAATCCATTTCGCAACGTTCAGGTTGACCCCAAGCGTTTTGATAAGGAGCACATGCTGGAAGTCGGACCTCAGGCAGCCGTCAGCGTAGGGCTGGCTCTGCGCCGTCCATTCGACAAGTGATCTTGAGCACCATGTTGGCCTTGAGTCCCATGTCGAAACACCTTCAGCGAGTGAGTAGCGCCCGATGATTCGCATCAACCTTCTGCCGGTCAAACAGGCTCGACAGAACGCGGACGCGGTCACGCAGATTCTCGCCATTGCGCTCGTTATCGTAGCGTCGCTCGTCGCCGTCTACGTCGTCTGGAGTCTGCACGAAGACCAGAAATCCGCCCTCCAGCGCCGCGTCACCAAAGCCGAAGAAGAAATCGAGCGCCTCGACAAAATCATCGGTGAAGTCAACCGCTTCACCACCACAAAAAAGGCCCTCGAAGCCAAACTCGATGTCATCACCAGCCTCAAAAAGCGCCGCCAGGGCCCCGTCCAGGCCATGGATGACCTCTCGCAGCGCATCCCCACGAAGGTCTGGCTCACAAGCTACAGCGAAGGCGACTCCTCCGTTATCATGGAAGGGCTCGCCGACTCTGAAGAAGACGTCGCGCTCTTTCTCGCAGAGCTTGAGCGCTCTCAATATTTCAGCAGCGTCGTTCTCAACTACACGCAAAGCGAAGTCGGTGGGGCCGAGGCGCGAAAGAAGTTTCGCATCGCCTGCCGCGTTCGCTACGCGTTGCAGTGACCGGCGACGGGAACGAGGGTACACGCAGACACCATGGCTTCCCGCCAGGAAATGCTAGCGAAGTTCGCCGAGACGCCCACGCAACAAAAGCTTGCGCTGGTCGCGCTCGCCGTCGTGGGCATTGCCGTCGGCTACTACTACGGCTTCTACGAAGACCAGATGCGCGCCATCAACGGCTACCGCTCGCGCATCAGCGAACTCGACAAAGCTCTCCTCGAAAAACAGGCCATCGCCAACGACCTCCCCCGCTTCCGCCGCGAGGTCGAGCGCCTCAACCAGCGCCTCAAAGAAGCCCTCTCGCTTCTCCCCAACACCGCCGACATCCCCGACCTGCTCACCAAAGTCGCCGAACAGGCCGAAAAAAGCGGACTCGCCCTGCGCAAATTCGAACTCGACGACGAAATCCCAAAGCAGTTCTACGCCGAAGTCCCCGTCACGATGGAAGTCGAAGGCTCATATCAAGAACTGGCCGTCTTCTTCGACAAAATCTCGAAGCTCCCCCGCATCGTCAGCATCGCCAACGTCTCACTCCAAAACCCAACCTCAAAAACCCAGCGCGTCATCGTCGCCGCAAAATTCAACGCCACGACATACCGCTTTCTCGAACAGGCCCCCGCGCAAAAGACGGAGGGCCAACCATGACGCTTACCCTTCGCCATACACGCGCCCTTCGCCATTCACGCGCCCTCGCGACCGTCGCGCTCGCCACCCTCGCGCTCGCAAACTTCGCAGCCTGCGTACCCGAAGACCCACCACCCATGCCCACCATGGAAGGTGCCGCAGAGCCAGCGACCGACGCCGCACCACCACCCGCCGCCGCCGAAGACGATGGTGGCGTCGAGTACTTCTACACACCCATCGGCAAACGCGACCCGTTTCGCCCCTACTACCTCGACCTCAACCGCAACGAGCCACCACCCGGCACCGCGCTCGAAACCAAGCGCCCGCTCGGCCCCCTCGAAAAATACGAAATAGAGCAACTCAAACTCGTCGCCATCATCAGCGGCATCGCAAACCCCAAAGCGATGATCGAGGCCCCAAACGGCAAAGGGTATATCGTGCGCTCTGGCACACCGATCGGCAAAAACGGCGGTCGTGTCGCGCGCATCAAACGTGACGAAGTGATTGTTGAAGAAGAGTACCTCGACAGCAACGCGCGGCGCGTGCTCAACCGCATTCGCCTGCGCCTGCACACAGAGTCAAATGAGGATGAATAGCGCACGCCGCAAATAGGTTCGCCCGCCGCCTCAAAACGGTGTTGCGAACCTCGGTGTGACGGTGAAAGCCGGACGCGAGGTTCTAACGATGAACAAGAACAATCCCCCGCGCCCAAACTGCGACTCGCCTTCGATGGCGACGCAGCGAGGCCACGACCGCGCACCTCGGCGCAACCCCTCCCACCACAGCCTCATGCCGTGGCAGGGTGCACTCGTCGCCTCGCTCATCGCGTTGCTGGTCGCAGCAACCGCGCTGCCGCCCCTCAACCGAATCCTCGACGTCGCGGTCGAACCCGCTCGCACAGGCACCGACCTCGTCCTGCGCTTCGAGCGTGAACCCGCCTACACCGTCTTTCGCCTCGCAAACCCAAACCGCCTCGTCCTCGAACTCGCAGAGGCCGACATCACCCCCGCAGACCGCCCACACGCCACCGATGGTACCCTCGTCGCCTCAATCGCCGCTCTCCAGGTCTCCGATGGACAAGCCAACGTCGGTCGCCTCATCGTCGCCTTCGACGAAGGCGCCACCTTCCGCGTAACCCGCGAAAAAAACGCCCTCCGCGTCAGCTTCATCGGCGGTGAATCGGCCCCCGAAGGCACGCCCCCCGCCCAGCAAAACATCCGCGTCGCCGCCGCCGCACCCGCCGTCGCCATGCAGCCTGCCGTCGCAATGCCTGCGCCCGCGACACCGGCACCCGCCGCCCCCGTCGAAGAAGTCGTCGCCTCTGAGCGCGTCGCACGCCTCGACACCACCGCACAGAGCGTACCCCGCGAGCCCGTCGAGCCCGACCCCGAACAACTCGCAAAAGCCATGGCCGAAGGCCCCGTCAAGGTCATGGGCGTCACCATCAAAGGCAAAGACAAAGCCGACATCGCCATCGACACCGCTGGCCGTCGCGCCTACTTCCTCACCTTCCGCCTCGACAACCCCTCGCGCCTCGTCGTCGACGTCCTCAACGGAAAACGCGGATTCACCAAAACCGCCCTCGATAACCTCCGCCACCCAATGATTCGCTCGGCCCGCTACGGCATCCACGACAAGCACCTGCGCTTCGTCTTCGAGATGACCGACGACGCCGACTTCACCGTCAACGCCACCGAGAGCAAACGCGGCATCGCCGTCACCCTCGCCCCGGGTGCCGAAGCCGCCGAGCCCGCATACGCCCGCGTCGAAGCCGACGGCAAGAGCCGCGAACTCGTCGAGGTCGCCGCCCCCTTCGATACCGGCGCCACCGATCCGACCCCTGCCGCGCCTGCCCTCGCCAACACTGCGAGCACCGCCTCCTCCTCATCCATCGCCACCAACGAAGAGGCCGAGACCACCATCGTCGAGAGCCCCGCGATCGACACCCGCGACCCCGCCCCCGAACCGGCCCCCGCCATCGCCGCACGCGCCCCCGTCGCAGACCCCGTCATCGACACCACCCGTGCCGAAGGCGACACCAACGACCGCACCCCCGAGGTCAGCTACGGCTCGCCCGCCAAACAATACGAAGTCACCGAACTGCGCTTCGACGAAGACGAGATCACCTCGAAAATCACCATCCGCTTCGCCGGCCCCCTCCCCCAGTACCGCCTCCTCAAGCGCTCAGACCGCACCAAGATTCTCGAACTCTTCAACACCAGAATCCCCCAGTCGCTCGTCCGCAGCCTCGACACATCCGCCTTCGCCGGCCCCGTCGCCATGGTCTCCAGCTTCCCCTACCCCAAAGACACCACCCGCACCCGCGTTGTCGTCAACCTCCGCGGCGACGCCGAGCAGGCCCTGCGCGGCGAAAACGGCGAACTCGTCTGGAGCCTTCGCGGAGTCCGTCAATCAGGCGGTGGCCTCGTCGCCGGTAGCAGCGTCACCGGCGCCGTCGGCTCACCCGATGAAGGCCGCATCCTCTTAGGCCCCACCACCGCGCAAGAAACAGTCGCGCCCGCCGACGACGACAACGACTCCGGCGAAGAAGGCGCGATTCTCGGCGAAGAGAGCGATGAAAAGAGCCGCTACCGTGGCAAGCGCATCAGCCTCGACTTCAAAGACGCCGACATCCGCAACATCCTCCGACTCATCGCCGACGTCTCACGCCTCAACATCATCGCCAGCGACGACGTCAAGGGCAACATCACCGTCACACTCCGCAACGTCCCGTGGGATGAAGCACTCGACATCATCCTCCAGTCAAAAGGACTCGGCAAAGAGCAGCGCGGCAACATCCTCCGCGTCGCCCCACTCGAAGTTCTCCAGCGTGAGGCCGAACTCAACCTCGCCAAACAAAAAGCCCAGCAAGAAGCCGAGCCCCTCAAAGTCCGCCTCGTCCCCGTCAACTACGCCCTCGCCGGAGACCTCGCCCCGCAGGTCCGCGATGTCTTGAGCGACCGCGGCAGCGTCACCGTCGACACCCGAACCAACGTCCTCGTCGTCAAAGACGTCGTCGAAAACCTCGTCAAAGCCGAGACCCTCGTGCGCAACCTCGACACCCAGACCCCACAGGTCCTCATCGAGTCGCGCATCGTCGAAGCCAACAGCCAGTTCCAACAGGCCTTCGGTATCCAGTGGGGCGGTAACATCGTCGCCTCGCCCGGTACAGGCAACGCCACCGGACTCTCATTCCCCAACACCGTCGGTGTCTTCGGCGGTGCCGACGACCCCCGCACCAACACCCAGCTCTCCGGCACCTCCAACCCCGGACGCTTCGCCGTCAACCTCCCCGTCCCCGTCGGCGCCGGTTCGGGTGGTGCCCTCGGCTTCACCTTCGGCTCTGCCGGCAACGACGCCGTCCTCAACCTGCGCCTCTCTGCCCTCGAAAGCACCGGCTCAATCAAGGTCGTCTCGTCACCCAAAGTCACAACCCTCGACAACAAGACCGCCAAGATCAACCAGGGTGTCAGCATCCCCATCTCGGTCGTCTCCGCCGCCGGCGTGCAAACCACCTTCGTCAACGCCGCCCTCGAACTCAACGTCACACCCCACGTCACCGCCGACGGAAGCGTGCTGATGAAGCTCAAGCTCACCAACAACCAGCCCGACTTCTCACGCACCGGTGCCGCTGGCGACCCCACCATCCTGAAGCAAGAGGCCGAAACCGAAATGCTCGTCCGCGACGGCGACACCGCAGTCATCGGCGGCATCTACGTCCGCCGCACCACGAGCGGACAAGACGGCGTGCCACTCCTCGGTCGCATCCCCGTCATCGGCTTCCTCTTCCGCCGCAGCAACGAACGCGACGAGCGCGCCGAGCTGCTCATCTTCGTCACACCCCGCATCGTCAACCGTGCGCAGAGTTTTACTCAGGTTGAGTAGTTCTGTTGTATGCTGCATCGCGCGCCATACGCGCGCCTTGCCCGTTTGAGGAAAACGCCATGACGCAGCCAATCGCCGAAAACATGAGCGTCACACGCACCGCCGTACGCTCGCTCAACGTGACGCGTGCCCTGCGCGCTCTCGCGCTCGCCTTCGCTTTGCCCCTCGTGCTCACCGCATGCGGCTCGCAAAACTCGACGCTCATCGTCACTTCGACACTCGCCTTCGACCAGACCTGCCAGTGCATCCCCCCCCTGGGCGGACTCGTCCTCAACGTCCGCACCTCAGGCACCTACGACGTCGTCTTCCGGCGCCCCTACGAGACCTGCGTCGCCGTCCAGAACCTCATCTTCAATCAGGAAATCGGCCAGCAGCAAACCTCGACCACCTTCGGCCTCAACTCCAACACCCGCGACATCATCACCGACTACGCCGAAGTGCGCATTATCGCGCAACCCACCAGCGCCTTCGACCTCGATATCGGAACCTACCGCGTCATCCTCAACGCGCAGGTCATCCCCGCGCGCCCCCAACCTTCGACACAGGTCGCAGACGCCCGCACCCTCATCTTCGACCTCATCCCCGTCGAAATCCTCGACGAAATCGCCTCCCTCGAACCCAACGTCTCCACATCCGGCGGCGAGGTCGACGTCGTCGTCGAGACCGTCATCGTCGGGCACCTCCGCACCGGACGCACCATCAAGAGCGACGTCTACCGCTTCCCCATCACCCTCTGTAACGGCTGCCGCAACCTCATCCCAACCGCCGGTTGCCCCGCAGACTCTGTCGTGAGAGGCGAGCCCCTCGTCGGCGTCGGCGGTGGTACCTGCACGCCAGGCCAAGATAACGAAGCCCTCACCTGCGCTTGCCCCACCGGCAAAACCGTCTACCGCAACGACCCCAACTTCCCCCAGGGTATCTGCCTCACGCAGGAAGAAATTCAGTCCCGCGACAACGCCAACGCCGACGACGACGACGCGGGTGGTGGCGGCATCTAATCCATCCCCGCTCCGCCATGGACCTGCAAACCGTCATTCGTGAAGTGCTAAAAAAAAGCGAAGGCGCTCTCGCCTGTTCGCTCATGGGCTATGACGGAATCGAAGTCTTCACCGCCGTCACACCCGACGCCCCGCTCTCGCTCGACATCGCCGCCCTGCTTGTCGAATACGCCGAACTCTTCAAACGCCTCCGCGACGGGGCAGAGCGCCTCGACACCGGCACGACAGGCGAGTTCAGCCTCGTCACCGAAAAGCTCTTCGTCGTCCTGCGCCCCGTCAACGACGCCTACTTCGCCGCCCTCTTCATGCGCCCCGACGCCAACTTCGGCATGGGACGCTACCGCCTCCGCATGGCCGCCCCCACCCTCGCCACGCTGCTCTAACGCCCCCCCCCCGCGCGTTCATCGCCCGCGCCCCCCCTCTCACCCCCAGCCGGTGACCCATAGCAATAGACCGTCACCTGCGCCTCGCGCACCTCGGTCACCTCCCACGACACATACGTCGCCCCACCCTCGTCATACTGCTCCTGCTTGAACGTCCAACCCTCGAGCACCCCCGTCTTCTCTGCCGGATACTCCGTCGCCAGCACCGCCTTCGTCACGCCATAGTCGTACACGTTCGCCATCTCGCCAACCGCAATCGACTCCCACGTCTTCTGATACCCCGGCGTCTCCTGCTCGCGCCGCGCCCTCGCACTCGCCACGTCACCTAGCTCGTTGTCGAAAACCACCTCGAGCGCACCGCTCTCGACGAAAGAGTCCGGGTCACTGCTCTCATACGTCCCCCCAAACATCAGCGGATTCACCATCCGCCCATAATTCTTCGGCCACGACGACGTAAAACTCCGCTCGCGATACTCTTCCCCATCACGGCACGCCCCACCCGCCGACGGAGCATCGCAGCTCCGCACCACATACGCCGCCTCCATCTTGATCTGGCACTCGCCCACCGCGAAATCGCTCTCCACAACGGGCGCCGCCGACACCGTCACCGTCAGCCTGTCGGCCTCAGCCCCACTCGTCAGACCAAACACCCGCACCACCGGCATCTTCTCACCCACCCCCGAGAGCATCACCCGCGACCCATCGGGGCTGCGCACCTGCGCCGCTTCACTCCCCTTGCCTTCAGCGTCTTCGCCAAACGCCAGAAACGACGCCACACCTTTTTGTGCCTTCGCCGAAACCCACACACCAATCGTCGCCGCCCCATCGTCATCATCACCCCCACCGTCACCTTCGTCGTCACCCAGCTCGAACAATTCCGTCGCGTCAAACCACACGTGCCGCCCACTCAACGCATCAGCCACCAACTCAACTTCGCACGTCACAACCCCTTCTTCGTCCGCCTCCTCGCAATCATCCGCCCCAATCTTCTTCGTCGCCGCACCCGCGAACAACCCCTCCGCCACCCGATACCCCTCGCCCTTCCTCGCCTCGCTCGGCTCATTTTCGCGAATGTACCCCTCCGGCGTCCGCATATACCCCCGGTCCGCCACATACACGTTGTACGCCCAGTGAAACTTCGTCCCAAACCCATCATCCGCCGCATTGAGCGCCTTCGCATACGCCGCAAGCCACGCCGACAACGCCGCTGGAGTCGCCGGACGCTCAGCCCCCGCCAGCGCCCGCATCTGCGCGTCAAACGTCGCAAGCGATCCAACCCGATGCTGATACACATAAAAATCCTGATTCATATACGCCGTCATCATGTTTGCCGGAGTAAACCACCCCAGCCCCACATTCAGCGTATTCGCAGTCTCGTTCGGCCTCGGCTTCGCCACATTTCCCGACTCAATCCAATACCCCGTCGCCGTCGTCATCCCCTCATTATACCCAATAAGCGAACTACGCGTCTCACCCCCCGCAGTCACCCACCCATACGGCGCGTTGTAGCTACGAAACACCGAGTGGAACATCTCATGCGCCACCGCCTCCTGCCCCGACCCCAGCCGCGCAAGCACATCCGCCGTCGGGTTCAGATCACCCGCCTGAATGTTGATATACCCAAACGTCCGCGCCGCCCGTATTCGCGACGCCGGGTCACTCGTCGGCGTGTACGAGCTACCCCGTGCCGACACAACGATGTACCACCGCTCACTACCCACCGCCCCCGTCCGCCCAATGAATGGCTCCTTCAGCCCCGCTTCGGAATAAATCGCCGCCGCCTTTCGCGCATACCCCAACAACTTACGCTCATCTTCCGCCGACAACGCCCTCCCGTCATACTCCGCAACCCACTCCACCGTGCGCCACTCCGCCTCCACTGGCCACCCACCGCCCGCACCCTCACCTGGCCTTCTCCACTCACCCGCCCCCGTCTCCGGCCCCAATACAGACATACTATCCGCCCGCTTCAGGTTCTCATTAAACACCACCGCCACCGAAAACTCGGCGGGCATCCCAAACACCTTCACCACAAACGTATCATCCACCGCATCAACCTCACCCGGCAACGCCACCACCTCATCACCCACCACCGCCACCGCCCCCGCCCATCCCCGCGCATCCGGCTCCTCCGGCAGCATCCCGTCAAACCGCATCGTCATCGCCGCATCGTTCGACACCGTCCGCACCTCACGCAGCGACAACCCCACGTCAACCCACTTCGACACCACATCTACCGGAAACTCCCCCATCTGCGCCCCAAACGCCGCCGGAGCCTTCGCCCGCTCGCGCAACCCAATCTCAACCCCGCGCCCCAGCGCACCCGCCTCGCTCGCCACCTCCACCACACCCGGCAACGCCACACGCCCACCCGCCGCCGCATCAAACCCCGCCACCTGCGCGTAGGCCGACAAATCAACCGCCGACTCGTCACCCACCCCCTGCGCGTCGTCTAAACCACCACCCGTGTCGTCATCATCATCATCGTCATCGTCATCGTCGTCGTCGTTGTCGTCGTTGTTATCGTCGTCGTCCCCCGCGCCGCCTTCACCGCACCCGCTGATGCTGCCCCCAACCCCGCCACCCATCACCGCCACCACCATCATCATCACGACCCACATCACCGCGACGCAAAGCCTCCGCCGCGAAACCATCCGAGCATCTGTCAGCGTCTTCATGCTCTCCTCCACGACTCGTCCCTCGTGGAGAATTTAACGCCCCTTCCGCCCTCAGCAACGCCCCCACACCGCCTCAAAATCCAGCACCGCCGAATACCCGCTCGCCGTCGCCGTCAGATTGGTCGTCGTATTCTCGTTGAACGGAAGGTTCCCCTTCGTCGCCCCCACCATCTCCGGAAGGTTGTTCGTCGAGTCCCACGTCCCTGTCAGCTTCACCACGCAATTGTCGCCCACAATCGCTTCTTCAAGCGGCGTCGATACCGGCTGAAGCGCGGCGAGCACGACAACGATATGTATCACACCAAAGTCCATCACATGCTCCGCCTCGCTTCACTTCGCACAACGAAAGCCGAACTGCCCATGACGCTCGGCATATATGCTACTGCTGCTCCACACCCCTGAGGGAGCACCCCGCGCGCTCCGCCCCGACCCAAGGCCCTCAGGCGCAGGCCCCGTTGGATTTCGCTCTGGTGATTCCGCTAAGTAAGTGTTATAAGAAAGGCCATTGACATGAGTGTCAGACACCATCTCAATCAGACTCCCCGCCATGTCGTATACGCCGAATGCACTGCGATCAATCTCGACACTTGTTACCGGCAGCAAATAGCTGCCAGCCATCGGACTAGCTTGATCGGTTGGAGGCACCGGTGGAAGATCGCTTTCGCGCCAGTAACTGACATCATTTCCCCAAGGAAATCTGTGACCGTCCGTCCCGCGCGCTGCCTTTTCCCATTGCGCTCCGGTGGGAAGCTCTTTGCCAACCCAAGCGCAATACTCGCGGGCCTCTTCGAAAGAGACACAATTTACTGGGTACGACCCCCGCGTAGCATCGAGCCACGTCACACTTCCAGCATCGCAGGCATAACTTGGCGAAAGTGACGACTGCTCTGGTGCGCTACGACATCCACCCCGGTCGCGACAAGCAATCAGTTGCGCAGACGTCACTTCGTGTATATCAATTGAGAAATCGTCCACCCAGATTTGCCGGAATGGTACGTACCGTTGGCGTGACTCGCACCCTCCTAGGCCCGGAGTCTCTGAGCAACAGCCAGCATGGTTCGGATTCGACGGGTCGCAACCCCTGCCAAAGTATCCGCCGGGTATGCGTACCATCTTCGTCACGCAAACTCCGAGTAAGTCGTTGCATTCTTCCGTTGCGCTGCACGATCCGCAGGCCGAGTCCTCGTCGTCAGCGGTTGACCCGTCATCGTCATCTCCCGGCAGGAAATAGCCGTCAGTGTCGCGTTCTTCAAAGTTACATTCGCCATCGATGCAATCGAGGGGCGACTCGCATTCGGAATCTTCCGAGCAACGGTCGCCCACGTCACCGAG
>CAZXXB010000122.1:0-10952 GCA_964644185.1 uncultured Myxococcota bacterium
TTGGGTGCCTTGGGTGGTACGACGGGTGGGCGGGCGATTTTTTCGCCGGCCATGATGGTGTCGATGTCTTTGGCGTCGAGGGTTTCGTATTCGAGCAGTGCCTGGGTCATGGCGTCGAGTACTTCGCGTTGACCCATGAGGATGGCGCGGGCACGCTCGTAATTGTCGTTGACGATGCCGCGCACCTCGTTGTCGATCTCGACGGCTGTGGCTTCGCTGTAGTCTTGGGTGTGGCCGAAGTCGCGCCCCAGGAAGACTTCGCTTTCGCGTTGGCCAAAGGTGAGGGGGCCGAGTTTTTTGCTCATGCCCCACTCGCAGACCATGCGGCGGGCGAGTTCGGTTGCGCGTTTGATGTCGTTGCCCGCGCCCGTGGTCATGCGGCCCTGCACGAGTTCTTCGGCGATGCGTCCACCCATGAGAATCGCGATCTGGTCTTCGCAATAGTCGCGGTTCATGTTGAGGCGGTCTTCTTCTGGAAGTTGCTGTGTGAGGCCGAGTGCCTGTCCGCGGGGGATGATGGTGACTTTGTGGACGGGGTCGGCGTGTTTGACGAGTTTTGCGACGATGACGTGGCCTGACTCGTGGATGGCGGTGGTGCGTTTTTCTTCGTCGCTGAGGAGGAGGCTGCGGCGCTCGGTGCCCATGAGGACTTTGTCTTTGGCGGCCTCGAAGTCGTTCATTCCGACGCTGTCTTTGTTTTTCCGTGCGGCGGCGAGGACGGCTTCGTTGACGAGGTTTTCGAGGTCGGCACCGGAAAAGCCGGGGGTTCCACGGGCGAGGATTTCGACATCGACGTCGCGGTCAATCATGGTGCGGCGCATGTGGACCTGGAGGATGCCGAGGCGTCCGCGGACATCGGGGCGGGGGACGACGACGCGGCGGTCGAAACGTCCGGGGCGGAGGAGTGCTGGGTCGAGGACGTCGGGGCGGTTGGTGGCGGCGATGAGGATGACGCCGTCGTTTGACTCGAAGCCATCCATCTCGACGAGGAGCTGGTTGAGGGTTTGTTCGCGTTCGTCGTGGCCGCCGCCGAGACCGGCGCCGCGTTGGCGTCCGACGGCATCGATTTCGTCGATGAAGATGATGCAGGGGGCGTTTTTCTTGCCCTGTTCGAAGAGGTCGCGGACGCGGGAGGCGCCGACGCCGACGAACATTTCGACGAAGTCTGAGCCTGCGATGGAGAAGAAGGGGACGCCTGCTTCGCCGGCGATGGCGCGTGCGAGGAGGGTTTTACCTGTGCCCGGGGGGCCCATGAGGAGGACGCCTTTTGGGATGCGTCCACCGAGGCGGGTGAATTTTTTGGGGTCTTTGAGAAATTCGATGATTTCTTCGAGTTCGTCTTTGGCTTCTTCGATGCCTGCGACGTCTTTGAAGGTGACCTTGTTCTGGTTTTCGGTCATGAGGCGGGCGCGGGATTTTCCGAAGCTCATGGCTTTGCCGCCGCCCATTTGCAGTTGGCGCATGAAGAAGAGGAAGACGAAGAAGAGGAGGAGGGCGGGGAGCCAGGAGATGAGGGCAGACTGCCAGAACGAGGCCTGCTCGGGCTCTTCGTATTTGAAGGTGACGTTGTTGGCCATGAGCTTTGTGGTCGTGTCGTCGGAGACGGGGCCATAGCTCTGGAAGGGTTGTCCGTTGGTGTATTTGCCCTTGATTTGGAGGCCCTTGATTTGGACCTCGCGGACCTCGCCCTTTTCGACTTTGGCGATGAAGGTGGAGAGCTCGATGATGTTCTGGTCGACGCGGCTCTTGCTCATGACGTTGTAGATCATCACGAACATGACGATCAGCATGAGCCATATGAGGATTGTCTTGTGGGTTTGCTTCATGGGTGCGCTCTTGGGCGGGTTGCCTTTGCCGGGGTGCCTCGTGGGGAGGGCTTTTTTGCCCCGTGAGGAGGCGTCGCAGAACCTTAACACCGGGTTTCGGGCTGCGCAACGCGCACGGTTCGTGAAGTTGTGTGAACGAGGCGTGCGCGAGCGATGGTTGTTGCAGAAATGACACGTGAATGTCATAGAAGGGTGGGGTGGCTATTTGGCTTTGAAGGGGAATGACCGATGGCGAATCGCTGGTCTCGTGTGGTCGTGTGGTTTGCGGGGCTTGGTCTCGCGGGCCTTGTGGGTCTCGCCGGGTGTGGCGACGACGATGACGATGACGCGCGCGAGACGGCGCAAGAGACGGGGGAAGAGACTGGGGAAGAGACTGGGGAGGAGACGGGTGATGAGGCGGGTGGTGACACTGGTGGCGAGACTGGGGAGGAGACGGGTGGTGAAACGGGTGGTGAGACGGGTGGCGAGACTGGGGAGGAGACGGGTGACGAGACGCCGATGCTGGCGACGCGGACGACGTTGACGCGGCGGTTGACGGCGGAAGCGCCGAGTGGGGCGGATAGCGGGTTGAATCCGAGCAGTCGAAGGGGGCTTTCGGAGTATCTGAAGCGCGGTTTTGACCAGTATGACGAGGTGGCGGGCGAGGCGCATTTGCTGCGGTTGCCGCCTGAGGTTGCGGGGCGTGAGGAAGGGGGAGAGCGGAAGAGTTTGTCGCTGTTTGCGCATCTGTCGGATATTCACATCGTCGATGACGAGTCGCCGATGCGGCTGTGCTCGTTTGACACGCCGTTCGTTGCGGGGGGGCTACGTCCGCAAGAGGCGTTTGCACCGCATGCGTTTGACGCGATGGTGGCGACGATCAACGCGTGGCAGGCGCGGACAGGGCGGGTCGATTTTGCGCTGTTCACGGGCGACCTCACCGACAATGCGCAGCAGAACGAGATTCGGTGGATGATTGATATCGCGGATGGGGTGGGGCCGGTGTGGACGGATAGCGGGGCGAAGCTGGCGGAGTATGGGCGGTTTCCGCAAAAGGCGCCGTTTTTTCCGGTGGGGTTTTCGGTGCCGTGGTACGTGACGCTGGGTAATCACGACGCGCTGATTGTGGGGTCGTTTGCGGTGTCGGATGCGTATCGTGCGGTGACTGTGGGCGACACGGTGTTTCAGGGGACGCGGGATTACGACACGAAAGATGGGTTTGTGGTTCCGGCGGGGGCGAAGGTGGCGGCGGATGCGGGGCGCAAGCTGCTGACGACGGCGGAGATTGTGGCGGAGTTTTTTGAGACGCCGACACTGCCGGGGCCGGTGGGGCACGGGTTTTCGCAGCGCAACATCGATGAGAGCCAGGCAAACTTTGTGGTGGACCCGGTGGAAGGGTTGCCGTTGCGGATCATCACGCTCGATACGAACGACCACAAAGGTGGGTCCGGGGGGCGGATACTGAAGGCGACGTTTGATGCGTTTATCGTGCCCGAGCTCGAACGGGCGAGCGACGAGGGGGTGATGGTGATTGTGGCGTCGCATCACCCGGATAGAAGTTTGAAAGATTATGCGGGTGAGTTTGAGAGAGAGGCGGACCCTGAATATCTCGACCCGGCTGAGTTTCAGCGGGCGTTGATGGCGTACCCGAATGTGGTGCTGCGGTTGGCGGGGCACACGCACCAGAATCGCGTGTCACGTGCGGAGCCTGAGGCCGGTGCGGCGGGTTTGCGGGGGTATTGGCAGGTTGAGACGGCGTCGGTGGTTGAGTTTCCGCAACAGGCGCGGTTTCTGGAGTTCGTATTGAATGAAGATGACACGCTGTCGATTTTTGCGACGCTGATTGATTACGAGACGACGGGGTTTGCGCTTGCGGAAGAGGCGCGCAAGCTTGCGTATGTCGATTATCGGTCGGGGTGGAGCGAGCGGACGGAAGACCCGCCCGAGTCACGCAACGTCGAGTTGGTGGTCTCGCTGCCAGAGGGGTTGGCGGCGAAGTTGCGTGCGATTGAGAGGCCGACGAAGGTTGAGTCGCTTACGTCGTTTGCCGAGCCGATGCTTGCGCCGCTGGGCGGGGTGGCACGCTCGCCGCGATGAGGGTTTGCGCGACCCAGTAGGTGAGCAGAATCGGCACGCGGACCCCTTCGACGGGGATGAAGAATTTGTTGACGGCGATGAGAGCGTCTGAGACGGCGAAGATGATTGCGCCGGCGAGGCCGAGTAGCGCGTAGAGGTCTTCGTTGCGGGCGCGGACGGCGGCGCGCCACATCATGGCGCCGATGACGGTGGCGTAGGCGACGACGGGTATTTTGAGTGGGCCGAGCCCACCCCAGAGCAGGCCGATGAGGGCACCGACGAAGAGGATGAAGGGGGCGAGGAGGGGTAGTTCGAGGCGGTTGTCGGCTTTGGTGAAGGCGACGATGTAGGCGAGGTGTCCGAGAAGAAAGGCGACGAGGCCGGGGATGAAGATGCCGAGTTCGAGGACGACGTCGCCGATTGAGCCGAAGACAAGGCCGATGGCGATGGGGGTGGCCATGGGTTTGCTGCGGTGCCAGACCCATGCGGCGAGTGCGAGCGCGGGGATGGCTTTGACGGCGGTACGGAATTCGAGAAGGTCTGCGGCGTAGCCGACCCAGTAGAGTCCGAGGCTGACGCCACCGAGCATGATGAGGGTTGAAAGGCGCATGGTGCGGTTGCCCCTTTTGTGCGACGGCGCGTCGTGTTGAGCGATTTGGCGCGTCGCGGTGTCGTGTGTTGTGAACGCCAGTCGCTTCGCACGAACGGTGGCGCGGGGCAAGCCTGGGCTAGAAGCCGGTTTTTGTGATGGGGGTGACGGTGACGCCGCCGATGTCGTCGAGCAGTTTGGGGCCGAAGGCTTTGGCGGGGGTTGAGGCGCCAGGTGCGACCTCACCGGCGAGAAGGCGTTTGATGATGTGCAGGGTTGAGGCGGCGGTGAAGGTGTAGCCTTCGGGTGCGGTGAGGGCGGCTGAGACCGTGCGTCCATCGGCGGTGCGGGCTTCGCCCCAGACTTCACTGCGGCCTGACTCGCGGGCGTCGGGTGAGGGGCCTTTGACGGTGGCGGTGACGAGTGACTTGAGCATGGCCTGCATGGCGCTCGTGCGCATGAGTGGTGCGACGAGGGCGAGGGCTTTTATCCATTTGACCGAGGTTTTGGGCATCGCCATGTAGGTGGTGATGTTGGGGATGCGGGTGGTGTGCCATGCGGTCGAGACGTCGCCCCAGGGTATCGAGACGACGTGGCGTGTTTTTGAGGCGAAGTGGGCATCGCGTGTGCGCCATGCGAAGGGGACGCGCTGGATTTTGTTGTCGATGCGTGCGGCGCCGCCCATGCCGAGTCCTTCGACGGCGGTTTTGGTGGTGCCTGCGCTGGGGCCACCGCCGAGAGCGGCGATGGCGAGGTCGAGTTCGGTGGCGTCGGGTAACGCGGCGTGGAGCAGGGCGGCCATGCAGTCGGTGGGTACGACGTCGAAGCCGACGCCTGGCATGAGGACGACGCCGGCTTTTTTTGCGTCGGCGTCGCGTCGCATGACGCTTTCGAAGACGGCGATTTCGCCAGTGATGTCGGTGTAGTGGGTGCGTGCGGCGAGGCAGGCTTTGACCATGGGGCGTGAGGTTGCCGAGAAGGGGCCGGCCTCGTGGGCGACGGCACGGATTCCATCGAGGGCGCGGGTTGCGGCGTCGATGTCGTCGAGGGTGAAGATGCGAAAGTCGAGGCCGAGGCGTTCGGCGAGGGGGCGGATTTTATCTTCTGAGCGTCCGGCGAGGATGGGCTTTTCGCCTGATTTGACGGCGAGTTCGGCGGTGAGTTGTCCGGTGTAGCCGTTTGCGCCGTAGATCATCCACATGGGTGTGCTCCGTGTTGCATTTTGTTCAGTTTCGCAGGCTGAACGGATGTGTCATTCTGGTTGCATGGGTGCAGCCGCACGAGAGCTTCTTAGCGCATCTTTGCCCGCCGCGTCGCGTCGGCAGGTTGGGCATTTGCGTCTTGTGGCGGCGAATGATCTTGCGCCGGATGGTGCGTTTGACGATGGGTCGGCGGTTTGCAGTTTTGGTTTTGCGTCGCTTGGCGGTCGGTTTGTTGAGGTGAGTGGCGAGGTGGGTGGTGCGCAGTTGACGGTGGGGATGCGTCTTGTGCGTGAGGCGCAAGAGGCTGGTGAGACGGTGGCGTGGGTGCAGGTTTTTGGGGAGACGTTTTTTCCGTGTGATGCGGCTGGGATGGGTGTTGATCTGGGTTCACTCGTGGTGGTGCGTGTGCCCGAGGTGGTTGAGGTGGCGCGTGCGGCGTCGAAGCTGGCGCAGTCGGGTGGTTTTGGTCTCATCGTGTGTGATCTTGCGGGGCACGAGTGGGTTCGGGCGCAGATTGCGGGTCCGTTGCAGTCGCGGCTGACGGGGCTGATTCAGAAGCACAATACGGCGCTTGTGTGTCTGACGCGGAAGGCTGAGGGGGTTGCCTCGCAGGGGTCGCTGGTATCGCTGCGGATGCAGACGCGTCGTTGTCGGGTTGCGAAGGGTTGTTTTGGTGTGACGAGTGAGGCCATCAAAGACAAGCGTCATGGTCCGTTCTGGTCGCATCACGAGATACATCATGGACCGGCTGGCCTGCGTTAGTTTTTCTCACCTTTCATGCGTGGGTGAGGGTTTGGATGTTGCCGAACGCGAGCGGGTGATGGGCCTTTTGCGCTCGGTGAGTCCGTGTGTGGAGCCGTATGGTGTTGATGGGCGTGCGTTTTTTCTCGATGCGCGTGGTCTGACGGGGCTTTATTGCAACGCGAGTCGTTGGACGCGTGAGGTGACGGGTTTGTTGCGTGGTGAGGGTATCGCGCATCATCTGGTTACGGGGTTTAGCCGGTTTGGTACGTGGGCGGTGGCGACGGGGTGTTGTGCGTTGCGGGGTGTGGGTGAGAGTACGGTGCGGGTGTTTCGTTCGCCGGGTGAAGAGCGTGAGGCGGCGCTGGGTGTGCGGGTTGAGGCGTTGATTGGTGAGGGTCGTGTGCTTGAGGCGTTTGGTCGTTTGCGAGTGGTGACGGTGGGCGATTTTTTGCGGCTTCCGAGTGAGGGGTTGTTGTTGCGGTATGGTGAGGCGGTGCGTGAGCTGCATGCGTTTGCGACGGGTGGGCGTGAGACGCCGTTGCGGGGTTCGTATGGGGTAGAGCCGATTGCGGTGGCGCTTGAGTTTGAGCCGGCGGAGAACGATACGAACCGGATGTTGTTTCGGCTGAAGCCGGTGGTTGAGCGGGTGGTGTTGCGGGCTGCGCAGGGTGGTGAGGCGGTGGCGGGGGTGAGTCTCGAGTTTGTGTTTGAGCGCAAGGGGCGGTCGCAAGAGAAGGTGGGGGTGGCACGTCCGACGCTTGATGTGGTGGTGATTGTTGATCTCGTGCGGTTGCGGCTTGAGGCGATGACGTTTGAGGCTGCGGTGTCGGCGTTGACGTTGACGGTCGAGACGGTGCGAGCCGACAGCGAGCAGATGCGGTTGTGGCTGAATGGGAGGCCGAAGCGTGATGTGGATGCGGCTTTGCGTGCGCTTGCGCGGTTGCGGGCGACGTATGGGGATGAGGCGGTGGTGCGGGCTGAGCTTGTTGATCGGCATCTTCCGCATGGGAGTTATCGGTGGGTGAAGGTGGCGGGTGTGAGTGATGTGGGTGTGAGTGGTGGGTCGCGGGAAGAGGGGGGTGGTGAGGTAGGGTTTGGTGAGGGAGGGCGTGGTGATGGTGGTCGGATGTCGTCGGGTGTGCTGGTGCGTCGGTTTTATGAGAGTCCGCGTCGGTTTGCAGAGCCGCGTCGCGACCATGGGGATCATGCGGTGGTGATGGGGCAGGGTGACGATACGGTGGGGCAGGTTCATGGTCCGTATCGGATCACGGGTGGGTGGTGGCGCGCGCAGGGTGGTTGTGAGCGCGACGATTATTTCATTGAGACGACGCGGGGTGAGGTGTTGTGGGTTTATCTCGACCGGTTGACGCGGCGGTGGTTTTTGCAGGGGCGGGTCGAATGAGTGGCGTGGGGTATGCGGCGCTGTCGTGCAAGACGAGCTACTCGTTTCTTGAAGGGGCGAGTCAGCCGGATGAGTTGATTGAAGATGCGCACCGCAAGGGGATCGTTGCGATTGCGGTGACGGATCGCGACGGGGTGTATGGCATTGTGCAGGCGTGGCGAAAGGCGCGCGAGCTTGGGGTTCAGCTCATTACGGGGGCGGCGCTGACGGTTGTCGAGCGTGAGGGTGATGACGTGGCGCGGGCGGTGGCCGAGGTGCGGGTGCTGGTGCGCACGCGTGAGGGGTACGCGAACCTGTGTCGGCTCATCACGCGGGGGCGGTTGCGCAACGTGAAGGGGCGGTGCGCGGTGACGTGGGGTGAGCTGTGCGGGCATGCGGGTGGGCTGACGCTGCTGCTGGATGCGGTGCAGGGTGATGCGGTGACACGGCAGTTGCAGGGTGCGTTTGGCGGGTGGTTGCGCGCGGTGATTACGCGGCATCTCGAAGCGGGGGATGAGGAGCGGATTGCGCGGGTACAGGCGTGGGCCGCGCGGCATCGGTTGCGGGTGGCGGCGGCGACGCACGTGCTTTATCACGCGCAGGTGCGCAAGCGGTTGCATGATGTGATGACGTGTATTCGGCATGGGGTGACGCTGGCGACGGCGGGGACGCGGGTGACGTCGAATGCCGAGCACGATTTGAAGACTCCACATGCGTTTCGGCAGCTTTTCGAGGGGTACGCGTCTGCGGTGGAAGAGACGCTGGCGATTGCCGAAGAGTGTCGGTTTACGCTCGACGAGCTGCGGTATCGGTATCCATCAGAGCGGTTGCCGGATGGGACGACGACGCGCGACTGGTTGCGTGCGTTGACGTTTGAAGGGGCTGCGAAGCGTTACCCCGATGGGGTGCCGGATGATGTGGTGGCGCAGCTCGACAAAGAGCTGACGTTGATCGGCAAGCTCGATTACGAGGGCTACTTTTTGACGATGTATGAGATCGTGACGTGGTGTCGCGGGCAGTCGATTTTGTGTCAGGGGCGCGGATCGGCGGCGAACTCGGCGGTGTGTTACTGCCTTGGGATTACGGCGATTGACCCGGTGCGCATGGGGCTTTTGTTTGAGCGGTTTTTGTCGCTCGAGCGCGCTGAGCCGCCAGATATCGATCTCGACATACAGAACGACCGTCGCGAGGAGGTTATCCAGTGGGTGTATGAGAAGTATGGGCGTACGCACGCGGCGATGGTGGCGAATGTGATTCGTTATCGGGCGAAGTCGGCGATGCGTGAGGTGGGTAAGGTGCTGGGGTTTGACGAGGGGGTGCTGGGTCGGTTTTCGAAGTTGTTGTCGCACTGGGGGCGTGTGCGCGAGACGGTGGTGAGCGAGGCGGGTTACGACGCCGGGGATTCGCGGTTCGCGTTGCTGGTGGAGATGGCGCAGCAGCTTGAGGGGTTTCCGCGGCATCTGGGGATACATCCGGGTGGGTTTTTGCTGGGGCATGAGCCGGTGGCGACGCTGGTGCCGATTGAGAATGCGACGATGGAAGGTCGGACGGTGATTCAGTGGGACAAAGACGACATCGAGGCGCTGGGGCTTTTCAAGGTGGATCTACTGGGTCTTGGCGCGCTCGCGATGTGCGACATCGCGTTCAAGCTTTTGCGTGCGCATCGCGGGGTTGAGATGACGATGGCGACGACGCCGGCGGAAGATGTGGCGACGTATGAGATGATTCAGCGGGGCGACACGGTGGGTACGTTTCAGATCGAGAGTCGGGCGCAGATGTCGATGTTGCCGCGTTTGAAGCCACGTACGTTTTACGACCTTGTGATTGAGGTTGCGATTGTGCGTCCGGGGCCGATCTCGGGGGGGATGGTGCACCCGTACCTGCGTCGTCGCAATGGTGAAGAGGCGGTCGAGTATCCGCATGCGTGTTTGCGTCCGGTGCTTGAGAAGACGCTGGGTGTGCCGCTGTTTCAAGAGCAGGTGATGAAGCTCGCGGTGGTGGCGGCGGATTACACGCCGGGTGAGGCGGATCAGTTGCGGCGTGACATGGCGGCGTGGCGCAAGACGGGACGCATTGAGGGGCATCAGCAACGGCTTACTGAGCGGATGGTGGCGAAGGGGATTGCGCCGGAGTTTGCCGAGCGGGTTTTTAATCAGATCAAGGGGTTTGGGGAGTATGGGTTTCCAGAGTCGCATGCGGCGTCGTTCGCGTTGATAAGCTACGTGACGTGCTACCTGAAATGTCATTACCCGGCGGAGTTCATGACGGCGCTTCTGAACGCGCAGCCGATGGGGTTTTATGCGCCGGGGACGATCATCGAAGATGGGTTACGGCATGGGGTTGAGGTGCGACCGATTGATGTGGGGGTGAGTGAATGGGATTGCACGCTCGAGCCCGCTCGTGCGGGGCCGCACCGACTGGCGGTGCGAATGGGGTTGCGGTACGTCAAGTCGCTTCGGCTCGATGACTGGGTGTCGATCTCGGTGGCGCGTGAGGCGGGGCCGTTTGTGAGTCTTGAAGATTTTGTAAGGCGGACACGGTGCAATCGGGGTGCCGTGGAGGCGTTGGCGGAGGCGGGGGCGTTTGAGTCGCTTGGGGTCGGGCGACGTGAGGCATTGTGGCAGGCGGCGCTTGCGACGGCGGCGCGCAACGAGTTGGCGCTCGATGGGGCTGAGCGTAGTCCGGTATTGGCAGGGTTGACCGAGTTTGAGGTGGTGACGTGGGATTATACGCGGACGAGTCACAGCACGCGTGGGCACCCGATGGGGCCGCTGCGTCGCGCGTTACGCGAGCGGGGGTTGCGTCCGGCGGTGGAGGTGAATGGGCTGCGTGATGGTTCGCGGGTGCGTTATGCGGGGATGGTGACGTGTCGGCAACGTCCGGGCACGGCGTCGGGTGTGGTGTTCGTTACGCTCGAAGATGAGAGCGGGATGGTGAACGTGATTGTGTGGCCGAAGGTGTTTGAGAAGTACAGCGTGGTGGCTCGGACGGAGGGGCTTTTGGGTGTGACGGGTCGGCTGCAACATCAGGAAGGGGTGGTGCATCTGATCGCGGAGTCGTTGTGGCCTTTGCTGCGCGACGAGCCGCGCCCTGAGTTGCCGAGTCGCAATTTTCATTGAGTGGTTTAGAACTGATCTCGTTCGAGCGAGAGAAGT
>CAZXXB010000123.1:0-5267 GCA_964644185.1 uncultured Myxococcota bacterium
AAAATATGGCGCCATATCCATCCTGACCACATCGGGAGCTCTCCTTTATGATGACGAGCCCGTGCAATTGGGATTCGATGGCCGCGGCGGAATCCGCATTCTGGAAAGATCGCCGTCGCTGGCGGGTGAGGGTGCACCGTCTGGGCCGCCACGGGCACCGGCTGCGCCGCGCAGCCCGGGGCCACCACCGCTTGCGAGCGCGCCGCGTCCGCAGACGGGGCCGGGGTCGGTGCCGTCGCCTTCGATGCCAGCAAAGCCTTCGAGTGCGGGTGCGCCGGCGGGGCCGGTGAGCGTGCAGAATCAGCCGTCGCTCGATCTCGATTATGCGGCGGCGAATCGTGCGCTTGGGCGGTATCCAGACTTTTCGCCGTCGAATTCGCGTCCACCACCGGGGATGCTTGGTGCGGCGGGTGTGAACGCGGCGAGTGCTGGTGCGCGGTCGCGTGCAAGCGCTGGTGCGGCGGATGTGGGTCTTGCGCGGCGAAAAGAGCGCGGGTTGAGCGGGGTTGCGTGGGCGGCGATTGTCGCGGTGGTGATGCTGGTGCTGGCGGCGGTGGTGTGGTTCGGGGTGAAGTGGCTTGAACGCGAGCGGGCGAACGCAGCGAAGACGACCGTGACGTCGCTTGCGCCGGGTTCGCTGGAGTTTTCGGTGTTTCCGCAGGATGCGCGGATTTACGTCGACAACAAACTGGTGGGTTCGAATGGGCGGGTGAACCTCGAGGGCATCGAGCCCGGCATGTACAAGGTGCTGGTGAAGCGCGACCAGTTTGAGGCACACGAAGAGTCGATTGAGCTTGGTCCGGGTGAGACGGTGAAGCGGGTGATTGAGCTTCAACCGGTGAACAAGACGTATGGGAGCGTGGAGATTATTTCAGACCCGGCGGGGGCGGCGCTGTCGCTCGATGGGCGGGTGTTGTTTGAGCCGACGCCGACGAAGCTGGGTAACATCGCGGCGGGGGTTGACCACACGTTGATATTGAGTCGCGAAGACTTTGAAGAGACGGTGGTGAAGTTTCGGGTGAATGAGCACGAGACCGAAAAGCTGGTGGTGAAGCTTCCGAGAAAGCGGTTTGCGGCGACGATTGAGAGTGAGCCGCCGGGGGCGGGGGTTTTCATCGCAGACAGGTTCATCGGCAACACGCCGGTGCGGGCCGAGCGCATCGTGGCGTGCGGCGAATCGACCGAGCTTGAGTTGCGGTACGGTAGCTCGTTTGCCAAGCGCGAGACGATCATGCCGACGGCGTCTGAGTGTCGTGATCAGCGTGCGGTGCGTCGGTATATGCTGGGTGTTTCGCCCAACTCCGAGGCGGGTGATTCGCCACGGGCAGAGGCGATGGGTCGGCTTTCGCTGAATGTGCGGCCCGGCGCGAAGGTGTTTGTCGATGGTCGTGACACGGGGCAGGATGCGCCGCTGCTTGGGTTTCCGCTGACGGCGGGAAGGCACACGGTGCGGATCGTGAATGAGGCATTGGGGTGCGATAAGAATTTTGATGTGGTGATCGAAGAGGGCGAAGAACTCAACCGGGTCGAAAGCTGCGAGTAGCGAGCGGGCCAACGCTGGCGGGCGTCGGGTGGCGGGGCCGGGGTCGATTGCATGACACTGACAGCCGACATTTGGCGCCTATTGCACAAGCACCGGGCGACGCTGGGAAAAATACTGGCGGCGGTGGTGCTGCAAACGGCGGTGGCGTTGCTGTTCGTGTTTCTGGTGCGCAAGCTCGTTGATGAGCGGCTGTTTTCGTCGGGTGGTGGGGTGCCGTCGCTGGGGCCGCTCGCGGTCGCTTATCCGCTGTTGCTGGTGCCGATGTATGCGGTGACTGCGCTTGCTGATTTTGGGGTGACGCTGTTGGCGTTGCGGTGGCAGCAGCAGTTTGCGTCTGATCTGCGGGTGGAGGTGTTTGAGCGCATCACGCGGGCGCGGTCGGTGCATCTCGAGTCGGTGCCGTCGGCGAGTCACCTTCCGCTGATTTATCAAAATGTGGAGCAGGCGACGACGTTGCTGGTGGGGTTGATTGCGGGCACGGGGCGCGATGCGTCATCGCTCGTGATGATGGTGGGGGCGCTGCTGGTGCTCGATTACGATCTCACGATCACGTCGTTCGTGATCGTTCCGCTCGTGGTGATACCGGGTTATCTGATTGCGCGGCGCAGCCGCGAGGCGATTGAAGCGTTGCTCGACCAGCATCGGCGCAGTCAGAGCTTTACTTCAGATGCGTTGGCGGGGTTGTCGACGATACGTTTTTTTGGTCGCGAGACGGTGTTGCGGGCGCGGTTTCGCCACGAGTCTGAGCAACTTTGCGATGCGGCAAATCGGTATGGGTTGTGGTCATCGGCGGCGCGCCCGGTGACGATGCTGGCGGCGGCGATCGCGCTTGCGATTGTGGTGTTGTTGAGTCGCGACCGGGTGGTGAATGGTGAGCTGACGAGCGGCACACTGGTGGCGTTTTTGACGGCGTTGATGCTGTTTTATCGTCCGGTCACGCGGCTTGCCGATGTGATGCGGCAGGCGTCGTCGGCGAAGGGGGCGTTTTTGCGGCTCACCGAGGTGGTGGGTTGGGAGACCGAGAACGAAGCGGGGGCGGCGGTGCCGACGAGCATTGAGCGGCTCGAGATCGACAACGTGTCGTATGGGTATGGCGAGGGTCCGCTGGTGTTGCGTGATGTGACGCTGGGGTTGAAGGCGGGCGAGCGGGTGGGTCTCGTGGGGCCCAATGGAAGTGGAAAGAGCACGTTGTTGAGGCTGATCGCGCGGCACGACACGCCGAAAAAGGGGGCATTGCGGCTGAACGGGGTGGCGGTCGATACGCTGGCGTTGACCGAGTATCGGCGGATGTTTGGGTATCTCGGGCAAGATGCGTTTGTTTTTAACGAAAGCGTGCGTTTCAACCTGACGCTGGGGGTGCGGGTGACCGAGCAGCACCTGATTCGGGTGACGCAGCAGTTTGGGGCGTTCGAGTTCATTTCGCGGTTGCCGAACGGATTCGAGACGGTGGTGGGCGAGCGGGGGCATCTGCTCTCACGCGGGCAGTTGCAGCGGCTGTGCCTGTGCCGCGCGATGCTGTTTGACCCGCCGGTGCTGCTGCTTGATGAGCCGCGCACGGCGCTCGATGGTGAGGGGCGGGCGCAGTTTGACCGGGTGTTGCTTGAGGCGATGGAGGGGCGAACGGTGCTGATGGCGACGCATCACCCCGATCTTCCGTTTGACCGGCTGTGGCACTTTGTCGGTGACGGCACGGTGCGCGAAGAGCGAGCGGTGACGACATCGGTGCGACGCGCGGTTGAGGCGCAAGAGATATAGCGAGCGAGCGCATGGCGCGAACGGGCGCCGTCGCGCTTACCGCGCTGCGACGATCAATCCCAGCCCCAGTTTTTCGAGTCTTTGGGGTCTTTTTGCGGAGCCTGCTTTGCGGGCTCCGACTTTGCTGGTGGCGCGGCCATTGGTGGCGCAGGTGCTTTGGTCGGTTTGGTGCCAGCCTTTGCGGGGGCAGCGCCGCCCTGTTTTGATTCCCAATCACCCCAGAGGTCGCCATCGGCGGCGGATTTTTTGGGTGCGGGTGCGGGTGCGGGTGCGCTCGCTGGCACGCCCATCACGCTTGGGCGCATGTTTTCGCCTGTGGGCATGGGGCCGTCGTCGAAATCCATGGAACGATTGTCGTCTTTTGCCGACTTTGTGGTGCGCCTGGGTGCAGGTGTCGGCGCAGGCGCAGGGGTGGGTCTGGGTGCGCTCGATGCGGTGGAAGTTGTGGCTGGCGCAGATGGTGCCGGGCGGGTCGGCTGTGCCGTCGCTGGCGCAGGTTGCGGGGCGGTTGGGGCTGCCTGAGCGGGTGGTGTGGGTGCGGCAGGTTGCGCTGACGCTGATGCGGGTAGCGCCGCCTCTGCTGCGGGCACCTGTGCTGCGGGCGGGTTGGCGGCTGCCTCGTCACGCAGACGTTTTTGATCGAGGCGCTCGCGTTCGCGACGCACGGCGGTTTCCATGTCGCGGTCGGGGGCGTTGGGTTTGCGGCTACTCTGGGTAGCGAGTACGGCGGCACCTGCGGCGGCGAGCACGACGATGACGACCCACAAGAGTCCGCTAGAGCGCTTCTCTTGAGTGATGACGGTCGGGTTTGCGGTTGCGCGGTGCGGCGCTGCGGGGCGTGGTGCGGCGGCGGTCGGGGCGGCGGGTGCCGGGGCCGGTTTTGGTGCTGGTTTTGGTGCGGCCTGCGGGGCGGTGGATGCCGGGGCTGGGGCAGGTTTTGGTGCTGGTTTTGGTGCGGCCTGCGGGGCGGTGGGTGCCGGGGCAGGGGCCAGTTTCGGGGCAGGTTTCGGTGCGGCCTGCGGGGCGGCGGGTGCCGGTGCAGGGGCAGGTTTTGGTGCTGCACGTTGCGCCGGGGCAGGGGAGACGTCGATGAGTTTTGTGGGCGCCTCGCCAACGTTGAGGATGACGGTGCGCTGGTCGGCGTTTTCGTCGTCTTTGCGCAAGTCGTCGAGCGCGCCGACTTCGGCGCGGGGTGCGGCGAGTGCAGGGGCTGGCGACGGTGCCGGTGCCGGGGCAGGGGCGGGCTCAAGGCTCGGCGGTTCGGGCGAGAGATACGAGGCGTCGATGCGGGTGTGCTCTTCGGGTTCGAGCAGGTCGTCATCGCCGAGCATCATCATCGCTTCGTGACCGGCGCAGGCTTCTTTGAGGCGGTTCCAGAGTTGGGCGGCGGTGTGTGGTCGCGCGGCAGGGTTGAGCTTCAGGGCGGCGTCGAGCACGGCATCCATACTGGCGGGCAGTGTGGGATTGACCGTGGAGACGGGGGGTGAGTCGCGTCCTGGTTCACCGGTGTGGGCGACGCCGCTCAGCATTTCTTTGATGATGACGGCGAGCGAGTAGACGTCGGTTGCGGGGGTGGGGTCGTCCTGACCGCTACGAAGTTCGGGGGCGAGGTAGGCGACGTTGTTGGCGCGGCGTATGCGCTTCAAGAAGGGGATGCGGGGCAAAAGCTTGTCTAGACGAAAATCGGTGAGCCAGACGTGGCCGCTTTTTTCGATGATGATGCGGCTTGGAAAGAGTCCACCGTGGGCGGTGAGGGGACGTGCGGTTTCCATACCGGCGACGACCTGATTGACCATCGGTTCGATTTCGGTGAAGGCGAAGACGCGACCGCGTGCTTTGTGTCCGTCGAGGGTGTCGCGCAGGCTGACGCCTTCGATGTAGGGGGTGACGACGACGTAGTGGTCGTTCTCGACGACGACATCGAGTACGCGAAGGATATTGGGATGGTTGAGGAGCTTGAGGATGACGC
>CAZXXB010000123.1:5288-5744 GCA_964644185.1 uncultured Myxococcota bacterium
GTTGGCGTCGGGGT
Source organism: uncultured Myxococcota bacterium (assembly GCA_964644185.1). Taxonomy (GTDB): domain Bacteria; phylum Myxococcota; class JAJVIH01; order JAJVIH01; family CAZXXB01; genus CAZXXB01. Next base: position 5,303 of record CAZXXB010000123.1, read on the forward strand.
CAACGAAGAGTTGTGGCGAGAAGAGCTTGATGGCGACGGTCTCGCCGGTGGTTGAATCGACGCCGCGATAGACGCTGCTGAAGATGCCGTGGGCGAGAAATCGCTCGACGCGATATCTTCCGGCGACGAGGTCTCCGGTGTGGAGCTCGGGGTCGGGCGAAGCGGGGGTCGAGGCGTTGGCTGTACCGCCGGGCGCACCGGTGCGAATCTCGTCGGCCTGACTCATCTTTCGCGTCTCCGCTTACCGCGCGTGGTCGTTTGAGCCCGCGCATCGTCGTGAATTGTCGTCGCTGCCGAGACGGCTGGCGCACAACAAAACGGGGGATTTTTCGCCTAGCACCGCCCCCCCGTGCGATGCAAGCGAGTGTCCCCCGTGTCGGGTCGGGGTTGGGCGATTTTACAGCTTTGGCATTGCGCCAGCTGCACCCGATGCGGCACCGGC
>CAZXXB010000123.1:5762-6073 GCA_964644185.1 uncultured Myxococcota bacterium
TGTCGCCGAGATCGGCGGTGAGCACCTTGAAGTCGTCTGGGAGTTTTTTCAGCGTTTCGACGTGCTTCATGACGGTGTCTTTGATTTGGGGGGCTTTGAGGGCGTTGGGTCCGGCGAGAAGCTTGGGGAGCTTGTTGACGAGGTCTTTGCCCTGGGCGAGCGTCTGGGTGGCGGTGCCGGTGAGGCCCGATACAACGGTGGTGAGCGTCGAGACGCGGCCCGAGATGGCGGCCTGGTCGAAGGTTCCGCCGGCGATCTCGGCTTTGGTTTTTTCGAGTGCGGTGGTGACGAACTTGGTGGCGCCGGTAAGC
>CAZXXB010000123.1:6083-7775 GCA_964644185.1 uncultured Myxococcota bacterium
GGCATTGGCGTTGAAGTCATCAACGTCTTTGATCGAGAGCTTCGTGTAGGTCAGGGCCTTTTCTTTGAAGGGGTCGAGGTCGGTGCCGGCAAATTGCGAGAGCTGGGGGTGCAGGTCTTTGGATTCGATTTTGACTTCTTCGTCTTTTGACCCGCCCCCCATGAGTCCACCAAAGGGGTTGGCGAGAGCCGTTGCGGAGAGAGCGGTGGTCGTGGCAAGCGTGACAAGAAGAGCGATGCGGCGCGCAGCGATGCGATTCATGGGCGAATCCTTTCCGACAAGGTCGAAATGTGAATGACGGCGCACAGTAGTGCGAAAACGTGCAGCAACTCAAGCGACGGCGGTGAACTCATCGTGGTGGTGCCGACGTATAACGAGGCGGCGTCGATTGCGCTGTTGCTTTCGTCGTTGCACGAGGCGTTGCCGTTGGCGCGTGCGATCGTCGTTGATGATAACTCGCCGGATGGGACGGCGGAGGTTGCGCGGCGCGCCGGTGGGTGGGTCGAGGTGGTGGTACGGGGCGCGAAGATGGGGCTTGGTAGCGCGTACCGAGAGGGGTTTCGGCGGGCGCTCGAGAGTGGTCGTGCGTATGTGGCGCAACTTGACGCCGACCTTTCGCATGATCCGCGCGCGCTCGTTGTGATGCTTGGGCAACTCGATTGCGCCGATGTTGTCGTCGGGTCGCGGTACGTGGTGGGGGGGAGTGTGGCGAACTGGAGCGGATGGCGGCGGGTGGTGAGTCGAGCGGCGAACCTTTTTGCGCGGGTAGCGCTCGACTCGCCGATTGCCGATCTGACGAGCGGGTTCAAGCTGTTTCGCCGCGAGGTGCTCGTCGCGCTGCAAGATGCTCCGGCGGTGGCGGGGGGGTATGCGTTTCAGGTCGAGACGACGACGCTGGCACTGCGAATGGGATTTCGCGTGTGCGAGGTGGCGATCACGTTTGACGAACGTGCCGAGGGCCGCTCAAAAATCGCGGTGTTGCCAACAATGATTGAGACGTTGACGACGATCTATCGTTTGCGCGCCGAGGGGCCGGGTATCAGGTCTCGACGAACGCCTTGAGTTTGCGCGAGCGCGAGGGGTGGCGCAGCTTGCGCAGCGCTTTGGCTTCGATTTGGCGGATACGCTCACGGGTGACGGCGAAGTCTTGCCCGACTTCTTCGAGGGTGTGGTCGCTCTTTTCACCGATGCCGAAGCGCATGCGGAGCACTTTTTCTTCGCGGGGGGTGAGGGTCGCGAGAACGCGGCGGGTCTGCTCGGCGAGGTTGAGGTTGATGACGGCGTCTTGCGGCGAGATGACGCCCTTGTCTTCGATGAAGTCGCCCAAGTGCGAGTCTTCTTCTTCGCCGATGGGGGTTTCGAGCGAGATCGGTTCTTTCGCTATCTTGAGGACCTTGCGGACCTTTTCGAGCGGAAGCTCCATCTTTTCGGCGATTTCTTCTGGGGTCGGTTCGCGTCCGATTTCCTGAACGAGGTAACGGCTCGTGCGGATGAGCTTGTTGATCGTCTCGATCATGTGGACGGGGATACGGATGGTGCGAGCCTGATCGGCGATGGCGCGTGTGATGGCCTGGCGTATCCACCATGTGGCGTAGGTCGAGAATTTGTAGCCGCGACGGTATTCGAACTTGTCGACGGCCTTCATGAGGCCGATGTTGCCCTCTTGAATGAGGTCGAGGAACTGGAGGGCGC
>CAZXXB010000123.1:7791-10246 GCA_964644185.1 uncultured Myxococcota bacterium
TTTTGGCAATCGAGACGACGAGGCGCAGGTTGGCCTCGACAAGCTCGGCTTTGGCGTACTCGGCGCGACGCTGCCCGTTGTTGATGTCGTTGTAGGCCTTGCGAATCTGTTCGATGGGGTGGCCGGCCTCCATCTCGATTTTCTGGAGTTTTTTCTGGGCGTTGCGGGCGAGTTGTTCGAGGTCGACGAGTTCTTCTTTGCGCAGACCGAGTTTGCGTTCGACGGCGCGTTCGCTTTGAGGTGACTTCGCCATGTCACGCAGGGTCTGGCGCACCTCTTTGATGCTCATGCGGGCGCGCGACTCGACGCTTGCGATCTCGCGCTCGGTGTCGCGAATCTGCTGGACGGTGGCGGCGAGGCGCTCGACGACACGATCGACCTGGCGCTTGTTGAGACGAATCTCTTCGAGCAGTTCGATCATCTCGTTCTGGCGGGCGCGGACGAGGTCGCGAATTTCGCGACGCTTTTTCTCGTCGAGCTTGAACTTGACGAGTTTTTCTTCGGATTCTTTGGCTTCTTTGTCGAGCTTCTTGATGCGGTCGAAGGTCTTGAGCAGCTTCTCGGTGAGTGCGCTCTCGGCGGGGCTCTGCTGAATTTCGCCGGGCTCGACCTCTTCGCTGTCGTCGTACTCTTCAGAGTCTTTGACGATGTCGCGGGCGCGGATATGTCCTTTGCGCAGCTTGTCGCCGAGTCCGATAATTTCGCGGGCGGTGACGGGCGACGAGATGACGACGCGGAGAATGTCGCGTTCGCCCTCTTCGATGCGTTTGGCGATTTCGACTTCGCCTTCGCGGGTGAGGAGCGAGACTGAGCCCATTTTGCGCAGGTACATGCGCACGGGGTCGTTGCTCGTGGCGTAGGCGGCCTCGGCCTCTTCTTCTCCGCTCGATTCGGTCTTGGCCTCGGCCTCTGGCTCGGGGGCGGCGGCGGAGGTGTTGAGGACGACCTTTGTGCCCTCGTCGATGATTTCGATGTCGTTGGCCTCGCCAAACATCGTCATGACGTCGTCGAGCTGGTCGGTCGAGACGAAATCGTCGGCACCTTCATCTTGCGACGAGAAGTCGTCGAAGAAGTCGGCTTTCTTTTTCTTGTCGGAGGCGAGGTCGGCGAAGTCGTCAAAGTTTTCTTCGGCCTGTGTTTCGCCTGGTTGCCCCTCGGGGGTTTCGTCGTCGTGATCGTCGGCGCGGCCTTTTGCGGGGGCGGCTTCGATGAGTTCGTCGTCTGCTTCTTCAACGGGCCCGGGCTTGCCCTTGGCCTTTGCTGCCTGTTTGCCGCCTTTGGCGGTGACGTTGGCAGACTTGTCGTGCTTTTCTATGCTCGATGCCTTGCTGGTCTTCTCTGGCGCTTCAGCCTTCGATGACTTCTGTTCGGTTTTTGATGATTTTGCCGCGGTGGCTTCTTGCTTCTTGGCGGCAGCGGGGGCCTTTGCGGCGTCTTTGCCCGCCTTTGCGGCCTTCGAGGCTGCGGCGGCTGCCTCGGCTGCAACCTTCGCGTCGTGGGCTTTCTTGTCTTTTGCGGAAGTTTTGTCTTTTGCGGCAGGGGCTACGTGAGCAGCTTTTGCCGATTGCTTCGCAACGGGTTTGGCCGTGTGCTTTGCGGCCGGTTTGGCGTGGTGCGCCGCTTTGGCCGAGGCGGGCTTGTGCGATGATTTTGCGGCCTGGGCGCCAGTCTTGATGCTTTTCTTTTGAGCGCCCGCGGTGACCTTGGCGGTTTTGGTTGCGACGGTTGCCTGCGGACGGGCTGGCTTCGCGGCGGGCTTCTGGGCGTTCTTTGGCTGCGGCTTGGCGTGCGCTTTTTGCGGCGCAGCTTTGCCCGCGCCCGGCTTTACCGCGGCCTTTGCGGCGCTCGTGGCCCTGGGCTGTGGCTTCGCTGCCGGTTTGGCGGATTTGTGAGCCTGTGCGCCCTTCGCCGCGGTCTTTGCCTGAGCGCCTTTTGACGCCACGGGCTTGGACTTCGTCGAGGGGGACGCCTTTTTCGCCGCCGGAACTGCCTTTTTGGGTGCCACCTTGCTCTGACCCGCCTTGTCGGGCGCCACCGTGACCACGGGGTGCCGAATAGAGAAACGCCTCGCCCACGTCGAGTGGGCAAAAGCCAACGACCTACAGTAAGCCCGCCGTCAACAAGCGCAAGTCTGCGACATGTTTTTTCGGGAGGATTTCGCCGATTGAGCAGTCGAAACCCCGCGACGACGCGAAACGGGGCGTTTACCACACTTTGAGGTGTCGCGCGACGGGGGTTATGGCTGAAACTGCCTTAGTTGATCATTTGTTGCGCGAATCTCTTCGCTCATGCGGGCTGCGACGGCACGGTCTCCGTTGCGCATCGCCTCGCGCAGCTCGTTTTGCAGGGCCTCGCGCAACTCAAGCAGGTGGCGACGGCGTAGCTGGCCAAGCAGTTCGACGAGGGCGTCATCGGCGGTCATCGCGTTGCGACCGGGGGCGGGGTCGTCGTCTGA
>CAZXXB010000123.1:10301-10910 GCA_964644185.1 uncultured Myxococcota bacterium
CCCCGGCATCCATGAGGTAGAGGTCTGCGCTTGGTTGGCGCACGCCGTCGAGGGCGTCGTGGACGACGCGTTCGATGAGCATGCGCACTTCGAGTGCGTCGATCATTTCGAAGACGAAATCGGGTATGCCGGCGACGACATCGTCGTGGGCGAGGCAGGCGAGGGCAAAGAGGTCGGCCCACGGTTCGGTGACGTTGACGGTGGCCCAGCCGCCTTCGGCATCGTGGTCGTTTGCATCGATATGAGCGGGTCCGATTTCGTCGAACAGGCGCTCTGATTTGGCGTTGCGCATGGCGCGGACGACGTCGTGCTCGCCGATGCGGAGGCGGTCGCTGACTTCGTGGATGTACTGGGTGCGGACGACACCGGCGGGAAGGCTTTTGAGCGCGGGGGCGACTTCTTCGAGCACGGCGGCGCGGTCTTCGACTGTGGCGCCGTCGTCGTGGTCGGCGAGCGAAGCGGCGAGGAGAAATGAGATGACAGGGCGTGCTTTGTCGAGTCGGGCGCGCATCGCGTCGGCGCCGAATTTCTGAACGTAGGTGTCGGGGTCTTCGCCGCTTTCGAGTGACGCGACGAAGACTTCGAGTCCGGCTTCGAGAAGAATGGGCG
>CAZXXB010000124.1:0-5827 GCA_964644185.1 uncultured Myxococcota bacterium
AATCCGTGCCGCCACGGCCCGCCAACTGGAAAAGACCGACGAGGTGTACCAGTGCCTGAAGCTGATTTCGCGTCCGGGCAGTGAGAAAATCTGCCGTTACGCGTTTGAGTACGCGCGCCTATACAACCGCAAGAAGGTGACGTGCTTTACCAAAGACAACATCATGAAGTTCACCGACGGCCTGTTTCACAAGGTCTTCGATGAGGTCGGTGCCGAGTATCCGGAGATCGAGAAGGAGCACTGGATCGTCGATATTGGTGCGGCGAAGATGGCCGATACGCCCGAGGCGTTTGACGTGATCGTGATGCCAAACCTTTACGGCGACATTTTGAGTGACGTTGCGGCACAGATCGCGGGTTCGGTGGGTCTCGCAGGGTCGGCGAACGTGGGCGAAATCTGCTCGATGTTCGAGGCGATTCACGGGTCGGCACCGCGTCGCGCGAACCAGAACCTTGCGAATCCATCGGGGCTGTTTCTCGGCGGCATTCAGATGCTCGTGCATATCGGGCAAGCGGATGTGGCGGCGCGGGCGCACAACGCGTGGTTGAAGACGATTGAAGACGGGATTCACACCTACGACATTTTCAAAGAGGGTGTAAGCAAAGAGAAGGTGGGGACGAAGGAGTTCGCGAAGGCGGTTGTGGCGCGGCTTGGGCAGTCTCCGCAGACGTTCAAGCCGGCGGTCTACAACACGGGGGCGAAGGGCTTTACGCCGCCGACCGCGTCGCCGACGACCCGCGCGAAAAAAGAGCAGATCGGCGTGGACGTGTTTTTGCACTGGTATGGCGGCACGCCGAACGAGCTTGCGGAGATCGTGCAGAAGGCAAACGTGCCCGACTTTCAAGTTTCGATGATTTCGAACCGTGGGTTGCGGGTGTGGCCGAACGGGTTTCCGGAGAGTTTCTGCACCGATCACTGGCGTTGCCGGTTCAAGCGGCCCGATCTTTCTTCGCCTGTTGCGCAGAAAGAGGTGATTGCGTTGCTGAGCAGGCTTGATGCGCTGGGGCTCAACATCATCAAGACCGAGGGGCTCTACACGTTTGACGGGGTGAAGGGTTTTACTCCGGGACAGGGCGAGTAATCGCGGACTCGGTCGTACCGTGCAGGTAGACCCCTCGCAAGCGATGTCTGCGAGGGGTTTTTTGCTTTTGAGATGTCGCGCGTCGTGCTTGACGCCCCACGTGGCGCGCGATAGCGAACGCGCGCTGTCGCGAAATGTCTCTGATCGAGAAATCGTCCCCAACACATCAGGTGGTGCGAGCCATGATTGAGTCGCCGAAGAACCTTCAACCGCTGGGTGCCGTGAAGCCGAAAACCGCTTTGTTGTCGGTGTCGGATAAGACGGGGCTCGTCGAGTTTGCGCGTGGTCTTGTCGAGCTTGGGGTGCGTCTCATTTCGACGGGCGGCACGAAGAGCGCGCTTGCGGCGGCGGGGTTGCCGGTGACGGCGGTGGATGAGGTGACGGGGTTTCCAGAGATTCTCGATGGGCGGGTGAAGACACTGCATCCGGCGGTGCATGGGGGGATACTGGCGGATAGGCGGCGTGCTGAGCACGTGGCGGCGCTTGCGGCGCATGGCATCACGGGCATCGACCTTGTGGTGGTCAATCTTTATCCGTTTCGAGAGACGGTGGCGAAGCCGGGGATAGACCTCGACACGGCGATTGAGAACATTGATATCGGTGGGCCGGCGATGGTGCGGGCGTCTGCGAAGAACTTTGAGTCTGTGGCTGTGGTGGTTGACCCTGGCGACTACGCGGGGGTGCTGGCGGCGGCGGCGGGTGAGGGGGTGACGCGCGAGATGCGGCGGCGGCTGTCGCACAAGGCGTTTGCCCACACGGCGTCGTATGATGGGGCGATTGCGAACTACCTTGCCGAGCGACTGGCCGAGCTTGATGCGGCGGCAGAGGCTGAGGTGGCGGGCGAGGCGGCGGCGGTGAAGAGTCCGGCGACGCGGCACCTGTCGCTGAATCTCGTGCAGGCGTGCCGTTATGGTGAGAATCAACATCAGAAGGCGGCGTTTTATGCGCCGGATGGGGTGCGTGCGGGGCTCGCGAAGATGCGGCAGGTGCAGGGCAAAGAGCTTTCTTACAACAACATTCTAGATGCTGATGCGGCGCTGCGGCTGGTGCTCGAGCTGTCGCCGATGCCGGGGCATGCCGATGCACGGGCGGTGGCAATCATCAAGCACAATAATCCGTGTGGGGCGGCGCTTGATGAGGCGCAGCTCGCGACGGCGTTTCAGAAGGCGTTTGCGGTCGACACGACGTCGGCGTTTGGCGGTGTGGTGGCCTTGTCGCACGCGGTCGATGGCGAGACGGCGGCGGCGATGAAGGAGATTTTTTTCGAGGTGATCATTGCTCCGTCGTTTAGCGATGAGGCATTGCAGGTGCTGGGTAAGAAGAAGAATCTGCGGCTGCTGACGCTTGATTATGGCGAAGCGCGGGCGGCGGCGAACGCGGTCTACGCGCGGGTTGCGGGTGGGTATCTCGTGCAGGAGCCAGACGCGAAGATCGTTTCTCCGCGTGATGGAGAGGTGGTGTCGAAGCGGGCGCCGAGCGAGGCAGAGTATCAGGCGCTCGAGTTTGCGTGGCGGGTGGCGAAGCACGTGAAGTCGAATGCGATTGTGTATGCGTTTCCAGACCGGGTGGGGGCGGTGGGGGCTGGGCAGATGAGTCGGGTTGATTCGACGCGCATTGCGGTGCTGAAGGCGGGGGGCGGGGCCGATATGGCGCTTGGTCGCGAGCGGCTACGGGGGTCGGTGCTGGCTTCGGATGCGTTTTTTCCGTTTCGCGATGGGGTCGAGACGGCGGCGGAAGCGGGCATCACGGCGGTGGTACAGCCGGGCGGTTCGGTGCGCGATGATGAGGTGATTGCGTGTGCCGACGAGCTGGGTCTGGCGATGGTGTTTACCCGCATGCGGCATTTCAGGCATTGAGTGGGAGTGAACGTTTGAGGGGACGCCCCGAGTAGACGTGTCTCGTCCGCTTTTGGTCCCCTGCCCTTTTCGTGAGCGAGAGCAGCGACAGAACCTTTAGAAGAGCGAGAGACGATGAAAGTACTCGTGGTTGGTAGCGGCGGACGTGAGCATGCGCTGGCGTGGAAGATTGCGCAGAGCCCAGAGTGTGAGGCGCTTTTTGTGGCGCCGGGGAATCCGGGAACGGAACGGGTGGCGACGAATGTTCCGCTGAAGGCGACCGATATTGCGGGGGTGGCGTCGTTTGCGTTGCGCGAGAAGATTGACCTTGTGGTGGTGGGGCCCGAGCAGCCGCTGGTGGATGGGCTTGCGGATGTGTTGCGGGCGGCGGGGGTGGCGGTGTTTGGTCCATCGCAGGCGGCCGCAAGGCTTGAAGGGTCAAAGGCGTTTTCAAAGGAGATCATGACTGAGGCGGGGGTGTTGACGGCGAGGTACGCGGCGTTCACGCGTGGGCAGGTCGAGGCGGCGCTGGCGTTTGTCGATGAGCTTGGGCCGACGGGTTGCGTGGTGAAGGCCGACGGGCTCGCGGCGGGTAAGGGGGTGTTTGTGTGCGAGACCGCTGATGACGCGAAGGCGGCGGTGCGCAGTCTGCTGATTGACAACGCGCTTGGTGGGGCGGGCGGTGAGGTGGTGGTGGAAGAGCGACTTGATGGCGAAGAGGCTTCGTTTCTGGCGGTTTGTGACGGCGAGCGGGTCGTCGCGCTCGCGGGCTCGCAAGACCACAAGCGCGCGTATGACGGTGATTTGGGGCCGAACACGGGCGGGATGGGCACATATAGCCCGGCGCCGGTGCTCACCGCGGAGGTTGAGGCACATGTGATGGAGCATGTGATGCGTCCGGTCGTGGCGCGGATGGCGGAGCGCGGGACGCCGTTCGTGGGGCTGTTGTACGCGGGGCTGATGATTGGGCCACGGGGGGTGTATGTGCTCGAGTTCAACGCACGGTTTGGCGACCCGGAGACGCAGCCGTTGATGATGCGGCTTGAGAGTGACCTGCTGCCAGTGCTCGACGCGGCGGCGCGTGGCAGGCTTGATGAAACGCCACTGCAATGGCACCGCGACGCCGCCGTGTGCGTCGTGATGGCGTCGAAGGGTTACCCGGCGACGAGCACGAACGGGTGCGTGATAACTGGGCTTGAAGCTGCGGAAGCGACTGGCGCGACGGTGTTTCATGCCGGTACCGCGAAAAACCTGAATGGCGAGATTGTGACATCTGGGGGGCGGGTGCTGGGGGTGACGGCGCGTGGGGCGACGCATGCCGAAGCGATTGCGAAGGCATACGGGGCGGTCGAGTTGATTGATTTCGACGGAGCGCATTTTCGGCGCGACATCGCGGCACGCGCGACGGAGCGCGGCGCGTAAGATTGCGGAGACAGGTGGCAAACGTGTGACACGGCGCCGTCAACGCAATCGGTCGCGCCGGTTGACAAGCCGCGAAAGCGCACGGTAGTTCACCGAATCTTCGATGTGCTGCCTCTCGCGCGCTTTGTTACGGTTTGTCGTCAGGTTTTCGCGCGTTGCTCTTGAGGCAGCTCACGTTCCAGACTTGGGAGAAACTTGATGTCGAGCTACCTGTTTACCTCAGAGTCGGTTGGCGAGGGTCATCCGGACAAGATTGCCGACCAGATCAGCGATGCCGTACTCGATGCGTGCCTCTCGCAAGACAAGTACAGCCGGGTCGCGTGCGAGACGTTCGTGACGACGGGGATGGTGCTGATTGGCGGCGAGATCACGACGAAGGGCTACGTGCACATGCCGCACGTGGTGCGCGAGACGGTGAAGCGCATCGGCTACAACCAGTCGGCGATGGGCTTCGACTGGGAAACATGCGCGGTGATCACGAGCATCGACCAGCAGAGCCCCGACATTGCGCAGGGCGTTGATCGTGGCAACCCTGAAAAGCAGGGCGCGGGCGACCAGGGGATCATGTTTGGCTATGCCACGCGTGAAACGCCCGAGTTGATGCCGATGCCGATCATGTACGCGCACAAGCTCGTGAGTTCGCTCGCGGACAAGCGCCGCGCTGGCAACACGTTTTTGCGGCCCGACTGCAAGAGCCAGGTGACGATTCGCTACGAAGATGAGCGCCCGAAAGAGGTCGAGACGGTTGTTGTTTCGACGCAGCACAGTGAGCAGGTGACGCACGCTAAGCTCGTCGAGTACGTGACCGAAGAGGTCATTTACCGGGTGATACCCGAGGCAATGCGTGCGGCGAAGATGCGCATTTTCGTCAACCCGACCGGGCGCTTTGTGATTGGCGGGCCGATGGGTGACGCTGGGCTCACGGGGCGCAAGATCATCGTCGATACGTATGGCGGTGCGGCGCGCCATGGTGGTGGCGCGTTCTCGGGCAAAGACCCGTCGAAGGTTGACCGCTCGGCGTGCTACTATTGCCGCTATGTGGCGAAGAACGTCGTCGCGTCGGGCATTGCTGAGCGTTGCGAGGTGCAGGTGTCGTACGCGATTGGCGTTGCGGAGCCGACTTCGGTGCTGGTGACGACGTTTGGCACGGGCAAAATGCCCGACGAGAAGATTGCGGATGCCGTGAGCAATGTTTTCGATTTTCGTCCGGGCATGATCATTCAGCAGTTTGACCTGTTGCGCCCGATTTATTCGGCGACCGCGGCTTATGGTCACTTTGGCCGTGAGGAGTTTCCGTGGGAGAAGGCCGATCGGGTCGAGGCGCTGCGCGATCGACTTGGCTTTCGCGGCTGACTGCGCTCTGAACTGGCGGCGTGAGTTGGCCGCGTGAGTTGCAGAGGCCCGACGCGCCAAAAGGTGCCGACACAACATGATGACCACCGCACTCGATGCAGCGATTTGTCCACTGTGTGGCGACCGCCGCAGCGAG
>CAZXXB010000124.1:5866-9938 GCA_964644185.1 uncultured Myxococcota bacterium
TGACGCGGCGCTGACGCGGCTCGTGCGCTGTGTGGGTTGTTCGCTCGTGCGGGCTGAACCTGCGCTGGGGCGGGTACCGACGGCGTATGCGAGCGAAGAGGCGTTTCGAGCCGCGCACTTTCCGCCACCTGCAGACCTGACTGATCGACTGCTGTTTACGGCGGAGGCGGTTGAGAGCTTTGTAAAGGGGCCGGGGCGGTTTCTCGATGTGGGGTGTGGCATCGGTCGGCAGGCGCTGGCGATGCAGGGGCGCGGCTGGCAGGTGTACGGGGTCGAGGGGGATGGATTTGCGGCGCGGTTTGCGCGCGACCATTTTGGTCTGCCGGTTGAGACGGCGAATCTCGATGACTATCAGCCGCCACGACGGTCGTTTGAGGCGATTGCGCTGACGCACAAGCTGCAGACGTGTCAGCAGCCGGGTGATGTGGTGCGGCGACTGGCGGAGGCGCTGGTGCCCGGCGGGGTGCTTTGGGTGACGGTGCCAGAGCTCGATGTGACGACGCTTGGGGCAACACTGCGCGCGGGCGAGCGCCCCCCTGCCCTCTTGCCCGCCAATCGTCTGTACTTTGACGAGGCGACGCTGCGTAAGGCGCTCGAGCGGGCGGGTCTCTCGGTCGAGCTGATTGGGCTCACGACGATGCAGAGCCGAAACGACACACTCGCCGCCGCAGGTCGAAAGCCGACGCGGGCGTCGCTGACGCGCTCACCGCTGAAACCGCCGGTGTCGAGTCGCCTCTTGTGGCAGGTGCGCTCACGGTTGCGCGGCATCATGCCGAAGCCGGGCTATGAGCGAAAGTTACTCAAGTAGCGGCGCGCCGCCGCACCCGCTCTTGGCGCATCAGACCGAGCCGTAGCTGTGCAGCCCGTCGCCGGTGAGTCCGAGGTTGACGCCGAGATAGGTGAAGATGACGACGACGAAGCCGAAGACGGCGAGGGCGGCGGTGCGCTTTGCATCCCACCCGCGGGCGACGCGCATGTGGAAGTAGCCGGTGTAGAGCATCCACGTGACGAGGGCCCATGTCTCTTTCGGGTCCCAGCCCCAGAAGCGGCCCCACGAGTAGTGGGCCCAGATCATGCCGGTGATGAGCAAGAGCGAGATGGCGGGGTAGCCGACGAGGATGGCGCGGTTGCTGAGGCGGTCGAGTAGCTCTGGGTCTGGGAGGACGCGGCTCAGCGACTCGTGGCGGAAGAGGACGAAGGCGTAGAGCAGCGAGGCGACGAGGCAGACGGTGAGCATCATGAAGACGAACGGGTTCGAGTGGAGCGAAATCGAGATGTCGCTCATCGAGGCCATTTGAAACTGCATGACGCGGGCGCCGTCGCCGATGCGGCGCGCGACGTCGGCCTCGACCAGCGCGCGGGCCTGCTCTTCGGTGAAGGTGACGTTTTTGTAGGTGGCGATGTTGACGAAGAATGCGGCGAGGGCGAGGGCGAGCGAGGCGACCGTCGCGACGGCACCGACCGAGCCGATTTTTTGAGCGAGCTGCGAGCGCGTGCGGACCCAGATTCCGAAACTGAGTGACATGGCAAGTGCGGCGATGAGGGTCGCGGTGAAGGCGGCGTGGATGTAGGGGACCTGCATTTTGAGGACGAACTGCTCGGTCTTGGGGTTGCCGGCACCCTGCACGATTTGGGCGCCGTACATGAGGCGCTCGGTGGCACCCTGAAATGGGAAGACGGGGATCATCCAGAACTCGTCGGTGATGAGGCGCGTGCCGCCGCCAAGTGCGAGCATCAGCAAGACGAGAAAGACGCCGAGGGCGATGCCCATTTTTTCGGGGGCGACGCGTACTTTGACGAGGTAGAGAAAGCTGGCGATGGCGGCGAGAAGAAACGCGGGGTAGGCGATGGAGGCGTTGATGACGTGCACGTGCATCCACCAGCTTTGCAGGGCGGGCACGAGGGGTTTGATTTGCTGGCCGGGGGTGAGCGACGCGAGGCCCATGGTGGCGATGACGAGCATGACGGCACCGACGCCGAAGGCACGCACTTTGTAGCGACGTTCGAGAAAGAGGTAGACGAGCACCATGCCCCACGCGAAAAAGACGAGCGACTCGTAGAGGTTGGTGAAGGGCGGGTGCTGGACGAAGACCTCGAACCATGCCCAGCCGGTGAGGGTGATGCTGGCGGCCTGTTCGTAGGCGGCGATCTCGACGTGTCCGGCTTCGACCCAGCGGGCGAGGAGGCCCGAGGTGTGGGCGAGAAAGCCGACGAACATGAGCAGCGTGGCGTAGCGGGCGAGTTGCTCGCGCCGCGATTGCAGCACGTAGACGTAGTTCACACCCGCGGCGATGTAGGCCCAGAACGAGAGCTGGTAGAGCGTACCTGAAGCGAAGATATCCATTACGCTTGACTCCCGGCCCCGTTGGGGGCGGTCGTTGGGGTGTTTGCAGGTGCGGTGTCAGACGATGCGGCGGGCGCGGTGCCCTCATCACGAGGGCCGGCGTAGACGAGTTCGCCACCGAGAGCGGCGATGCCGCGGTTGAGTTCGGTGAACTTGTCTTGAAACCAGACGTGGCCGCGATCGACCCACCCGGCGGTGACGACGCGGGTCTCTTCGATGCGGACCCAGAGGCGGGTGTGGGGGAAGAGGAAGACGTAGATGAGGCCGAAGACGAGAATGAAGCCGCCGATGAAGACGATCATCGCGCCGGGGTTACGCCCTACCTGGAGTCCGGTCATGAAGCGTTGGCGTAGTTCGGGTTTGACGAGGACGACGGAGACGGCGTCGGGGCGTGAGAGGCGGTCGAAGTCGGGGTAGCGCTCGAAGACCCAGAAGATGTCGGCGCTGCCGTCTTTGTAGGCTTTTTCGATTTGCATGGCCGCGCCGTGTCCACCGAGGTCGGGGTGGAAGTCGACGAGCCGGTAGGTGGCATCGACGCCGGGTGGGGTGTAGCTGTCGCCGCCGCGCCACTCGAAGCGTTCGCCATTGCCGGTGGAGCGGTTGATGAAGTCGATGTGAAAGACTGCTTCGGGGGGCATGTCTTGAAAGCTCGACTGGTAAATCTGGTAGCCCCGCCATTCCATCGGGCCGTTGACCTCGATGCGTTTGCGGGCGACCTCTTTGCCGTCTTCGAGAATCGAGAGGTCGCTGTAGTAGTCTTTGGGTTCGCCGGTGACGTAGCGGAGCATTTCGAAGTCGTTGCAGCGGATGGTGAATGGTAGTGGCTCTTCACCGACGAGGCGTCCGACGTATTGGGTTTGGTAGAATGCCTGCTGGTCGCCTTCGCGGAGAAAGACGAAGCCGTGTTCGCCGAAGATGGCGCCGTACATTCCGCCAAACATGACGGTGAGCAGGCCGGTGTGAATGACGTAGACGCCCATGCGGCGGTAGCGGTTGCGGTGGATGAAGAGATGAGTGGCGCCGTCTTTTTGGGCTTTGAAAACGCGGGTGCGCAGGGTCTTTTTGACGAGGGCTTCGATGTCGGGGGCGCGCGAAGAGGCCGAGGTGAGGCTGACTTCGCCCATGAACGGCAAGCGACGTTTTGGCGAGAGTGTCGGGTCGGGGGCGTGCGAGGCTGCGGCCCAAATCATGGGGAAGCGGTCGATGGAACAGGCGATGAGGTTGAGGGCGAGCAGCAGGGTGCCGAAGAGAAAGAGGGTTGAGGCGTAGACGTCGAAGAAGCCTACTGCGGCGAAGATGTTGATGAGCCAGTCGGGGTATGCGCGGCGGTACTCTTCGAGGGCTTTGTTTTGCAGCCCGAAGGTGCCGACGATGTTGAGCAGCGCGAGAAAGGCGATGAGCGCCCATGCGAGGCGAATGGAGATGAAGAAATTCCAGATTGCGTCGATGAATTCGCTGAAGAATCCGTCGCCGGGTGAGTTCGAGCCGACACGAGCGCCGTCGCTGGGGGCATCGGGCGAGGCGGCGACGTCGAGTTGCGCTACGTATTCGTACTCGGGGCGCGCGATGGCGCGAATGACTGGCATAGCGACCCGTTGCTCGCGGTGGTTGGTGGGTGCGGCGCGTTCGCGGTGTGGGTGCCCCCGATGGGGAGAGACCCGACGGGAAGAGCAGAGAGGCGAACGAACGGCACGGCGCGTTTCGTCCCCCCGAACGCAGCCAGCGCGT